>NZ_QRGQ01000054.1:0-301 GCF_003367205.1 Arthrobacter sp. RT-1
GGTTCTGCCGCGGGCACCTGGCGCATTACAAGATCCCCCGCTATGTGGAGGTCCGGGACAGCTTCCCCCTGACGGTGTCCGGGAAGGTCCGCAAGGTGGAGATGCGGGAGGAAGCCGTGGCCCGGCTGGGGCTCTAACTGCAACGCGGGGGCAGATCTGGCCCAAAAACCGGGTCTCTTCGGGCCGGATCTGACCCCGGGTTGGGTGGGTGCGCCTATACCTGTGGATAACTCCAGAAGGTATTCCTTTGGGGGTGCACACTTGGTGCCATGGTTACTGCCAGGCCACTTCCCGAGACTCT
>NZ_QRGQ01000055.1:0-301 GCF_003367205.1 Arthrobacter sp. RT-1
TCACCGGCGCCGAGGACCCCGACTCCCGCGCTCACGGCGCGAACGAGTCCATCCATCTGGGTGACTTCGAAAACGCCATCCTGGCCGAGGCCCTGCTGCTGGCCCGGCTCAACGCCCGCGACTAACCCCCGTCCTACCCGCCCAAGTAGGGAGCAGTAACTGCCGTTATGAGCCATCAAAACGACACTTAGTGCTACCTGGTTGGGCTGGGGCTGCGGAGGTGACCCTAGCGCCTGGGTGAGTCCCGGCGTCGGGCGGCGTAGGCGAACAGCGAGGTGGTGGCCACCGTGGCCAGATACCC
>NZ_QRGQ01000056.1:0-301 GCF_003367205.1 Arthrobacter sp. RT-1
TCCATGTGTGATAGCCGGCGGGCGTTGCATGGTCGGGGTTGTGGGACTTTCCATACCAGTTCTGCCGGGCTGGTGGGGTGTGATGTGCGTGCATAGGTGAACGGTTTTGAAAGGCCGGCCAGAGAGGGTGTTAGCCCCGTAACCGTAATGTTTTGTACCGCCTGTGAGAGTATCCCAAGTAGTACGGGGCCCGAGAAATCCCGTGCGAATCTGTCAGGACCACCTGATAAGCCTAAATACTCCCTAATGACCGATAGCGGACCAGTACCGTGAGGGAAAGGTGAAAAGTACCCCGGGAGGG
>NZ_QRGQ01000007.1:0-314820 GCF_003367205.1 Arthrobacter sp. RT-1
ACGTTCGACGAGGATGCGCCTACCGGTCGGGGTCAGACGGGCATTACGGTGGATCATGAAGACCTCTTAGTCGTTGGCTGTGTGTGGTAACCACCAACCTAAGAGGTCTTCACCTATTCACGCCTGTAACCAACGTCCTGACTCAGTACACCTAGGAAGGCGGCAAAGCCCATCGCGGCAACCAGGTACGGGCCAGCGGACGCGGTTGCCACCGCTCTAATGGCGACCGGATCCGCGTCGGCACCCGCACTGGTCGCGGATGCGACATTAACGAGCGCCATGCCGATGCCCGCGATGCCAACGAGAGCCCCCCCGAACGCCGCGTAACCTAATGTCCCGGACGAGCGAACGGTCGGCTCCGCGCTCCCCAGTGTGCTTCGAATGGTCGCCACGAAGTGCAAGAACGCGACGCCTCCAAAAAGGATGAGGCACGCACCGATGCCGCTCCTGGGCCCAACTTCGCCCGCCCAGGTCCTCCAGTCCTCGTCGGTGGCCGTGTAGTCCGGCGTGTTGCCACCGCTCAGGAACCAACCGAGGAGGAGGAGTACTGCAAACGCGAAACCGGACAGAGCGAGCAGCTGTTGCCACCGCCTGGGGAGGGCATCGGTCGACCGGGCCGACGGGCGGCGTGGACCCGGTGTGGGCTCGGGAGTCATGGCTCGCGGGCAAGGATCGGACTATCCCGCCTGAACCCCCGGAAAGCGCAGTAGAAGCCGACGAATAGCTCCCAGATGGCCTCCGGCACGACAAGAACGCGCGCCACGCTTCCTGCCTCCCACAAGTCGAAGAGCACGCCAAGCTGCCCAATCAGGAGCAGTGGCCCTCCGATGAGACCGAACCAGGCCATGCGCCGCGGGACGAGGCCGGAGCGGTACATCAGGTAGCCGAGTATCAGGCCGTTCCCGATGGGGACGACAAGTCCTGGGCCGAATAAGAAGGACAAGTCCTTCAGCGCTGCTAATGAGACAGCGACGTCGGCTGCCGCGGGAGCCTCGTGGCGCAGGGCGACGATCGCGAGCACGAACATGATCCCAGATGCAATGAAAACACTCTCCATGATTCGAGCGGCGACAAAGGATATCGCGAGCGTCTGGTAGCGGCGCCTCACGATCGGGTAGAGCACGACGGCTGTTCCGACGTTTGAGATGATCAGCAGAAACTCCAGAAAGGCGGCCAGATAGATCTGCGTGTCACTCCCGCCACCCGCGAGGTAGCCAGCAGGGTCTTCGAGAACCGGCACAAACAGAAGCGCCGCAGGAATCGAGGTGAGGAACGTGATGATGAACAGCACTCCGAAGATCCGCGCGGTCCTCTGGTCGTCAGTCATTCCGCCCTCCGCTGCCATCCCTGTCAGTGGAGTCTAGGGAAACATTCGCCCACAGGCAACGGACACGGAGCCTTCTCTCTGATCGGGCGCCGGTGCCTCCTGAGCCCGACTTCGCACGTAAGCCGCGCGACGCGCGGGTCCCCTCGCAGGGTGTGCCGGTCGGCCGGGTTTAACGCGGCGGCATGCACTCCAACCAGCAAGCCCACGGGGACGTCCCTGACCTTCCCCCGGCTTTCCACGCTGCGGCCACGGGCTCGAGGCCAGGCTCGGACGAGTGAGGGGGCGTCGAGGACTCCCAGAGACCTCCTCATCATGCGGTAGCGATGCGAAGGGTGGCCCGCCTATCCAGCCTTGCCTGCGGTCAGGTATTCGCTCCATCGCGTCAACACGGTTTTGATCTCGGGCTGCATGAGTCGGTGGTGTTCCGCGAACCGGTTCGCGGGACCGGTTGGGTACCTCTGTGGTGAGAGGAAGCTCAACGTCTCAGGGTCTGCTTTGCTGATGGCGCGGGGTAGCAGCTTCACGATGCTTATCGGGATGCGGAGACGTGGGGGTTTCACCCCATGGTGCCGGGCAATCAGGTGCAGCAGTTCCGGTAGTGCGGGGGTGTTGTCGTCCAGGATCCAGTAGGACTTCCCATGAGTTTCGTCCTGCGGGGGAAGCAGCACCATGAACCGGGCCAGGTAGTCCACGGTGACAACCGGCACGAAAGTACGGGAATTGCCGGGCAGGGCGGGCAGTTTGCCTCGAGGACAGTTGTGCCAAGGCCTAGGGTCTGGTCGGACTCGCCCGTGTTGGAGTGCCCGATAACGGAGGCCGGGTTGGCGATCGTCAGCGACACGCCAAGTTCCCCTGCTCTGGATTTCACTACGGCGTCACTTTCGACTTTTGATGCCTCGTAGGCGCCCAAGCGCTTGTACTGTTGCTTGCGCTTCTGTTCGGACCAGGGGACGGATGCGGGGTCTTGTCCCCCGACCCGGTATCCGGATAGGTGGATGAGCCGCACGTTGGGCATTGTGGCGGCGAATTCAACGACGCGTCGTGATGTCTCAACGTTTGCGGCGTGGGCGGTGTCCGGGCTCATCCCAAAGGCGTAGGCGCCGGCGACGTTGTATATTTCGCTGACATGGCTGAAGTCGAGGCCGGTCAGCCCTATGTCTTTGGATGCCAGATCGGCGTGTTCAACGTCCAGCAAGTCAACGTTGGTGCTCCGGTCGGTCAGCCACTCGCGAAGTGACGGGAGGCGGTTGATGTTGCGGAGTGCGGCGGTTGTGGGAATGCCCTGGTCGAGCAACTCCTTGGTGAGCCATCTGCCGATGAAGCCGGTTGCACCGAAGACGAGAGCGTGGCGGTTGGTCTTCATAGTTGGCTCCTCGTGGTTCTCGTCCGGCTCTCGATCAGCTCGCATTAGCGTCTGCCACTGGATTTCGTTCGGCAGCTTCACTTTCCGTTTCCTTGGGAATGTTCCGAAGCATCCATATGGTGAGCCAGGAGATGGCTGCGGCCAGCGCGATCAGCCCGATTTGAAGGACAGTTTCGGGGAACAATGCACGCAAGGCGATGGGTATGGTGCCGGCGGTGTAGAGGAGAATTGCGCCTCTTGGCGCGGTTGAGGTTCGCCAGAGCGTGAGCATGAAGATCACCGTGCCGACCAGGAAAAGTAGTGAGACTGCGGTTAGGGCTATTGCAAGCGGGCCCTGTCGCAGCACGGCAATGATGTCTTGGTCAAGGTAGGGAAAGACAAGATTGAGGACAAATTCTACGCCGACGAGGCCTGCGAGGGCGGCGACGGACAGTGTGGCCCCGACAATTCCAAGAATGTCGGCCTTCGGTGAAATGACGAGATAGATTCCGATGACCAGGCCAATGGCGGCAAGTTGGGCGACCGGTGCCGCCAGCTGGGTGAAGGGTGTTGTGGGAATGATCCCGGAACGCTTGGCTGCGTTCAATACAAGGATGGTCGCGGAGAGGAAACCGGCAACTGCGAAGACCTTGATCAGTGCTGCTGGTAGCAGCACCTGGAAATTCGAGGACATTTGAGGCTCTTGTCTGTTGGCTATCAACAACAACGAGTCTTAGGAGAATCGTTGTGCCCCAATGGTGTCGGGACGCTTTGAAGCTACCGAGTGGCTTGGTGACGGGCCATCACCACATGTGATGACTCACATGGTGAATCTGGCCGTTGTTGGGGTCCTTGACATGCCCATGCATGACTCAGGGGCACCGATGCGGCGCGGGGTTGATGCTTCGCATCGGAAGTGAGAGCACCCCGCACTTTCCTACCCTTGCTCCGGTGTCAGCCCGGCGCGGACAGGCAGGGCGGTGAGTGCAACCCTTCCGGCCAATCCGCTGTACGTGGAGGTAGCGAAGCCTCCGTCTCATTCCCGAGTGACCCCGTCCAAAATCTTGTGTAGTCCCCAGGTGTATTGCCGGGTCGAGACGTAC
This sequence comes from Arthrobacter sp. RT-1, assembly GCF_003367205.1. NCBI lineage: Bacteria > Bacillati > Actinomycetota > Actinomycetes > Micrococcales > Micrococcaceae > Arthrobacter > Arthrobacter sp. RT-1. The sequence continues at coordinate 3,773 of NZ_QRGQ01000007.1, forward strand.
TCGGCCATGATTCCTGCTGCTCCGGCGGAGAGAGGATAACTGCTGACAGGTATCGCCGAGAACCCCGCCAGGCGGGAGGCAATCCTTTCGTCCTCCGGCGTTTCCCTGGGCCTATCACCCTGTTCGGCCGTCTCAAGGGCTATTGCGCCGAAGACGTAGACGATCAGCAGGTAGGACGCCTTCGCAGCCTCGCCGGCGTCGAGCCCGGAATCCCGAAGAGTTTCCATCAGGTGCTCGTTCAGGGCAAGAGCCCGCGGGCCGTCCATAGGTCCCCCGATCATCAGGTTCACCGCTCCCGGGTGGGCGGTCAGCCGATCCCGCAGTTCCAGCGCAAGGGATTCAATGCGCTGGCGCCACGGAACGTTGCGGTTCGAGAATACTGCCAGGTCCACCTGGCCCAGCAGGTGCTCAACAATGGCCTTCACCACGGCCGCCTTGTCGGGGAAGTACGTATAGACGGCGTTCGGGGCGACGCCAACCCGGGCAGCGATCCCCCGCACCGAAGCTGCACTAACACCCCCTTCGTCAAGGAGATCAAGGGCCGCTTCCATGATGGCGCCCTCTGTCAGGGTTCTGCGTGGCCCCGGTTTAGATGTGCGTGCCTGCGTCATTAATTCCTCTCTTGACTTCCTTCTGTACAGCGTACACTATTTGTACAGCGTCCAATTTGTACGCCGTACAGAATAGGCAGGGAGACCGCCATGAAGACCAGCGCCAGCACACAACTCCGTATCGCTACCGGCGGGCTTTTTGCCCTCAGTGCCCTGGCGTTCGCGGCAGCGGCGACAGCCCTGTCGATGATGTTCGACTGGCCGGACGTTCTCCGGGAGCCGGCGGAGGTGGTGCTGCCTGCCTTTACCGCCGGCGGCCCCGCCCTCATCTGGGCCTGGTTCGCCGCGGCCTGGACCTACGGGCTCCTTGCCATACCGGTCCTGCTCCTGCCGGCAGCACTCGGCCTGCAAGGGAACCCGGCGTTGAAGGTGGCCACCTATGCCGGAGCTGCCTCTGTGCTCCTGTCCCTCATTGGGTTCCTGCGCTGGGTGTTCGTCGTCCCGGCACTGGCAAGCACCTACCCGACAGGTGACGGGCAAACACGGGCGGCGGTGTCCGCTGCCTGGACGGCGCAGCACCAGTTTGGCGGGGCGCTGCTGGGTGAGCACCTGGGCCAACTGCTGATGATCGGCTGGTCGGTCGTTGTCAGCATCATGATCCTGCGCAGCGGCATTCTTCCCCGGTGGATCGGCGCCGCCGGCCTGGCCACCAGCAGCATCTATCTGCTTAACCAGGGCGACATCCTTGCCACCGCCGTGCCCGGATTTCCCGTTTGGGACCTCGCCGGCCTGCTCGGCAGCACCGGCTGGGGCCTCTGGATCGCCGCCCTGGGCATCACCATCTTGATCAAGCGATCAGCGGCGGGAAGCCCCGCTACCGCCGCGCGGTCTTCCCGGCCCTTCACGGCGTTGCCTAAGGAACTGACACCATGACCCGCATGAAGACTCCACGGGCAATCGCTGTCCGGGCCTGGCTGTTATGGACGACGAGCTTCCTGGCACTGCCGGTGGGAGGCTACGCCGGCACCCTCATCACCGGCCGCATCGATGACCCGCTCTCCGCGGTCATCGGCGGGGCCATCGCCGGACTCATCATCGGCTCGGGGCAGGCACTGACCAGCAGCCACAGGGTCCGGCCAGTCAGCTGGATCACGGCGAGCGTCCTGGGCATGAGTGCGGGGCTGGCCCTGGGCTCCGCGACAATCGGCTACCGCACCGCCCTTCCTGACCTTGCCCTGATGGGAGCGCTCAACGGCCTCATCCTGGGTGTCGCCCAGGCACTTGCCCTGCCCCGGCAACTGGGTCAGCGCCGTTGGCTCTGGGCAGCGGCCATGCCTGCCCTGTGGAGCCTCGGATGGACCGTCACCACCCTGGCCAAAATCGCCGTCGATCAGCAGTTCATCGTGTTCGGCGCCAGCGGCGCCGTCCTCGTCACCGCCATCACCGGCCTCCTCCTGAACCGCCTGCTGCCCGTCGCAGCGTCCAGGCAGCCCAGCATTACCCCAACCACGGCAAAGGTTCACTCATGACTCCCGGTCTGCATGTCATCTTCGGCACGGGCGCCATTGGACTGGCCACCTTGGACTCCCTCCGGCGCCGGGGCAGCACCGTCCGGATGGTCAACCGCTCCGGCACAGCGCAGGTACCCAACGACGTCGAAGTTGTCGCCGGAGACGCCGCCGACCCCGTCTTCGCCGCCCACGCAGCCCGGGGTGCCGCCGTCGTCTATCAGACGATGAACCCGCCCTACCATCAGTGGGGCGCGCGTTTTCCCGCGTTGCAGGCGGGCGTGCTGGCGGCCGCTGAAGCCACGGGCGCCCGGCTGGTCAGCATGGAGAACGTCTACATGTACGGGCGTCCCGCAGGACGTCCACTGACCGAAGACCGACCCAACAATGCCCACACGGGCAAGGGCCGGCTTCGCGTCGACATGGCGGATGAACTCCTGCGCGCCCACCAGGCTGGCCGCCTCGAGGTTGCCATCGGCCGCGCCTCGGATTACTTCGGACCCCGCGGCGGAGCGCAGTCCAACCTTGGCGACCGCGTCTTCCCCGCAGCCCTGGCCGGGAAAACCAGCTCAGTTCTGGGCGACCGGCACCAGCCGCACACCTATACGTACATCCCTGACATTGGTGAAGGCCTCGCAGTCCTGGGCGAACACCCGGACGGGCCCGGCGACATCTGGCACCTGCCCAACGACCCCCAAACCCGCAGCACCCAGGCACTGGTTGACACCATCTACCGCAAGGCCGGACAGCCCAGCACCAGGATCCGGACTGTCCCACCATTTATCCTGCGCGCCATGGCCCTCACCAGCGCGGTCGTTCGTGAACTGCTCGAAATGCAGTACCAGTTCGAAGAACCCTTCATCGTTGACAGCAGCAAAATCACCACAAGGCTGGGCGTCACCGCCACTCCCCTGGACCAGGCCATCGCAGAAACACTCCTGAGCTACACCAGCCCCAGTCAGCCCCGCCCGGAACGAGCACAATCATGAAGCAGCGTCGAAGCCGCGCAATGCACGGCAAAACAGTGGTCGTCACCGGCGCCACCGGAGGGATCGGCAGGGCGACCGCCCATGGCCTGGCCCTGATGGGAGCGCACGTCATCATCGTTGGGCGCGACCCGGAACGCACCGAAGAAGCCGCCGAAACGATCCGCGAAGCAGCCGGCGGAAATGTAGACGCCGTCGTTGCCGACCTGTCCTCCCAAGCCCGCGTACGTCGGCTCGCAAATGAACTACTGACCGCCCTCCCCCGCATCGATGTCCTGATCAACAACGCCGGAGGGTACTGGAACACCCGCCACACGACAGCAGACGGAATCGAGCACACCCTTGCCCTGAATCATCTCGCACCGTTCCTCCTCACCAACCTGCTCTTGGAGCGGCTGCACCTCAGTGGGAAAGCACGGGTGATCACCGTGTCCTCCAATGCGGAGGCCATGGGGCGCATCAACTTTGATGACCTTCAGGGCGCGCACTCCTATTCCGGGGCCACGGCTTACAACCAGTCCAAACTCGCGAACCTCCTGTTCACCTACGAACTGGCCAGAAGGCTGCAAGGCACCCCAGTAACAGCCAATGCCCTCCACCCGGGATTGGTGAGCACAGGGTTCGGCGCGGAGGACCCCGGACGTGCCCAGCGGCTGCTCGTCCCGCTACTGCGGCCCTTCATGCTCACAGCAGACCAAGGCGCTAGAACCACAATCCATCTGGCCTCCGCTCCTGGCTTCACGGACGTCAGCGGGCGGTTCTTCGCCCGGCGCGGGCCCCGCCGCTCCTCCAACGCCAGCTACGACCAGGCAACGGCAGCACAGCTATGGAATATCAGCGCCGAAATGACCGGCATGCCTAAGACCAATTGGTCTCCGTAAGGCGACAACCTCCCCCTCGAAGCTTCAGCCGCCCAAATCTCCCGGCCCGGTGAAACCACATGCCCGCTGGGGGCGGCATAGCGTCTTCCCATCGTTTTGACGGCTCTATCGGGACTGGAGAGCATCCAGCGCGACTGCCATCGCCGCCGCAACCCGCCCATCGAGTCGTGCGCCTGGAAGGGTGACGAGGTAGCGGTCGCGCAGGGACCGCCCCCGTTCTGATGTCATAAGCACTTCTCCGTTCGGGTCGACAAAGTCGAAGTGGAAACGGAAGGGCGAAGGGATCGCATCACCAATCGGCGTCGCTTCCCATATGCGCCGGACGATGGCGACCCCGAGGCTGCGTTCACGCCCGGTGACTTTGAGCCCGGACGCTTCCAGGTGCCACGTCGACCGCAGCAGCGACTTGCCAAAGTCTTTCCGGAAGCTGCCAAGCAATTGTCCATTGGCGTCCAGCACGTCGTACGTCGCCCCGAGGTCAAGTCGTTGACGGGCCTTGAAGGAGAAAAGCGGCAAGGTCCTTGACTCGTCCTGGTAAAACGTCACCTGCTCCTTGAAAGCGGCCCGCTTCTGCTGAGCGACGGCAAGCAAGTGCCCGGGTTGTCCGTCTCCGGTCACGGAACGTATGTCATACCGGTTCACCATCAGGGTGAGCTTCTGAGTCACGGTGAACTGCGCGATTCCCGCTGCAAGTTGTGTCATGTGCGTCCTCGGTGCTTAGGGCGGTCCCGAACAGTGTGGGGTCCGCGTGTTGCCATGTACTCTGCCTTGCTTGACTGGCTCCTGGCCGTGCGAGCCCAGTATAGGTTCACGGCACTTTGAGGGCTGCCAGGATGGAAAGCCGTCACCTGCTTTCGCCCGTCGGCTGGTGCGTGGACGGAACAGCGATCCGCACGACGACGTTGCCTCTTTTCCGGCCTGTGCTCACGTACCGATGTGCCTGCGCGATGTCCGTGAAGTCGAACGCGCGGTCGATGACGGGGCGGAACTGTCCTGTCTCTGCCAGCTGTGCGATTCGGGCGAGGTCAGCGGCGGTGAACGGGACGTTGCCGGCGGTGATGTGCGTGCCGGTCCGGCGTGAGCGCAGACCCGCGGCCAGAAGTCCGGTGAGGTCGGCTATGACGGACAGCAGGGCTCCCCCGGGTTTGATCAGTGGCTGCAATTGCCGGAACGGGACGTTGCCGACACAGTCCACGATGACGTCGTAGGCAGCCGCTGCCTGGGTGAAGTCTTCCCTGGTGTAGTCGATCACCGTCCCTGCGCCGAGGGAACGGGCCAGGTCGGCGTTGGCGCCGCTGCACACCGCCGTTACGTGGGCACCTGCGAGGTTGGCGAGCTGCACGACCGCGGTCCCGACGGCGCCCGAGGCCCCGTTGACAAGCACCGCCGTTCCCGGACCCAGGCTGGTCCTGCCGAGGAACGCCTGGGCGGTGATCCCGCCGAAGACCAGCGCCGCGGCTTCCTCGAACGTCAGGTTCGCCGGCTTTGCTGTGACGGCCCCGTCCTGGGGGATGGTGACGTATTCGGCGTGGCCGCCGAACGTCCCGCCCAGCATCGCGATCACCTCGTCACCGGGATTGAAGCGGGTGACGTCGGGACCGACTGATTCTACGATGCCGGCGATGTCCATGCCCAGCACCGGGATGCGCGGGGTGATAAACCCGAGGGTGAGCGAGCTGAGAAGCTTCAGCCCTTTCGGAACGTGTTTGGTCCGGGCCCGGTAGTCACCGGCGCTGACAGTGGTTGCCTGGACCTTGACCAGCAGCTCGCCGCGCCCGGGTGTGGGTTTGGGCTGTTCCTCGAGCCGGACCACGTCCGGGCCGCCGAAACGGCGGTACACGGCAGCTTTCATCGCACCGTCCCCCCTCCCGTGCTGGTACCTTTTGCGGTGAGCATGGTGACGGCGTCGGGGTTGAATCCCTTGGCGACCAGCCAGATGCCCATTCCGAATTCCCAGATGGCCAGGAACAGGGCACCGAATCCGGTCAGCGGCGATACCGGACCCCAGAGGCCAAAGAGCACGCCGACGGCCCCGGCGATGAGCAGCGGCGCCCCGATGAACCCGAAGACCGGAAGTATCCTGGGCAGCAGACGGGACTTGTACATGAGTGAGCCGAGCAGCAGTGCGTTGAACGCAGGGATCAAACCTTGTCCCAGCAGCGTGGTCCAGGCGTGCTGGGCCAGCAGCGCCTGACCGGTGATCAGCGCGTCCTCTCCGGCGCCTGCCTGGCGGAGGGTGACGATCGACATGAGCGCCACGACCCCGGCGAAAATGGCCCCTGCCTCCAGGATCCGCGTCCCGACGAACCCGAGCGCGACCCCTTGGTTCTGTTGCTTCACCACCGGGTACAGCACGACGCCGGTTCCGATGCAGGCCAGGGCAACAATGACCTCCAACAGCCCGCCGACGACGACAGAAGTGTCAGGGCCAGGACCAGTGATGTAAGCCGGGTCTGTTTTCACACGGTCATAAAGGAAGAGCGTAGGAATGGACACAAATGTGAGGAGGTACAGCACACCGGCGGCCAGCGAGGTCGACCGGTGGGACACCAACGGTGCCTTCGCGGTCCCGGGATCAACGGTAATCATGGTGAAATTTCTCCTGGTGAAAAGAGGCGGGTTCGGGTGTCAGCGGGGCTGGGGCAGCCAGCGGTCACCGGGTCCGGTCACGTAGCGGCGGACCAGGTACGGCCAGGGAAGGATGATCAGGACGATCACGACAAGGGAGCAATTGGCCGCGACAGTGGCGGTGGCGCCGTTGAGCTCACCGGCGAGCCACAGCGGCAGCGCCACTGTGCTGAGCCAGATCACCTTCCAGGTCATTTCGAACAGCAGGATCGGGATCATTCTCACCGGGTAACGGACACCGAGGAAGAACAGCAGGGACTGCGCGACGAGCATGCACACCACCACCCCGTCCATCAGCGGCCAGGACGCATCATGCCCAATCAGCAGTGGCCATCGCGTGATCACCAGGCCGAGCGCCATCAACAGGTAACCGGCGCGCAACAGATACAGACGCAGCAGGGACAGCTCCTCCGCCGCTTCCGACACGGTCTTTGGGACGGGCTTGGACGTTGCGGGTGATGGCATTTTCAGGCTCCTTGTTCATTTGTCCCGAAAACTGGGGGACGTTCATTCCTGAGGGTGCGCCGCTGTGCGGCGGCGGCAAAGTTTTGTTGCCAAAACTGGTACACGGCGGCTGTTAGCGATCACCGGCTGAGGCGGTGATCATTCGTACGGAGATGAGGACCAGGCCCAGGTCACGGACCTTGGTGAGGAGACTGTGCAGTGCGGCCTGGTCCGCTACCGGACCGCGGAGGGATGTCGTGCCGTCAGTTGCCCGGGTGAGTTCGAGGTGCTCGAACCATTCCACCCAGTGATCATCGAGGTGCCCTTCGACCCGGAGCTCATAGTGGCCGGTTTCCTGCCCCGCGGCCGTGTAGCCGGTCATGGTACGCGGACCTGCGTTGATTCACGGGCAGCCGGGTCCCGCGGCCTTTGTCGGCGGATAGCCCATTCGGCCACGGCAAGATTAATCACCCAGCCGGCCCCGTTGAGAAGCGCCACGTTGAGCGCGGTTTTCCCAAGGATCGCCTCACCGAAGCCCAGGGTGAATACCTGGGTGCCAGCCCCCAGCCCCAAGGCGTAGGCCCGGATCATCCACTGCCGGTGCCGCGGGATGTCCCGGCGGCGGACTGCGGCGAAACCAATGACGATGCAGAACGCCATACCCAGACCGGCCAGCCAACGGAACACGTACAGCAGTTCCCCCGACCCGGCAGGGAAGGAAACGAACTGGTTCAGCCAAAGACCCGACAGGGCCACCAGCATCCCCACCACGACCAGAACCCGCCCGGCTATCCGATGCCAGACCGGCTTGCGACGCCGGAAACCCGGCGAGAACTGGAACGACCCGAGAATCACAAAAATGGTCGCGGTAAGGACGTGCACGGCCACCGGGAGAGGCACATCAGGGCTTCCGTTATCGGTGAACCCCTCGACCGTGCCCAGGGAAAGCGCGATGCGCCGTAGCGTGTTCGCCAGGATGGGAACGAGACCCAGGGCGATCAGGCAAGTGATGAGGAGCCCGGCACGTACTGTTGGACGTTGTTCCGGCCTGCGCCCTGGTACAGGGGTTGCCCCTGCCCTTTGCTTGCCGTCCATCACATATCCCGTTTCTGATTCTCACTTGGCTACAGCGCGGCCATGACCCGGGACGGGCGTCCCGGTAGCCGGCTCAGAAGCTGCTTGGCGGGTGCTGATCAGTGAGTACCCGAGCCAGGCCACGGCTATACCTACGGGGAGGGCGGCGAAGCGTCCGAGCGCGTGGGGAAACAGCGGAAGCAAGGCGGTAGACACTGATCCAACGGCAAGCAGGATCCCCGCCCAGCGGGCGAGGATCCGGGCGCGGAAGACGGCGATGCCAAAGGTCACCCCGCCGAGGAAGTAAACCGCGAAGGCGAAGGTGCTGATCCCCTCCAGAGGGCCCAGGCTCCCGTCCGCTGCGGCGCCGCTGAAAATACCGAGGATGTCCGTTGCAACGTGCGGAGCCTGCTCGGCCAGGGGCGGCAGGACGAACGCTTCCAAATAGGTGTGCGCTGTGGTGGCCAGGTAGAACAGGGCGAGCAGGAGGAAGCCGGACAGCCCAAGCAGGCCTGTTTCCTTCACCTGCCGAAGGTATATTCCGGTGATTCCTGCCAGGCCGAGGACGCCCATCGCCACCGTCAGGTAATGCACGATGGCCCAGGTGCTGCCGGTGACGTTCGCGACTTCCTCCGCCGGGTGGACGAACTGTATCGATCCGTACAGCAGCCCGGCGGCTATGGCGGCGACGCCGGCAGCTCCGCTGAGTTTGGACGGGGTGATGGTCATTTCCGCGCTCCCTTCTGCTGGGTGGTCCGAGGCAGGTGCCGTGTACGGTTCCAAAGCTACGGACGCGTGTGGTGTCACAGCATCACTACATGTGGTGACCGGGGTGGTGATTTTCGACGGGGATTGGTTCGTTTTAGAGGAGCCCGTGCTCGCGGGCGCGGCGGACCGCCTCGGCCCGGTTGCTCACCTGGAGCTTTTCGAAGATGTGCCGGGTATGGGTCCTAAGTGTGTTGAGCGAGACATACAGCTGCCGGGCAACTTCCGGACCGGACAGGGACGAGTCGAGCAGACGGAGCACCTGGACTTCCCGCTCACTAAGCGGGACGCTGCGGGCATCCGTCCCGGGGGTGGTGGGACCGGAAGTTTCCCCGGGGTTAATGTGGAGCAGTTGGCTGACATATCCGGGACAGATACGCTCGACGGCGGCCCTGTGCAGCAGGGCGATCATGGGTGCGCCTTCATCCAGGAACAACCGAACGTGACCTTCGGCTTGGGTGCGCTTCAGTGCCAGTTCCAGGGCCTCGAGCGCGGAATCCATACGGCCTTCTGCCTGGTAAGCCCTTGCCTTCAGGACGAGGATCTCGTTGACGCTGCCACCACGCCCGGCCGTTTGGGCGGCTTGGAGCAACCGCTCCAGTAGGTTGAAGGCGTCATCGAGGGAGCCGTTGGGCGGGTCTGCTTCGTGTTGGGCGATGAGCAAACGGGTGAGGGTGAGGTGCTCGAATTCCCTCAGGTAGCTCAGCTCATCATCGGCGGTGAGGTCCCGTGCCCGGACCCAGTCGGCGGCTTCCCGCAGCGCCCCTTGCCCGATCAAGATCCGCGCCTTCATCGCAGATATCGGCCAGACGTCGGGAAAGAACCCCCGCAGGTAACGCCGCTCGGCCTCCTCGAGCAGCCCGATGGCACGGCCGGGATCTCCGGACAGGTGCTCAAGACGTGCCATCACCACGAATCGGCGGTACAGGTTCTCCGGCAGCGACGCCGCCTTGCCGAGCGCGATCCCCGCCTCCAAATGTTCCTTTGCAGCAGCCACCGCCCCGGACTCACAGTGCAGGGCGCTGATTCCCACGTGGAGGTCGGCCGTCGGCGGACCAGAAGCTATTCCTGCTGTGTCAGCGGCTGTAAGGGCTTGTTCCAGAAGTCGCCGGGGCTGGTGCAGGCTGCCCCTTGCCATCCACATGTCCGCCAGGACCATGGTGCTGGCGAGCTCGTCGGCGATGTTTCCTGCAGCATGCAGGTTCGGGCCCACGTCGGCGAAGGTCGGCACTGCCGTGTCGAGATCACCGTGGGCCCACGCGGCCAACCCGAGGAACCCTGCCGCCGCTGCCCGCGACAGATGATCACCCGGCCCGCATAGCTCCAGCGCGCGCCGGGCATGGGCGGCGGTCCCTGCCACATCCCCCACTGCCTGCGCCAGCGCTGCCCGATACACGGCAATGGTCACCGGCAGGGCACGGAACTCCTCGCTCCCGGCATTCAGCCCGGTGGCTCGATCACGCGTCGGTTCCCCATCGCGGGAAGCCTCCGCGAGTCCCCGTTCAGCGTCCTGGAGACGTTGTTCGACGGCGCCCAGGTCACCGGCTGTGAGCATCATCCACGCAAAAAACACGCTCAACACAGGGTTCGCCCGCACGACATGGTCGGGAAGCGCGGTCAACCAGCCGCGCAGGGTTGCATCATGCCGGCTCCTTCGGATGGCCGGCAGCGCCGCCTCCAACAGAGCCCCCGCCCGTTCGAAGTCCCCAGCCGCCAGCGCATGCTTCAGGGCATCCTCCAGCAGGTCATGGTGCTGATACCACTCACTGGCGCGCCGGTGCAGCGACTGCTGAAGCTCAGGTTCCTCGTGCACGGCACTGGCCCGGAGCACTTCGGCAAAGAGGTGGTGGTAGCGATACCACTGCCTCCGGTCATCCAGGGGGACAACAAACAGATTTGCCCTCTCCAGCTGCTCCAACACAGCACTGCTGCCGCCCTGCCCCGTGACCGTGTCACACAGTGGACCCGAGAGGCGGTCGAGGATGGCCGTGTGCATCAGGAAGCTTCGCACATGGTCAGGCTGGCGCTGAAGTACCTCCTCAACTAGGTAATCCAGGATGAAGCGGTTGCTGCCGGCGAAGGCGTTGATGAAGCCTGGCGCGTCGTCGTGCCCGCGCAGGGACAACGCGGCGAGCTGCAGGCCGGCCGCCCAGCCTTCCGTCCGGGCCTGGAGGGCGGAGATGTCCTCGGCGGAAAGGCGCAGCCCCATGCACTCGTTGAGAAATGCCGCCGTTTCCTTGGTCGAAAAGCGGAGGTCGGCCGCGCGCAGTTCAGTGATCTGATCCCGAGCCCTTAAGCGGGACAGGGGAAGCGGAGGGTCGGAGCGGCTTGTGATGGCCAGGTGCAGTTGGGGCGGGGAATGATTGAGAAGGAACGTTACCGCGTCATGAACAGCGTGCGCTTCGATCGCGTGGTAGTCATCGAGGACGAGGATGAAGGACGTTTCCGCCCGAGAAAGGTCGTTGATGAGTGTAACCAGGACCGGTTCCACCGCCGCGGCCGGGGTAGCGTCGAGCAGCGCTTGAGCACCTGACCCGAGTCCTGCATCCGCGCCATGCATTCCGGCAATGAGATGGGTTAGGAAACGGGCAGGGTCGTTGTCGCCCGCGTCCAGTGACAACCAGGCAACCCGCACCCCGGGCTCCGCTGCCCGGACTTGCAGTACCCACTGGCTCAGCAAAGTCGTTTTGCCGAAGCCGGCGGGGGCGCAAACCAACGTGAGCTTCCGACCCTCATGCGAGTCCGAAAACAGAGGCTCGACAAGCCTCGGGCGGGCGACGGCTCGGCGCCGCGGGGCCGGGACATGGAACTTCGTGGCAAGCATGCTCATCGCCATTGGGTGAACTATACGGCGGCCAACTGGTGCTGTGTAGGGCAAAATCCCCCTGTTCCGCTTACCCTGCCCCCTCCGCGGGTGCTCGTTCCAGGACGCCGAGCACCAGGTCCAGGCCGAAGCTGAATTCGTCGGCGTAGTTGTACCCGGGCTGCAGCATATGCTTAGCCATCAGCTCGTAAAGGTAGGGGTATTCGCTGGCAGGATTGTGCGAGCATGACGTTGGCGATGACGGCGGCCCGTTCCCCGGTGCCAAGGGGCGTGTGCCGTCATCGCCAAGGCGAGCAACTCCTGACCGGGACTGGGACCATCACCTCCGCTCAGATGCGTTGCTGCTCACGCTGAAACACATCGGGTGGTTCGTCCCCGTGTGCGAACAACGCGCCGATCACCAAGCCAACAAGATTCCGCCGAGGACGGCCTGCGCTATCGCGACCCGGAAAAGAGAACGGAAGCAATCCCCCGGGCAGCCTGCCGCGGATCTGCCGACAGTCCCTCAGGCAGACTGCCGCTGAGCCAAAGGGTAGAAAACCCGTGGACCAGGGACCAGGCGGCCAGCGCCGCGTCCTGCGACACCGTGCCTGATTCCGAGGATGTGAACGGCGCAACCCCCCGGTAGAGAGACTCGCCCGCCCGGGCCTTCGCCGCGACCAGTTCCGGATCATTTGTCCGGTACAGCTCCGGCCGGAACATCACGGCAAAATGGGCTGGGTGCTCGACGGCGAAGCCGACATAAGCCACCCCCACCTCCAAGAAGTCACCGGTTTGCCGCCGCGCCTCCACCAGCGCGTCCGCCAGGAGACAGAAGCCCTGCACCGCGACGGCGGTCAGGAGGCCTGCCTTGTCCCCGAAGTGATGGGCGGGCGCGGCATGGGAGACCCCGGCCTGTCTGGCAAGATCCCGCAAACTCAGTGCTGACGGGCCCGACTCCGCAATGACATCGAGAGCGGCGCTGATGATGGTGTCCGGAAGGTTCTTGTGATGGTACGCCGATGTGCTCATGCCCTAAAGACTACCCACAATCTAGTCATTGACAAGTTACTGCTGCCGAGTAATCTAGGCAGTGACAAGATATGTCGATGTGCTTGAAAGGAACCCGCCATGGCACCCCTTATTACACTCGTGGCCTTAACCCTCCTGCTCCGTGCCGCCGGGGCTATGGGCATCAAACCGCTCCGGTCCTGGCACACCAGCTTGCGCGGTGGCTTGGCGGGCATGTTCATCCTCACCGGGTTGGCCCACTTCAACAGCATGCGCGGGGAACTCGTGGCACTGGTGCCGCCGGCTCTTCCCAATGCCGAACTGCTGGTCACAATTACAGGCGTGCTGGAACTGCTTGGGGCCGGCGGCATCGTCCACCGCCGGACGGCGCCCTGGGCGGCCGGCGGGCTCGCCTTGCTGCTGGTGGCCATATTCCCGGCTAACGTCTACGTGGCGCAGGCCGGACTCATTGTCAACGGCGCTCTCGCCACGGACCTCCTGCCTCGGACGCTGATACAGCTGGTATTTATTGCTGCCACAATCGCCGTAGTGCTTCCCTATGCCAGGACTCTAATTCACCGCCGCTTGACGCCTCCCCGTTCAGCTCTGCCTACCAGGAGTCTGTAAAGCTCCACGAGGTAAGGAATCGAAGATGACCGCCAGTCCCGTACGAAACTCTCCGAGGGTGCAGCTGCCACGGTACTGAGCGCCGTAGCGACATTACGCCTGCCATGGGACGTTCTGCGGGCGGGGAGGGCTCCTGCGTTTCTCGGACCAATGAGCATCGGAAGCAACGTGGCTGGCGGCCGGCTGGTGCTGTGCAGGGCACATTCCCCTGTTTCGCTTACCCTGCCCCTTCCGCGTCACGTGCCCGTTCCAGGGCGTCGAGCACCAGGTCCAGGCCGTAGCTGAATTCGTCGGCGTAGTTGTACCCGGGCGGGAGCACATGTTTAGCCATCAGCTCATGGAGGTAGGGGTATTCGCTGGCGGGCAGTTGTGCGAGCATGACGTGGGCCATGGCGGCGGCCTGTTCCCCGTCATCAAAGGGCAGGGCCTTTTCCTGCTTGGCGTAACCGTAAACGTAGCTGTCCAGCGCCGAGAAGGCGTGTGCCGTCATCGCCAGCGAGAAGCCCCCGTTCCTGAAGGTTCCGAGCACCCGGTCGTGATGCCTGAGCGTCCCGGGACCGGGGCTGGTTGCTGAATCCATCAGCCCGTTGGCCCACGGATGGCGCAGCAGAACCTGCCGGACTGAGACGGATCTTTTGCGCAGGGCAGTCTTCCAGTCATCATCATGTGAGGGCAGTTCGATTTCGCCATACAGGGTGTCGATCATCCCGTTGAGCAGGTCTTCCTTGTTGGAGACATGGTTGTAGAGCGACATCGCTTCCACCCCCAGCCCCTCCCCCAGCCGCCGCATGGAGAGCTTTTCGTCTCCGGCCTCGGCCTGCTGGCCATGGTGGTCCTGATGACGGTCGGCTACTTCGGCGCCGTCGTGCCCCTCATCACCCCAGGTGACGCAGCCAAGACAGCCGCCGACATCTCACAGTCCGGCATCGTGTATCTGGCCGGCGTTCTTGCCATTTTCCTGGTCACGCTCATCGACGTCCTGGCCGCAGTTGCCTGGTTCGCACTCTTCAAGAACGTGAACCGGAAAGTGTCAGCCGTTGCCGCGTGGATGCGTGTCGCCTTCGCAGGGTTGTTTGCCGTGGCAACCAGCCAGCTGGCCTACGCCTACACCGTTCTCGATCAGCCCGAACTGGCTCTGCACGCCATCGAATCGTTCCGGACGATCTGGCTCATCAGCCTCGGCCTTTTCGGCCTGTACCTCATCCTGATCGGCTACCTGGAATTCCGCTCAACCTTCGTACCCAAGGTCTTCGGCGTACTTCTGTTCATCTCCGGCACCGGGTACATCATCGACGCCATCGGCGTCGCGTTTGTCGACGGATTCACCCCGATGTACGGACTGTTCGCCATCATCGGCGAAACGGCGGCGATCTTCTGGCTCCTGATCAAAGGCCGCAAGCTCACCATCCGCTAAACCCACAACCCCCGCTAGAAGCCTCACGGCCGACCCGTCTCAGACGGGCCGGCCCTGCTGGTCGTTCCGCTGCTTGTTCGCCTTCGCGCGGACGTGCATCCTCTCGCCCTGGCCGCCAAAGACACTGAGCACTTCTGCCTGCTGATCCCCGGTGCTCCCGAACCAGTGCGGAACGTGGGTATCGAACTCGGCCACCTCCCCCGGCCCGAGGACCAGGTCATGATCACCGAGCACAAGGCGCATCCGCCCCGAAAGGACATACAGCCACTCATAGCCCTCGTGAGTCTTCAGGACCGGCTCGATCTTGGACGCCGGAATGACGATCTTCCAGGCCTGCATAAGCCTTGACACCGACACCGGAGAGTCGCCGTGACTCTGGCGGCGTAGCTGTTCGGCCCGCCGATGCCGGTTTCGTTGTCCCGGGTCAGCCGCCGCGACACCGCACGCGGGGACCCGATCAGCTCCCACATCCCGGCCAGCAGGTCCCCGGTCATCCTCGGCGGATCATCCGGCCCAAGAGAACCGTGAATGCGGAGGTACTGGCCCCAGCGGGGGGCGGAGTGAAGCGCCCTGCAGTTAGTGTGTCCACTCCATAGGAACTTTTGCCATCATTAACGGTTCGTCGTTTGCGCTGTAATCGTCCCCGGCATGCCGTGCATGAAGGCTGCCGCTGAGGATGGTCACGTCCCTTGTTCGGGCAGCTTCAAGCCACGGGGCAATATCGGGGTCCTCGGGGTCGAATTGCCGCGACCACACCAGGTTGTCGTCGACCAGCAACAGGATCAGTCCCTCAGTAGAGGCGTGGCACCGGACGCTGCCGTCGCCCAACTGTGCTTTGAGCACGATATCTTCAAGGTCTGTAGTGCGGGCAGGTTTGAAACCGCGTCCCAGAAGTTCAAGCGGCGCCAGCAGGCACTGCTGGGCGTCCGCATTCCCCGCGGCTGCGATGTCCAATGGATTGAGTGCCACCACCGCGTAGTGCAGTGTACCGAAAGAGCCTTCTATCCCGACAGTAAACCGGCTTCCGAAGCTCTTTACTCTGGGTGATGCTGTGTACATTGCCAGTGCCCCCGCCCCTGTGAAACAAGGGCACGATCCGCCCCCGGGAAAAACGATAGTGCGCACTGGCCCGGCAAAAAATAGAATTACTCCATCAATACGACAAATTGTGTGAATCTTGAGACAAAGGCCGCGGCCCTCGACCGGCTAGTTCCCCGTTGGCTCGTTCGTGGTCGCCAGAGCTTCAAGATCTCTGATAAGTCGTCGCACCTCGTGCTCACGACCCCGGCCTGGCATTGTTAGCTCTTTTTTGAGCCTGCCGACCGAGCCCGACGCTGCGGGAGCCGAGTGAAACTTGCGGACGTGGTGAGCATTTTGCCTGCGTGAAGAACCCGCCCCGCCCCCTGGGTCCGGAAATGTCCCCTCCCGGCAGTCGTACTCGTGAGTAAACGATTTCTCCGGTACGGTTGATCTGTCGGGCGGCTGGGGGGCCGGAGCGCAGAGAAGCGCTTTCATCAGGTGACGCAAACCCGGGGCCCCGCGCTTTGGGCAGCATAAGGGGAATCCATGACCGGATCATTCGAGCTTTATAACGTCGATCGCACCTATTACGGGTTCAGGCTCAAGGCCGCCGACGGCTCCGTTATTGCCGTGTCTGGTCGCTACCCGGACAAGGAATCCGCAGTCCAGGGAATCCGGACAGTGCGCGAGTGCGCGGCGACCGGGCTTATCAGTGACCACTGCACCCTTGGCGCCTAAGTGTACTGAGCCAGGACACCTGCCGCACTTGCGCGACATCATTTCGAAGACCATTGCCTTGACGAGAGGCCAGTTCCGCGCTGGCTGTCGAAGCCTATCTATCAGGCCTCGCCGCCGGGAGAATTAGTGGAGCATTAACTTAACGGCTATGCCGAGCATAACGACGCCTGTGACTGCTTCTATTACCTGCCACGAACGCGGACTGCTGAGGACTGCAGATAGCGCTTGTGCTCCATAGCCTAAAGCTGGGAACCAGGCAGCGCTTGCTGCGACAGCCCCTGTGACGAACACCCATCGAGCCTCTAAGCCGTGCTGGTTGGCCAGTCCGCCCAGCAACACGACCGTATCAAGGTAAACGTGCGGGTTGAGGTATGTCACCGCCAGTGTGGTGCTTACGACTGAACCTCGGGAGCGGGCAGCGTAGCCGGCTAATGTTGAGGGTGTAACGGAGGCCGCGAAAGACCGTGCCGCCCAACAAAGCAGGTATATCGCGCCGGCCCATTTCAGGACAATCAATGCAGCGGGAGCCTGGGTAACTACAACCCCGACACCCAAGGTCCCTGCGGTGATCAGCATCCCGTCGCTGACTGTACAAAGTGCTACCACGACACCTACGTGTTCACGACGAATGCCTTGGTGCAACACAAATGCGTTCTGTGCTCCGATGGCGACAATCAGCGCCAGGCCGGTAATCAACCCCGCAACCCAAATGCTTAGCACAAGCTACACACCGGGCCAGGGGCGGCATGATGATTCGTGATGCCTATGAGCAGGGCACCACGCCGAAGCAGATCGGTAAGCACCCTGGGCGCTGGCGGAACAACCCCCTCCCCTGAGCTTGAGGCGAAAGCGCGTGATGCACCAGGAGAACCGTCGTCTGTGTCGCCTGTCATTGTTGCTCCGCTCTGCCGTTGTACTGCCACTTTGAGCACCTTGCCTTGACGGGCATTACTACAGCGTTATGGCCAGCGGGGTGATAGGTGCCAAGACCGCGCGCACCCGTAATCAGAATCGCGATAGTGGGCGGATTACTCCGAATCACGAGATTTTTACGCGTCTTCTAGACAGACTTGTCTGTCTTCAGATAAGTCTTTGTCTACACATCGCGGCAGCGGGCAATGGCCCAAGCCGGGATCACCGCTGGTAGTGAAGCGACACGTTGAACGGAACAGGGGAGCTCCGATGGATGACGATGACGACATCTTGGCAGTGGCAAAGGCAGCTGCGGGGCGCCCGCCGCTCAGTATCGAACCGGACGGCCCGCCGGCGGAGCTGCAGCTGGCGATCGCCACTGCAGTCATGCACGGCAAGCCCGTTGGACAAGTCGCCGCCGTCGCGCATATGACGGCGCTGGAAGTCGTGGACGCGGCCGAGGCCGTCACCTACCACGCCTCCCCGACGTCGGCCTAACGCCTAAAGCGCCTCATTCCGTCCTCGACAAGAGGATCCTCGTGTCGGGAGCCCGACTTCCTTTTGAGTTGCGGACGCCCTCGATAGGTTTGGGGACTTATCCAATCAAAGGGTGAGCAAGGCAGTGGCTAACGCACCCAGCCGTCAGGGAATTGGTATTCCTTCGCCCACCAACGGCGGAAGTCTCTACTCCCGGTAATCGGCAATCAGTGCCCGGGCCATTCGCTGTGCCCGCCGGGCCGCCAGCTTGTCACCTTCGGCGGCAGCGACGATCGAGCCCTTCATAAGAATGTGCCACGAAAGCGCGAACGCTTCAGGATCCTCAAGACCGGCCTCCCTGGCCAGGATCTGGACCTGTTCGCGGATCCTACCCAGGTATTCAATACTCGCCCGCCCCAGAGGGTGGTCCGCCCCCATCTCCAGCAGTACCTTCACAAAGGAACACGCTTCGAAATCATCGTCACGGAACCACTGGTCGTAGACATCGAAAATGGCCAGGAGCTGATCTTCGGGGTTCGTCGCCCTGCCTCTGGCCTCCGGGACGACGGACCCCATCATCCATAACTCGTCGCGGCGCTTCAAAAATGCCAGCGCCACATCATTCTCGGACGGAAAATGCCGATAGAACGTCGCCTTGGCGACCCCTGATTCCCTGATCAGTTCATCAACTCCGACATCGCGGATTCCACGCTGGGAAAACAATGCGTAGGCAGCCACGACAATACGGGTACGGACATCATCAGGAGCTTCAAGTTCGTCTGCGATGGTCCTCATGCCTGAGAATTCTACATACCAAATACCAGATTCCCGCCGCTCACGTATTCGGCTGCTGGCCCGGATATACCCGATCACGCGCCAGCAGCGTGACACCCCAGCCACTGGGCCCTGGCTAGCAACGGAGTCTTGCCAATCAAGCTTGTATCCCTCTGGACCGCTGATGGGACCCTGCAGGAAGCGGCTTAGTGTTGAGGAGTCCGCCTCTTGAGGATTCGGTCACTGAGGTCGTCACGGAGAACACAGAACTGGCCACCGTTACCATTGACCGTTCCGTCGAGCACGCAAAAACCTCGTGCGGCGCCCGGGCCTCCGGCCGCCCGGTCAAGGGCATCCAGAAGGTGTCGCCCCAGATGACCCTTCGGCCCAATCGACTCCATCTCATTGAGTTCCTCGGCCGTAAGCCCTGCCAACACTGCATCGATATCAGCCATAGAGCACCCTCCCCAATAGTCCAGGCCTGCATTGGCCTGGACCCACACGCTAGAGCATCCCTGTCACCGCGCCAAGGAGAAGTCGCACCACGGCCAATTCATCCCACCGGGTAGGCGCGTGAACCGCTCCGACGTCCTCCATGAACACTTCTTAGCCCCAATACTTGGTCAAGACTGTCCACGAGGAGCACAGCAATAGAGCTAGCCCCACAGCACCCGTTCACAACTGAGGATGGACCGGTGACTGGCCGTGCCGGAAGCCTAGGAGTTAGCTAAATCGCTTACAGAGGGCTCGCCCGCCAGAAACACCAGGTGCGTGCCGGACGGAGACGTCATTCAACAGCCCGACACGCACCCTCGTAGTCTGTCATTCCACCCGGCACCCTGTCATGAGCACCTCGCCAGGAACCAAGCATGCCGCTGCGGGCAAAAGGCCGGACGACCTTGTCCACCCCGCCAGACGCTAAGCGGGGCTGACTCCAGACGTGCTGAGACCGGGAGCCAGCCCCACCCCCAATGGCAAGCACGCCCGGGCGAAGACACAAGGACCTCCCCCAACAAGGACAGAGAACACTCACCGCTGCACATCATCCGCCAAAACACATGCTTCCAACAACAAATTTCGACCATCCCACCAGGAGCAGGTGGCCCCCGGACCAACTCTCGACGGACATACTGATGCAGCTCACGGGAACTGTGGGCGTCGCGTTACTCTGAGGGTAATGATCCGCCGTCTCCGGCGCCGCACCGGGGGTCAGGGAGATCATCCTCAAAAATGAACCAGACCCAGGCCGGGCGCCCCGGTATCACGCCGGATGAGCGTGCGCAGGAGCGTCCCGCCACCGGTTGAAACTGAAGCGCCGGGGCTGGACCCTGCCAGCGTCTCCGCCGTTCAAGAATGCTTCGCTAAGCTCAAGAACGGCAAGCCCGAGAAGGACAACATCGTCCGCAGGACAATGAAGCCCTCCGGTTTTGGCTGACAAAAGAAACGTGGAACAGGTCGCTGATAGGCCAGTCTGGGCATCAAGACGAGAACACGTTTGCCGCGAACGGGCCCATTCTGCCCGTCGATCGGCGTGGCTTACGGGCAGAGCCGGTCCAGGGTCTCTTGGAGGGCGGAGACCATTTGGTCATCCCACAGGTTGAGTTTGTCTGCCGTCTCTGGATCCTCGAGGGGTGTGGGCATCGGAGGTGGTATCAGGGTCATGGTGGCCTGGTACTGGCCATCGGTGCTTGCGACTGCCGCGGTGCGGTAGGTCCAGAACCCGCCAGTACCGCCGAACCGGTGGTTATCGTCGCAGTCTTGATTCCACTTCCAGAGCCCGAGGCCGTACAGGGGGAAGGCCTCGGTCCTGGTCATTTCCCGGGTGAGTCCTTGGACACCAGGTCCCCGCGGAACAATGCGGCGTAGAAGTCGTTGATATCGGACATGGTGGAAATTGCTCCGTAAGCAGGTGACCCAAGACCCCCCGGCGCTTCGGTGATATCGAGGCGTTCCCCGCGGTAGGTGATGTAGCCCCGGATGACTCGGGGTTCAGCGGCTGCCGCCTGACCAAGGGACGTGTCCTCCAGCTTCAACGGATCAATAACGTCCTGGCGCAGCACCTCGGTAAACGGGCGGCCCCGCAGCTTCTCCACGAGCTGGCCCAAGGCCATGTAAGCGGAATCGGAATAGCGGAAAGAGCCCACGTCCCGGGCCTCCCACGGCAGCTGAGCCGTCAGTTCCAGAGCCCGCTGGGTCGTAATGTCTTCCGTGATAACGCGTGGGACGTCGTCGGCGGTTTTCTCGGTGACCTCCTGGAAGGAGCGCATCCCCGAGGTGTGTCCCAGAAGCTGCCGGACCGTAATAGGGCCGGGTGGTTTGAGGACAGTGGTGAAACTGTCCAGGATGCCGTTCACCGAATCGTCCAGACCGATGAGGCCGTCTTCCACCAGCTTCATGACCGAGACGGCTGTCATGGACTTGGTGATACTCGCGATAAAAACTTGGTCGTCCGGCGTTGCCGCTTCCTTCGACTCCAGGTTCCGGACGCCATAAGCCCGGGACCACGTTCCTCCCGGCCACCTGACTTCCGCCACCACGGCAACGGAGCCCTGGTCCACAAAAGCGCGCATGGTGTTATCGATTGATCTGGTGGGCGGTGGCGCGGTGCCAAAGGAAGCAGGCCCGGGTGCGGGTTCAGAGTAACTGCACGCACCCAGTGCCAGCACCATTGCGGCCACTGCGCTAAGAAAAGGAATAGAGGACGTTTTCATGACGCCGCCAGATAATCAAAAGGGCTGAAGGGGCGGGCCGCGCACTACGCCGCCCCCGGTCAAGGGCTCCCCGGCGCATTAGTTCCAGCGACTTCAAGTTTAAGTATCGGGCCCTTGCCCGGTCGAGGTCCCGTCCTGGGCTGTCTTCAAAGGAAGGCGAAGGCGGCAGGCTTACCACCACCGAGTCAGCGCCCAGCCATTGATGGCGCCGTCTCCGCCGCTGCCATCCTTACCGCAGCGCAGGCAACGCGTATACAAGCCTCCGTCCTCGGCATGTTCAACGTGCCAATGATGCCGGAGATTCAGCTTGCACAGCAGAGCCTGGATCATGGCCAACTCCGATCCGAATCGCAGCCCTCTAGAGTTCAATACTGGCCTTCAGGCCGCCGCAATAGAAGACGGAAATTAGTGGGCCAAGCTAACGGGTAACCCACTGAACGTCGCCTGCCCAGAAACCGCCGAAGAACCTCGTTGGGTCGTCGGAGCCCACGGCACCTTTCAAGGATCTTCTGCCAGCTCAACACAAAATACTCCACGGACCCGAGCGTGACCTCGGCCAACTCTCAACCATAAGTGAACAGGAAGAACCTTACGAGCACATGGCCGCCCCGCCCCACCGCCGGGGGCCAACCAAGCAGGCTGAACTGGCACATAAAACTGTCTCCCGGCTGAATGCGGTCTCCCCGCAACGGCGTACTCCGGGTACCGGCCGACGGCGAAAGCTCCACTGATTGCCCCCATCTCTTTGGATGGCCAGCCGCCGCAGGGCGCCCAGCAGTAGGCTGGGCGTAAGTCTTGTGCGCGGAGAACTGAACGGCAGCTTCGAGACCGGAGGTGACGGGGTGCTCTTGGTAGATGGGACCGCGGCGCAACGAAGACGACTGTTGCCTGCTCCTGGCTGACCGTCTGGAAGTGGACTGCGGCATACCAGGTGATGGCATCCACTCAGCAAGTATCTCGGTACGCTCCCCCACGTGGGCCGTCACCGCGCAGTCCCCGCTCCTCCATGCCCGTTGTATGTGCTAACCAGCCGGGAGCGACGGCCGCTTTCTCACCTGGCTGGCTCGCAGAGTCGGTCAAGGGTCTCGTTGAGGGTCGACTCGATCTGGCCGTCCAGGAGCTCACGCCTGTCCTCGCTGGACTCGTCTTCTAACTCGGTGGGCATCGGCGGCGTGGTGACGGTCATCGCGGCCTGGTAGCGCCCGTCGTCGCTGCTGACGGCAACCGTCTGGTAGTCCCAGAAGGAGCCCCGGGCCTCGTGCCGCGACTTGATCGAGCATCCGTCCGCATGCTCCCAAATGCCCAGCCCGTATGGGGCGAAGCCGGGGGTAGTCTTCATCTCCCGCAGCGACGCCGCAGAGAGCGCGCGTCCCTGGAAGAGACCAGCCATAAAGAGGTTCATGTCTTCCACGGTCGACACCGCGCCCCCTCCCGGAGATCCGGCCATGAAGGTGTTGTCTGTGGTGTCGATGCGTTCACCGCGGAGGGTAACGTAGCCGTGCAAGAGGCCGGTTTCATGCGGGCCGATTCGGTCCAGGCTGGTGTTCTTCAGGCCGAGCGGTTCGAAAACCTCCTCATTCATGACCTGGGCGAAGGGCTTGTGCCGCAGCGTTTGGATCAGGAGGCCAAGCGCGAGGTAGTTCGTGTTCGAATACGCGAAGGACCCGACGCTGGACGCGGTCCAGGGGAGGGTTCCTGCTAACTGGATGCCCCGCTCCATCGTCAGAGGCCGGGACAGCACGGGGCGGAAGTCGACATCGCGTGGGAGAGCATCGTTGACTTCGGGCATCCCGGAAGTATGGCTGAGCAGCTGCCTCACTGAAATCGGACCCGGAGGCTTGAGTGCGGCCGTAAACTCGGGGATGACGTCATTGACGGGATCATCGAGTCCGATAAGGTTGTCGTCGACGAGCTTGAGCACCGCGACGGCCGTCATCGTTTTGGTGACGCTGGCGATTTGTACTCGATCTGTCGGTTGGGCCGGCGTCTTGGTGTCGAGGTCGCGCACGCCGTAGGCTCTGGACCACTCGCCGTCCGGCCACCGGATTTGTACAACGGCGGCCACCGCTCCTTGATCCATGAACATCTGGATCTGTCGCTGCAAGGGAGCCAAGGCTTCGAGTGAGCTTGGTGATGGTGTGGTTTCGTCTGTGGAGTACGTACACCCAGATACAGCGAGGACTAAGGCGAACGCCGCTCGCCTCCAAGTGCTATCCTTCGAGCTCATCTGAGCCATCCGTTCGGAACGAGAGGACAGGTGCTTGGCCGCAAGTGGCGCCATGCCCGGCCAGACCCGCTACGGTGCCATCGCCCCAGCACATCAATGGTAGGGCGGGTCCTCGCAATGGGGAAGCAGTGGCCCGGTAATTCAGCAGGTTTAGCGACCGGTCTGGGTCTCCCTGAGGAGGATAATTGCCTATCGAACCCCGAATGGGGGGCAAGTTGCGGCTGACGCTGCAACACTTCTTGGGATCTGAGGCGTCCCATTGGTCGAAGTACAAGTTGCCAGGTGGGGCCCTGTGTTTACGAAGTGACGCGTAGAAATGAGGGACTTAGACCTGGCCCACTGAGAGGCTCGGTCGCACGGCCGCCCACCACCGGGAACAATTCCTATGGGTTATCCACCCCTATCGCTGCAAGGGGAGCTACCCCAACGGCTCCTGACTTTCCAGCCGTGGATAACCCGAATTGATCCCAACGGTGGACGGAATGGAGTCACCCCCGCCAGCTTGTCCGAGCCTTTTCAGGTTGACGGAATATCAATTATCGGCGAACTGGAATAGCTGGGAAGCACCCGAGGTCAATCCCGGCAGCCAACTATGAACCTGGATGCAAGCAGCAGACGTAGAACCCGGCGCCGGCTCCGTCTTTCGGATGCGTGTTGCGGTTCCGCATGCCGGCGCCGGGAAGATGGGTCGTCCCCCGGCCCCTAGGAGTACGTCTGCAGGACCATCTTCTGGGCGCGATCTGAGCCTGCAGGAAAGGCCAAAACAGGTCCGTAGCCACGTCTGATCTGACTACGGACCTGACCGGTTGGGTTTTGGCTATCGGCCGATGCCCGTGACACCGACCATGATCGGGACGATGCTGATGATGAGGATCGCACCGAGAATATCGAAGGTGAATCCGGTGCGGACCATCCGGGTGATGGGAACGGCGCCCGAGCCGTAGACGATGGCGTTCTGCGGTGTGGAGACCGGCAGCATGAACCCGAAGGATGCGGCGAACGTTGCTGCGAGGGCGGGAACGAGGGGGTCGACTCCCATGGCGACGCACAACGGGATGACGATGGGGACAACGACGGCCGCGGATGCAGTGTTGCTGGTTGTTTCCGAGATGAGGATTGCCAGGATTGCCGCGAATGCGGTGATCGCTACGATGTTGGTGACGCCAAGGTTCTGAGCGGCAGCGTTCCCGATCGTTTGGGCGAGGCCGGTGGCCGAAAGGAGGGCGCCGAAGATGATGCCCGTACCGAAAAGGATGATGGTTCCCCAGTCGATTTTCGCGGCGTCGGACCAGGTCATGGTCGCGCGGCGTTCCTTCCAGTTGGTCGGAAGGATAAAGAGCAGGGATGCGCCGATCACAGCAACGATGCCTTCGTCCAGCCGGTCGTCAAGGAACGCATAGAGATCGGAGTCCGGACCGGTGATGAGGCTTGCGATTGCCGGGAGGAGCCACAGCGTGACGGTCAGGCCGAAAGCGATGAGGGTGTTGATTTCGGCCCGGGACATCTTTCCCTGCTCGGCCTTTTGCTCGCGGATGAATTTGTCCACGCCGTCGATGCGGCGGATTTCCGGCTTGTTCAAAAGGAACATGATGAGCGCCAGCACGACGAACATTGCTACGCAGACTGGGGCCACTGTGGCTGTCCATTGAACGAAGGAAATTTTGGTTCCGGTTGCTTCCTCGATGAGGCCGCGGCCGATGAGGTTCGGGGGTGCTCCTACCGGTGTCAGGAGGCCACCGACGCTGGCGCCGTAGGCGAGCATCAGCATCAGGGCTGCGCCGACGCGGAGGCGGAGCGGGTCGAAGTCTGCCTTGACGACGCCGCGGTCCTGCATCAGTTTTGCGATCACGGCCAGGATGCCCAGGGCGGTGGGCATCAGCATTGCGACCGTGGCTGTGTTTGAAACGAACGCGGACAGGACGCAGGTGATTACGCCGAAGGCGATGATGACGCGGTAGGTGGATTTCGCGACACCGGGAATGGACAGAACGGCGAATGCCAGCCGCTGGGCTATGCCGTGTTTGAGCATGGCCGCCGCGAGTATGAAGGCGCCGATGAAGGTGAAGATGGTTGTCGAGCCAAAGGGTCGCAGCACCTCATTGGCTGGTGCCACGCCGAGCAGGACGACAGCAGCAACACCGATGAGCCCACCCACCGGGATGGGTACCGGTTCGCAAATCCACAGAATAATGACACCCAGCAGAACAGCTGCGAGCAGCTGCTGCGTATGATCCATCCCGGTCGGGAGAAGCGCGAAAATAACCGATACCGCCGGCGCCAGAAAGAATCCCAGTGTCTGCCGGGCCCGCTCGAACTTCTCCTCCCGCGGAGTCAGCTTCTGCTCGCTCAGGCTCTTGAACGTCTTGCCGCCCAGTAGGGCGGCCCGAACGTCCGTCCGCTGGGGTGGTGAGGTGGCCGCTGAAGACTCAGTCAAATTGCTGGACATCGTCGTCCTTTCGTCATAGGGGTTGGACCTACTGTGCATCCGTGACCCGAATCACGTCCAAGACCAATTCCCTACTTATCCAATAGGTAAAACCGATCTCATCTCCTTTGCGAGTCTGCTGGGCCTATCGAAGTATGGGCAGCCACGCATTCCGGTGCCTCCTGCACGCCACTTTGGTGCGAACTGTTCCAACCCATGAACGGATCTCTAGTGAGGTCTGTGGAGATAAAGCCGAGGGATTCTGCATGGGACCGGTCCAGACAACAAGGCTGAACCTAGCGGTCAGGGGCGTGCGGCCCCGGCCGCTGCTTGGACTGAATTCAACACACACCGGACAAACCATCGTGGGACGTGGACGGCAACCACGCCAAAACAATGAATGGTGCGGGGCATCCTGAAAAAGTTTGCAATACTTCAGAAAGTGTTGCAATGTTATTTCAGGAATTTTCAAACCGCGACGAGGACCAATGATGGCCCTGAAGAACAGAGGTGTTCGTGTCAGCAGCAATACCGCCGGGCCAAACCCCAGATCCATGTCTCGGCCGCGTTACCCCGCATGAGTCTCCCGACCCAACGCGCCAGGTGAGGAGTAAAACAACGCACTCTCCTGTCACTCATCTTGTGCTGATGGGCGTGGCCGGTTCAGGAAAATCGACCGTCGCTTCCGCCCTATCCCGCACTCTGGGGTGGCCCCTGGCCGAGGCGGACGAATTCCATCCCCAGGAGAACATCGACAAAATGGCCAGCGGCATTCCGCTCGAGGACGAGGATCGTTGGCCTTGGCTGGCATTGATCCGCGATTGGATGACGGAGAGAGCTGAGGAGCGCCGAAGCACCGTGATCACCTGCTCGGCCCTTAAGCAGAGCTACCCCCGGCTGCTCTCTGAGGCCGAAGGCCACGTGATATTTATTCACCTCGATGGAAACTCTGAGCTTTTCGCCGAGCGGATGCAGTGTCGCGAGGGGCACTTTATGCCCCCTGGTCTTCTGCCGAGTCAGCTCGCCGCCCTTGAACCACTTACTCCCGAAGAACTGGCCGCTGGCAGCTTACGTGTGGATATCTCCCCCCCTCCGGGCCAGCTCGTGCAACGCGTAATGGCCCACCTCAAGGATGCCTAGCCAGCGTCTGGCCGCCTTCAGACGATTTTCGCAACTCCAATAAATTTTGTTTCAAAGGAGAACACCATGACCATCGAAGGATGGACTCAAACCCTCGGGGCGGGCCCACTTCTGCTCATAGCAGCAGCAGCCATCGCCGTCCTGCTCGTGCTGATCATCCGCTTCCGGATGCATGCCCTGATCGCTTTGATAGTGGTCAGCCTATTGACTGCTTTCGCCACAGGCATTCCAACGGACAAGGTTGTTTCGGTGCTGCTCAGCGGCTTCGGGACCACCCTTGGCACGGTGGCACTTCTCGTCGGTCTGGGCGCCATGCTCGGACGCATCGTGGAAACCAGCGGCGGCGCAAAGGTGTTGGCCGACTACCTTGTCAACCTCTTCGGTGAGAAACGGGCACCCTTCGCCCTGGGCCTCGCTTCGCTGATCTTCGGCTTCCCAATCTTCTTCGATGCCGGCCTCGTCGTAATGCTCCCGGTGGTCTTTGCCGTTGCACACCGCCTCGGAGGGGGCATGCTTCGCTACGGTCTTCCGGCAGCCGGCGCCTTCTCCGTCATGCACATTTTCCTGCCACCACACCCGGGACCGGTCTCAGCCTCGGCCCTGCTCGACGCAAATATCGGACTTGTGGTGATTGCCGGCCTGGTCGCCGCCATCCCGACCTGGTACCTTGCCGCCTACCTTTACGGACTCTGGGTCGGCAAGCGCCTCGTGCTGCCCGTGCCAGCGATCCTCGGCACCGCGACCGCAGAGGCCGAAACCCACCCGCCGAGGTTCCGCACCGTGGTAGGCGTATTGCTACTGCCGCTGGTTCTCATCTTTCTCAACACTGGCCTCAATACCCTCGCCACCTCGGGGGTCCTGGAGGAATCTGTTAGGCAGCAGTTCTGGTTCCAGATCCTGCGGACGCTGGGTGAAACCCCGGTCGCTTTGCTCATTTCCGTCCTCGTTGCCGCGCTTGTACTCGGCATGCGCCGTGGCCTCCACGGCAGCGCTCTGGAGAAGCTACTTGAGTCCTCCTTGGGACCTGTTTGCTCAGTCATCCTGATCACGGGCGCCGGGGGCATGTTCGGCGGGGTGCTGCGAACCTCAGGTATCGGTGACGCCCTTGCGGATGTGCTCGGCGACTTAGGCGTCCCACTCATCGTCGCCGGCTTCCTGATTTCCGCCATCCTGCGCGTCGCCCAGGGTTCAGCCACTGTGGCCCTGACCACCGCTGCGGGTCTTATTGCTCCGGCCGTCGCTGCTGCTGACCTGAACGGAATGCAGATAGCCGCGATCGTCATCGCCGTCGCGGCCGGCTCCGTAGTCGCCTCTCACGTCAACGACTCCGGTTTTTGGCTAGTGAGCCGGTTCTTTGGCATGGACGTCAAGACGACTTTGAGCACGTGGACAGTGATGCAAACGATTATGGGAATCATGGGATTCGCCATCGCCGCCGGCGTATACGGGCTTGCATCTCTTGCGGGCAGCTAACGGCCGGCTTTCCACTACAGCTTCCGTTCGACCCACAGAAGGAACACACATGGCTTCCGAAGCATTCGATCTCACAGGCCGTACAGCCCTTATAACCGGCTCAAGCCGGGGCATCGGCAAAGCCCTCGCCATCGGGCTCGCCGAGGCCGGCGCAACGGTAGTGCTCAACGGCGTTGACCGCAACCGGCTCGAGATAACCCGTGCAGAGCTCGCCGGTAGATTCGGGGAGGATCGCGTCCGGGCTGTCGCCTTCGACGTCACTGACGAGGACGAAGTCCTGCGCGGCACTGCAGAAGCCGGTCACGTCGATATTTTGGTAAACAACGCCGGTGTCCAGCACCGCGAGCCCCTCGTTGACGTTTCCCTGGAGAACTGGGAACGGGTGCTGCGCACAGACCTCACGAGCGCCTTCCTGGTAGGCCGGACTGTTGCCCGCGGCATGCTGGAACGCGGCTACGGCAAGATCGTGAACATCTGCTCCGTGCAGACCGACCTGGCACGCCCCACAATCGCGGCCTACACCGCAGCCAAGGGCGGGCTACGGAACCTGACCCGAGCCATGACGGCCGAATGGGCAGGAGCGGGCATCACCATCAACGGGGTCGCCCCCGGCTATATCCATACCGAAATGACCCAGAACCTCGTCGATAACGAAACCTTTAACTCCTGGATCCTGGGGAGAACCCCTGCAGGGCGCTGGGGACTGGTTGAGGACCTGATCGGGCCGACGGTGTGGCTGTGCTCGGACGCATCCGCGTACGTCAACGGCCAAGTTATTTTCGTCGACGGCGGCATGACCGTCGTCGTGTAAGCACAAGTCTTAGAAACTGAAGGAGCAGATTATGCAGCAAAACCTGGGCATCGTAGCCCACGGCAAGGGCGACGTTCGCCTCCAGGAACTGGCCGAGCCGACTCCCTCACCGCACGAGGCGGTCGTCGCAGTCGCGTACGGAGGCGTATGCGGCTCCGACCTGCACTACTGGCAGCACGGCGCCGCGGGGGAATCCATCCTCCGTGCACCCATGCTGCTGGGACATGAAGTAGTCGGGACCGTCGCGGTGGCCGCAGCTGACGGCAGCGGCCCGAAGGCCGGAACCCCCGTTGCAGTTCATCCGGCAAACCCCGCCCCGGGCGCGGAGCGCTACCCGGCGGATCGGCCCAACCTCTCGCCGGGGTGCACCTACCTGGGTTCAGCGGCCAGGTTCCCCCACACTGACGGCGCCTTCGCACGCAACGTCGCACTGTCGACAAGCATGCTCCGTCCGCTCCCAGCCGGCCTGCCACTGGAACGCGCGGCAGTGGCCGAGCCGGCCGCTGTCGCCTGGCACGCCGTTGCTCGCGCCGGAGAAGTGCGCGGCAAACGCGCCCTCGTGGTCGGCAGCGGACCCATCGGCGCCCTCGCTGTCGCCGTGCTCCGGCGAGCTGGCGCCGCGGAAATCATTGCCGTCGACATTCACGACAAGCCGCTGGGAATCGCCGCGGCACTGGGGGCCACGAAAACTGTCAAGGCACCTTCAGCTGAGGAGGCGGCGCTATTCGACGCCGACGTTGTCATCGAGTCCTCCGGCTCGCACCACGGCCTTGCTACCGCTGTGCTCGGGGCCACCAGGGGTGGCCGCGTCGTGATGGTTGGCCTCCTGCCCACCGGCCCGCAGCCTGCCCTGATTTCCCGGGCCATCGTCCGCGAACTCGAGTTGGTGGGCTCCTTCCGCTTCAACGACGAGATTGACGAGGTACTCAAAGCTCTCGCCGACGGCTCACTGGCTGTGGAACCAGCGGTGACCCATATCCTGCCCGTCGAGAAGGCGCTGGAAGCGTTCGAGACAGCTCGGGACGCCTCAATCTCCGGCAAGGTGCTACTCGCCTTCTAGATACCCGCGGCACGTCGTTGCACGCCCCACACATGAAGGACCTCCCGGTGCTAACGGCTCCTGCCGAGAGCCCACACCAGGAGGTCCTTTCGTGTCTCAACGAGACCCGAGGGCCATGTTTCAGGTTCAGCCGCTCGGCCGATTACGAAGGGCAACCAAAAGTGAACAGCTCCAAACCTGGGACTGGGCTGTCCTGCGGGAGTTCTAAGCGGACAGGAGGTTTGGACTTTTATGAAAAATATTGCAAGTATTTTCAGTACCGAATAAAGGCACGACAACGGGGGCTGGATGGCTGCGACACTTTCTGACGTTGCAACGCGGGCGGGGGTCTCCCTTGCCACGGCTTCCCGCGCTTTCAAAGACCCTGCAATGTTGGCGTCCGGCACACGCCAACGGGTGATGGCTGCTGCCGCCGAAGTAGGTTATGGCGCGCCGCTCTACAACGGGAGCCGGACTCTGGGAGTGGTGGTTCCGGATATGTCGAACGCCGTTTTGTCTGCGCAAATAAAGTCCATGCAAGAACAGGTTTGGCACGGACGACACCGAATGGTCCTTGCCGACACCAGCGAGGACACCGTCCGTGAGAGGGAAATCCTGGAACGAATGTCCAGCGAACTCGACGGAATTGTCCTGGTCTCTCCCCGGTTGCCCGCACTGGACATCGAAGCCGCTGTCGGTGCTGCGCCCCTCGTGATCGTCAACGCCGAGGCAGGAACTGCCCCGCGCATCCTGATGGACGAAGCTCAAGGCCTTCGAGAAGCGGTAGAGCATCTCTACGCATTGGGGCACAGAAAAATTGTTTATGTTCCCGGCCCCGCGTCTTCAGCGGCGAACACACGTCGGAAAGCTGCCTTGGTCCGGTTCTGTCAGGAACGGGATATCGATTTGGTCTTCGCCGGGAATCAGGCAGCTACTGTGCTCGGAGGTAGGTCCGCTGCAGCATCTGTTATTGCGAGTGGCGCTACGGCCGTGGTCGCATACAACGATCTGGTCGCCCTGGGCGTTATGTCCGGGGCCAGGGATCTGGGAAGACAATGTCCCGGTGACCTAAGCATCGTTGGTATCGATGACATAGAAATGGCATCGGTATTCGACCCAGGGCTAACAACAGTCAGGCTGCCCATCGAACGAAGCGGCGCGCTAGGCATGGAGATGCTCCTTGACCTGATAGCAGGGCGGTCCCTGTCCAGAACGGAAGTGCGCCTGGAGTCACAGCTAATCGTCCGCTACTCGACGTCCACTGCGCCCTCGGGCACATGATCACCCTTCATATCCCCTGTCCGACTGTTGCTCTGGGCGACACTCCGAACCTGGACTACGTCCGGTACATCCGCTTGCCAAGGAAGAACGAGAGGAAGACGTCACCCGCTTCCTGGATAGGAGTATCTCGAAAATATCCACGGATGAAAGCTTTTGCTCCGCGGAGGGGTCGTCCAAACCGTAGCGCAAGCCTCCCGAACGTTATGACGGAGCCGAAACGCGTAGCAGATTACTTCCGTTTGGCTAGACCCTGGCGTCCAGGAGTGTCGTGTACCCCTCCGCCTTGTGGAACAGGCGGCGTCCGGCGCCGCTGTCTTGGAGCAGCCACAAGTATCGGCCATCGTCGGAGATGGCGTCCACACGTCCCGTGATCCGCGGGTTTCGCTTATCTGATGTCAGCAGCACGACGGTGTCACCCGGGGTCAGCTCGCGCCAGCTGGATACCTCCTTTCGGAGGTGGCTGGAGAGCATGGGGTGGGGGGTGCTGGGATTCGAGATGTACATGCCGTGCCCTTCGCTTTATCAGGGTCGTTAGTCAGTTGGCCAGCGACAGTGCTCGATGTGCCGATTCCTTGGCGGGGAAGGACGGCGGGTTCACACCGGCCATTTCCTCCATAACGCGGACCACCTGGCAGCTGTAACCGAACTCGTTGTCGTACCAGACGTAGAGCACCAGGTTCTTCTCATTGGAGATGGTGGCGAGGCCGTCAACGATGCCCGCACGACGGGAACCAACGAAGTCGGTGGAGACCACCTCGGGCGAGTCGATGTAGTCGATCTGCTTGCGCAGGTCCGAGTGCAGCGACATCTCGCGCAGGTAGTTGTTGACCTCGTCCTTGGTGGTCCCGTTTTCCAGGCTCAGGTTCAGGATGGCCAGCGAAACGTCCGGAGTGGGGACGCGGATGGAGCTGCCGGTGAGCTTACCCAGCAGTTCCGGCAGGGCCTTTGCCACGGCCTTGGCGGCCCCGGTCTCGGTGATCACCATGTTCAGCGCGGCCGAACGGCCACGGCGGTCGCCCTTGTGGAAGTTGTCGATCAGGTTCTGGTCGTTCGTGAACGAGTGGACCGTCTCGACGTGGCCGTGGACAACGCCGAACTTATCGTTGATGGCCTTGAGCACTGGAGTGATGGCGTTGGTGGTACAGGAGGCGGCGGACACGATCTGGTCGGTGCCCCTCGATGCCGCGGTGGTTGATGCCGTGGACGATGTTCTTCAGTTCGCCCTTGCCCGGGGCGGTCAGCAGCACCCGTGCAACCCCCTTGCTCTGCAGGTGCTGGGACAGGCCTTCAGCGTCACGCCAGCGGCCTGTGTTGTCCACCACCAGGGCGTCGTTGATGCCATAGACGGTGTAGTCGATGGTGGCGGGGTCGTTCGAGTAGATGACCTGCACCTGGACGCCGTTGGCCGTGATGGTGTTGGCTTCCTCGTCCACGCGGATGGTGCCCTCGAACGAACCGTGCACCGAGTCGCGGCGCAGCAGGCTGGCGCGCTTTGAAAGGTCGTTGTCCGAGCCCCTGCGCACCACGATGGCACGCAGCCGCAGGCCGTGGCCGCCACCGGCCTTTTCGATCAGGAGGCGGGCCAGGAGCCGGCCGATGCGGCCAAAGCCGTAGAGCACGACGTCGGTGCTGGTGCGGTCGTCGCCGCCGTGCTTGCCCACCACATCTGCCAGTTCGGCGCGAAGGAACTCCTCCAGGGTGGCGTCGCCGCCCTCTTCCTTGAACTTCTGGTTCAGCCGGGCGATGTCGATCGCTGCCGCACCGAGCTCCAGTCCCGCCAGGGTGTTCAGGAGCGGAGCAGTTTCCTCCAGCAGCAGTTCGTCCTTGCTCATCCGGCGCGCAAAGCGGTGCGCCTTGAGGATGTTCATGGTGGATTTGTTGATCAGGCTCCGGCCATGGATGCTGGTCACCACGTTGTTCTCGCGGTACAGCCGGCCGATCACCGGAATCATGGCCTCGGCGAGGGCCTCCCGGCCCATCCACGTATCAAGACAAGAATCTGACGTCTGGCTCACAGAAATACCTTC
This sequence comes from Arthrobacter sp. RT-1, assembly GCF_003367205.1. Taxonomy (NCBI): domain Bacteria; kingdom Bacillati; phylum Actinomycetota; class Actinomycetes; order Micrococcales; family Micrococcaceae; genus Arthrobacter; species Arthrobacter sp. RT-1. Next base: position 37,520 of record NZ_QRGQ01000007.1, read on the forward strand.
CTCGGTTCAGCCGCATACGTCCTCGTACACGAATGTCGGCCACCTGATGATGTCCAGGGCGGCCATCGACCAAACCTTCGGGCACTGCGGCTCCTGAAAGTGGCTGCTATATCGTTCCATTAGAGCCACTGCTAGGGGGATGCGTCCAAGACCTAGAAGCACTCCGGCTGATAGGCCTAGGCTATCTGGGCTGATGGGGTGCGTGTCCAAGGCCTCTGACAGAAACCCGAGGTTCGAAAACCATTAAGGAGTTGCGTGGATACGCGAAAGTTGAAGTATTTTTTGGCCGTGGTTGACCACGACGGATTCAACCGGGCGGCAGAGCATTTGCTGATCGCGCAGCCTTCCCTATCGCAGACGATTGCGAGCCTGGAGAAGGACCTGGGCGTGCCGCTGTTTCATCGCATCGGGCGCCGCGCTGTCCTGAGCGAAGCGGGTAAGGAACTGGTCGGGCCGGCCCGGCTGGTGATGCGTGATCTCGATGCTGCGGCCTCGGCGGTCCAGGCTCTTCGCGGGATCCGAAGCGGGCGGCTGGATATCATTTCGATGCCCTCCCCCGGCATTGAGCCGCTGACGTCCATGATCGCCGGCTTCACTCGGCTGCACCCATCTGTCCGGCTGAATGTCAGCGCTGCCTTCACACCGGAAGAAGTTATTGACTCTGTCCGGTCAGGCAGCACGGAGATTGGCCTCGCCGGCTCCCCTACCCCCATCCGGGTACCCGGCGTCCAGGTCCTTGAGCTGGAACGCCAGCCACTGATTCTCATCGTCAACCCGCAGGCAGACACCTTCAACCCTGGCGAGTCGATACAACGGGAAGACCTGGGCGGACACCGGTTGATTGCGAGCCAGCGCGGATCCCTGATGCGCTGGCTGGTGGACGACGCGCTGGCCCACGGCGTCGACACCGAAATCGTTGTCGAAGTCGCCCACCGGACCTCGATCCTGCCGCTCGTGCTCGCGGGCGTGGGCCACGCGGTGATGCCTTCATCCTGGGCGCCGCTGGCCCAGAAATCAGGATTGAGAACCCTGCTGATTGAACCCGTCTCCCACTTGGACGTTGCGGTGCTCAGCCGGAAGGAGGACCTCACGCCCGCCGCCCGGGCCTTCCTGGCTGTGGCGGAACTCCACGCCTCCCCCGCACCCTGAGCTGCCGCTGCCAGCATCGATAGGCACAACCTATTTAACGGATCGAATCTTGGTCTTGGACGCCGTATGGGAGAAGGCCGTCTACTTGAAGAGGAAGAACAGTGTGACCCCGCTAACAGGCTCACTGCTAAATACTCAACGAGGAGGTAGGCACATGAGCGCCACCCAGAATTTCCGCATCGCATCCATCCCCGCCGACGGCGTCGGCAAGGAAGTCGTCTCCGCAGGCCGCCGCGTCCTGGACGCCCTGGCAGCAAACTCCAACGGCAAGTTCGCCTTCGACTGGACCGAGTTCCCCTGGGGCTGCGGCTACTACGCAGAAACCGGCAAGATGATGGCCGACGATGGCCTGGAAACGCTGAAGGACTTTGACGCGATCTACTTCGGCGCCGTCGGCTGGGAAAACGTCCCGGACCACATCAGCCTCTGGGGCCTGCGCCTGAACATCACCCAGAACTTCGACCAGTGGGCCAACATCCGCCCCGTGAAGTTCCTCCCCGGCGTCCAGTCCCCGCTGCGCAAGGCCGACAACACCGAACTCGACTGGGTCGTGGTCCGCGAAAACAGCGAAGGCGAATACGCCGGCCTGGGCGGCCGCAACCTCAGCGGCCGCGGCCCCGGCAACGAAGTCGCCCTGCAGACCGCCCTGTTCACCGAAAAAGGCTGTGAGCGCATCATGCGCTTCGCGTTCGACCTCGCCCGAACCCGCACCGTGAAGAAGGTCTCCTCGGTCACCAAGTCCAACGCCCAGCAGTACGGCATGGTCCTCTGGGACGAAGTCTTCAACCGCGTCGCCCTGGACTACCCTGACGTACAGACCGAAAGCGTCCTCGTGGATGCCATGAGCGCCAAGTTCATCCTCAAGCCCGAAGACCTCTCCGTCGTGGTGGCGTCCAACCTGAACGCCGACATCCTCTCCGACCTCGGCTCCGCGCTTGCCGGCAGCCTGGGCCTGGCCGCCAGCGCCAACCTCAACCCGGAGCGCCGCTTCCCCTCCATGTTCGAACCGGTCCACGGCTCCGCCCCGGACATCGCCGGACAGGGCATCAGCAACCCCATCGGCGCCATCGCCTCCGCTGCCCTCATGCTGGACCACTTCGGCCTGCACGAGGAAGCACGCAAGGTTGAAGCCGCCATCGAAGCGGCCACCGGCTCAGGCCACCTGACCCGCGACGTCGGCGGGAACGCCAACACCGACGACGTCACCGAGGCCATCATCAAAGCCCTGACCAACACCCTGGCCGCCGTCTAGCCAGAAAACCCTGCCGGGTTCGATCCCGGCGGTCAGTACATAGCCCGGAGTGGACGGCGGCAGAACACCGCCGCCGTCCACTCCGTCATGCCCACCTTCATCGAGCACCCTCCAGCTACATTCCACAACGAGGTAGGAATCATGGACCACATCACTACCGCCGGTACAGCTTCGGCGGCCCGCAAAACACCTTTGTACCGCCAACTGTATTTCTGGGTACTGACCGCCATCGTCGTCGGTATCCTTGTCGGCTGGCTCGCGCCCAGTGTCGGCATCGCCATGGAACCCATCGGAACCACCTTCGTTGATGCAATGAAGATGCTCATCGGCCCCATCGTGTTCCTGACCATCGTTGGCGGCATCGCCAGCGTCGCTGACCTCAAAAAGGTGGGCATGACGGGCCTGAAAGCCCTCACCTACTTCCAGGTCGGCACCATCCTGGCCATGATCTTCGGCCTCGTAGCCATCAACATTTTCCGGCTGGGCGACGGCGTCAACGCAGATGCTGGCAGCATCGAGACCTCCGAGTCCGCCGCAAAGCTGATCGACGCCGGAGCGAACCAGGAATGGTGGCAGTTCCTCACCCACATCATCCCGGAAAGCATGGTCTCCCCCTTCGTTGAGGGCAACATCCTGCAGATCATCTTCATCGCCGTCATCTTCGGTATCGCCCTGAACGCCATGGGCAAGGTCGGTGCCCCCGTCCTGGACGGTGTACAGCGCCTCACCGGGGTCATGTTCAAGATCCTCAGCTTCATCATGAAGGCCGCCCCCATTGGTGCCTTCGGCGCCATGGCCTACGCCGTCGGCAAGTTCGGCGTCTCATCCCTGACCAGCATGGGCGGACTCATTGCCCTGTTCTACATCACCTCCATCCTCTTCGTGGTGATCGTGCTCGGCTCCATCATGCTTTTCCTGAAGCTGAACATCTTCACGATGATCCGCCACCTCAAAGAGGAATACATGCTCATCCTCGGCACCTCCACCGCCGAACCGGCACTGCCGGGCCTGATGCGCAAGCTCGAGCACGCCGGCGTCAAGAAGGAAACCGTAGGCCTGGTCGTCCCCACCGGCTACAGCTTCAACCTCGACGGCGCCGCCATCTACCTCTCCCTCGCCGCCCTCTACATCGCCCAGGCCACCAACACTGACCTGACCATCGGTGAACAGCTGGGCCTGCTCGCCGTCATGCTCCTGACCTCCAAGGGAGCTGCAGGCGTCGCCGGCGGCGGCTTCATCGCCCTCACCGCCACTTTGACCACTCTGGGCACCATCCCGGCTGCGGGCATCATGCTCATCTTCGGCATCGACAAGTTCATGTCCGAATGCCGCGCCCTGGTCAACTTCACCGGCAACGCCGTCGCCACCCTCTTCATCGCCTGGTGGGACCGCACCCTGGACGCCGACCGCGCCCGCCGCGTCTTCAACGGTGAAAACGTGGAGCCCATGCCCTCCGAGGACCCGATCCATCTGGACGAGGTCGTTGACATCGATGATGACCTCACCGAGTACGGACACCACGGGCCCCAGGAAACTGTTGCCAAGCACGCGGGCCCGGTTGCCGAGCTTGCCCCGGCGGGCTCCCGTCCCATCCACTCGGAGACTTTCTAACTAACATGAGCACAACAACTGCCCCCAAGACCGTGCGGACCCTTATCGCCCCCGACAAGTTCAAGGGCAGCCTCACAGCCAGCGAAGTAGCCCAGGCCCTGGCAACAGGGCTTCGCTCCGCCGCTGACGTCCCAGGCACGGCCGGAACAGTTCAGTGCGAACTGCTTCCCCTGGCGGACGGAGGTGACGGCAGCGTCGACGCCGCCGTCACCTCCGGCTTCACCCGCCACAGCTACACCGTTGCCGGCCCCACCGGTCAACCCGTACAGGCCAGCATCGCGTTCGACGGCACCACCGCCGTCGTCGAAGTCGCCAACACCTGCGGACTCGGACTGCTGCCCGAAGGCAAACTGGAGGCACTGAACTCCTCCAGCCGCGGATTCGGCGTAGCTATCCTGTTCGCACTCAGCCTCAACCCTGCAAGGATCGTCCTGGCACTGGGCGGCAGCGCCAGCACCGACGGCGGAATGGGAATGCTCACCGCCCTCGGCTACAGCTTCCACGACTCCCAAGGGCGCCAGCTCTACGGCAGCGGAAGAGCGTTGGCACAGGTCCGGTCCGTGCACCGCACCGCCCTCCCGGAACTGCAAGAGACCGAACTTGTCGTCGCGAGCGACGTCCACAACCCCCTCCGCGGCCCCAACGGCGCACCGGCAGTCTTCGCCCCACAAAAAGGTGCCACAGCGGAGGACGTCGCATTCCTCGACGACAGCCTGGGGCACTTCGTGAACAAAATGGCAGAAGCCGGATTCGCCGACGCGGAATCACTGGCAGCACACGAAGGCGCCGGAAGCGCCGGCGGCATCGGATACGCCTGCCTGCTGCTCGGCGCCAAACAGGTATCCGGAGCCGACTACTTCCTGGACCTGCTGGACTTCAACACCCGCAAAGACAGCTGCGATGTCGTGATCACCGGCGAAGGCAGCATCGACGAGCAGACCCTGGCAGGGAAACTGCCCGCCGCTGTTGCGCGAAGGTCAGGCACCCGCCCCATCATCGCCGTCGCCGGCCGCTCACTGCTTCCCAAGGAGCGATGGTCTGAAATGGCCCTCACCAAGGTTTACACCCTGGCCGAGTACACCGACCTGGACTCCTCCAAAGACCCTCACCTCTCCGCCACGCTGCTCCGACAGATCGGCAAAGAAATCGGAACAAACCTCTTGTAGCTGAACTCGACACAGCGCGGGAAACAGAAACACCCGCCCGGGATTAAACACGGGCGGGCGTTTCTGTATCGGAAATCCACACAACAGAATACAAGGGCAGGTATATGAGACGCGCGAAAATTGTGGCTACGTTCGGCCCGGCAATTGCCAGCTACGAAAACACCCTCGCTGTGCTCGAAGCCGGTGTTGACGTCGCCCGGATGAACATGAGCCACGGCGATTACACCGTGCATGACAACACCTATGAGAACGTCCGCAAGGCAGCCGCTGAGCTAACCAGGGCTGTGGCCATCATGGCGGACCTGCAGGGTCCGAAGATCCGCCTGGGCCGGTTCGTTGACGGCCCGCACGCCCTCGCGGAGGGTGACACCTTCACCATCACCACCGAGGACGTTCCCGGCACCAAGGACATCTGCTCCACCACGCTGAAGAGCCTCACCGAGGACGTCAACGTGGGAGATGCCCTGCTGATCGACGACGGCAAGGTGGCCCTGCGTGCCACGGCCGTCGACGACGTCAAGGTGGTCGCCGAAGTGACCGTGGGCGGCATGGTGTCCAACAACAAGGGCATCAACCTGCCGGGTGTGGCTGTCAACGTCCCTGCGCTGAGCGAAAAGGACGAGGACGATCTGCGCTGGGCCATGCGCCGCGGTGTTGACCTGGTTGCCCTGTCCTTCGTGCGTGACGCCACGGACATCCGGCGCGTGCACGAGATCATGGACGAAGAAGGCCGCCGTGTGCCGGTGATCGCGAAGATCGAAAAGCCGCAGGCCGTGGAGCAGCTGCCTGAGATCATTGACGCGTTTGACGCGATCATGGTGGCCCGTGGCGACCTTGGTGTGGAGCTTCCGCTGGAGGAAGTGCCGATCGTGCAAAAGCGCGCCATCGAGCTGGCCCGCCGCTGGGCGAAGCCGGTCATCGTGGCCACGCAGGTGCTGGAGTCCATGATCGACAACCCGCGTCCCACCCGTGCAGAGGCTTCCGACTGCGCCAACGCTGTGCTTGATGGTGCCGACGCGGTCATGCTCTCGGGCGAGACCAGCGTGGGCAAGTACCCGATCGAGACCGTCAAGGTCATGGCCCGGATCATCGAGTCCACTGAGGTCCACGGCCTGGAGCGCGTCCCTCCGCTGGGGACCAAGCCCAAGACGCGTGGCGGCGCCATCACGCGTGCCGCCGTCGAAATTGCCGACCAGCTGGACGCGAAGTACATCTGTGCGTTCACGCAGTCCGGTGACTCCGCACGCCGCCTGTCCCGCCTGCGGCCTATCAAGCCGGTCTTCGCCTTCACTCCGGTGGAGCAGGTCTGGAACCAGCTGGCCCTTACCTGGGGCATCCAGCCGGTGCTGGTGCAGATGGTGGACCACACCGATGAGATGACCGCGCAGCTTGACCGCAGCCTGATGGAGATGGGCCTCGTGGACGACGGTGACCTGGTGGTCATCGCCGCCGGTTCGCCTCCCGGAAAGGCCGGTTCGACGAACTCGCTGAAGGTGCACAAGGTGGGCGACCTCGCCGACTCCACGCGTGTTGGTGAAGCCGGCAGCAACAAGGAAAAATTTTGTCCCCCAAGTGTTAGAGCCCGGGGCCCAGGCTGGGTCAGGCAGCGGAACTTCATCGCCTCGATGCCCCTGTCTCAGGGCGTACCATGCTCATCCAAATTACGAGCTAGGATGCCCCAACAGGGCAACAACAACAGGTACGGCCAGGGGCAAAACCGCACAGCGGAGTGTCACAGGTTGCCGGTCGAGCTGTCACCGGCGCCCCTCTTTCGACGCTTATGAACCCCAGCAGCCGCTGTTCGTCATTCCCACCACCTTGTGCGCGGCGCCGCTCTCACGACCCTAAGGACGGCACGTGACGCATGCTTGGGGTTGAAGGCTTCGACGATCCTTCCCCATCACAGCGATTCCAATAAAGCAGACGTAAGTGTGGACAATGTCCACACCCCCTTTGGCAGGACAAAGGCTGCAATCGCAGCTCCTACGACGTCTAAGAGGAGCGCTAAATGAAGAACCTCGTACCAAAGCCGGGCGACGTCATGTTGTGTTCGCCACCAAGGACCATGAATAGGTGTTGGACAACCAGGCCCAACCCGACACAACGGAAAAAAGGAATCGCATATCCCCATCACAGCAGGCGGAAGGCCCCCCAGCCAGGGACTTGAACCCGCCACCTCACATATCTGAATAGGCCCCCGCGGCGGCCAGACCACAGCCCGCGCACCTAGCGTCAGAGGGACGCCACCACAAGCCATGTCAACACGATAAAGCAAAAACCCCTCTGACGAGGGGATATGCTGTGCCCGAGGTGGGACTCGAACTGCATTCCAGCCCTTACAAACGCTGGGTATCCGCGGAAATATGCGAAATCCGGCCCTATCCAATCCAGATACGACCCGTTCCGAAGCCCCAAGTGTGGACATTGTCCACACGCTCTCTTCACACATCACACGAGGTTCTTGGCCGTCGCACGCGTGACCAGGCCAAAGTGATGCATTTCTTCGACCGCGAGCAGTCAACTACCCGCGGCTGGATGATGCTCCCGGGGTGAGCAGGCATGCCGTGGTGACATCGTCTGGTGGTCGTACGATTCATGTTGACGCGGCATCGCGTAACGGGAGCTGGGTCAACGGACGGCGCGTCAATTCGCCCATGTGGACATAGTTCCTTCGGGCAACCATTAGCTGATCGCTGACGCACCCTTCATCACTGGCGGGCCTGCCTTCGCCACCAAGTGGTAACGGACCCCGCCAGTAGCAACGGAGTCCGCACGTGGCGTGAACGCCAGCCTGCCCGATTTTTAATTGGGCACTGTCAGGCTGGTAAGTGACTCAGTCTTTCGAGGTCGCTCCGCCCGAGGGGCGCCGTGCAGAGGACTTCTGATATTCCGCGCAGACGCCTTCTGAAACTGACATTTTCGGAGGCTTGCCATAAGCGGGTTAGAAACGGTCGTTATTGACCTGCTCGGATCCGTCTTTATGCAGCTGAAGAACTGCGGTCCGGCCGGCCTCCGACATGAACAAAGCGGAGTATCCGTTACGCATCCAGCTTCTAGGCACGTCACTTGGTATAAGTTCCCTTAGGCTTGCCGCCGGCACCCATACCCCTCGTTAACCCGTCCGGTGGTCGACCCGATCCTGACTAGCCCCACCGGCGGTTCACCCGTACGGCGAGGATCCGCCACTCTTACGCGTCGCCGTGCGCCGGGGAGACGAATGCGGGCGGCTGGAGCGATCCGCCATCCCCTCCGGACCATGCTCACGGGAGCGGTGCGCCCAACGCGCAGCAGTTGTCACCGAGACCTGAAACCGGTCCGCGGCCCGGCGCAGGCTCCAGACCTGGGCAAAGAGACGCTGCGCGAGCTGTAAGCCGGCAACGAGGCGTCAGAAGAGCTTTGGGGTGGGACATGAAGACCTGCGTGCGTGGAATTGGACTCTAGACAAGCCCCACTCCACCCGGAGGTCTTCCTCATGTCATCAAACCACGCCGAGCGTCACTAACGTCCGTGGTCAATACATCTAGCCTTCCGACGCGCTCAGCGGCATGATGAGGAAGTCTCAACGATGCGGGCGGCCGGATCAGCACCACCCAGCAACCGGACTAACCAAGGAGTGCGCGTGAATGCCCGGACCGTTCTCAAGCTTACGTGGCCTTACGTGGCGCGTCTGTTCCGAGCCCGATACCTGTCTGTTGCGTCCCTTGTCGCGCTGGGCCTCGTGGGCGGTCTGGTGGCGACTATGAAGTCGCTCCTCGAGTCGGCCGTGATCGATCAAGCCGCGTCCGCCCTTAATGCGAGGGACGCCGCTGTCTTCTGGCAAGGAACGTTCAACGGCTGGCCTAGAGCGGCCGACGCGACTGATTGGGGCGAGCAAATCCTTGCACTCCTCAATGGCGTCACACTCACCATCACGACCGTAGGAGCGTTATACGTGATCGTAATGGTCGCCAGCATCACCTTGTCCGTGCTGGCGGTTCGCATCCGCGAAACGATAAACGTCGAACTCTTTCGCCACATGTTCGGGGATGGGCTACGAGCCTACATGGAGACCGGCGGCGTGGAACGCGGCCCCAACGAGCCAGGCGGAGTTACCGGCGCGGTGCAGCAGGGGGCGTCCGCCATCTCAGGGGCGTGGGCCGTCGCTGTCACCTCCTTGCAGCAACTGGCAACGCTCATTTCCGTTGTGGCCCTCGTGGGAAGCGTGCATCCCTTATTCGCAAGCACATTCGTCATCGTTGCGCTCGCGTTGGCTGGCGTGAGCCAGTTGCAAGCCTCACGCCTGGCCCGACAGCGCCAGTTGTTCGACGAACAGCGCAAGGACCTGCTCGCTCGCACGGATGACGTTCTCAGCTACCGTGACGTACTGCTCGCCCATGAGAGAGATGGAGACTACGTGAGGCGCCTCGCCTTCGCCTCGGAAGGGCTCGCCTCCCTCGATCGCAAGCTCAGCATTCGCGAGTCGGTCTTCCAGTCTTTCCAAGGCGTCATTTTCGACGTTGGCAGGCTGGTAGCCGTCGGGCTGGTGGTCGTCGCTGTCGCTGCAGGTACCGACTTGGGCGCGGTCGGAGACATCTACTTCTTCATCTCCATCTACTCCCGGCTTCTTGGGCCGGTGATGGCTCTCCTGGCAGGATACGACAGCGTGCGACGATCCACTTCCATGTCCGACTACCTGCTGCGACTGCTCCGACAGTGGACCACTACGCGAAGCGACGCCCGCCCTCCTGAGCCACCCCAAAGCGGGCACGATCCGGTTATCCGCATGTCAGAGGTCACGTACAGGTACCCCGATCAGGAGTCCGGTCCTGTACTAAGCAGGTGCTCGTTCGAGGTTCCGCGCGGAGGAACTACGCTCCTGATCGGTCGTTCCGGTGCCGGCAAGACGACCTTGGCCCGCATCGCCCTGGGCTTCCTGGTGCCCGACCAAGGAATCGTGGAGATTTTCGGTGCCGAGAGCCATGGACTGGACCGCGCCGTGCTGGGTCGGATGAGCTATCTTGCCCAGACGCGGCATTTCGTCGAGGGCACAGTGCAGGACAACCTGTTCGCCGCCGACGCGGTGAGCGTTGCTGAGCAAGCCGCGATTATCCAGCAGGTTGGGCTTGCTCAAACGCAGGATGGCGCAATCGCGCTGCTTGCGGAGGAGGCCCGTGGCCTCTCGGAGGGGCAGAAGCAGAGGCTGGCCCTTGCACGAATTCTCGTGGATCGGTCGGAGCTTGCCATTCTCGATGAACCGCTTTCAGGTGTCGACGCCCTCACCCTCAGCGAAATCGAAGGCCCCATGCAGGCTTGGTTGGCCAATCCGGCGCGCACCGTGCTCGTGATCAGCCACCGGCTGGAGTTCGCGCTGTTCGCCGGACATGTGGTGATCCTCGACGGCGGCTCGGTGATCGAGGAGGGGGACCCGCAACTTCTGCGATCGGACCCCCGGAGCATGTTTCGGCGGATGTGGGACGCGGATCGTCGGTTCGAGTGAATCTGCCCAAATCCCACAAAGGAGCTGAGCCCCTCTTCGAGTTGATTGGAGCGGCTGGGTGTCAAGGCGTAGGCTCAGAACACACGGCGGCGCCCCGTGAACTGGCGGATTCGCTTCAGCAGTAGTCCTCCGATCTGATCCAGCGCGAAATATGGGTACGGTGCGAGGTAAAGCTGTCTCAAGGTGGCCTCCGCAAACATGATGAACGAGCGCCGGTTGCCGTCAAGCTCGTGGGAACCATGTACGGCAAAGGATGTAATTCTTCACGGCCGCACCGGCAGCTTCGGCCGTCGTGGCGCAGGTCGTTCGCCAGGTGGCGTCTGTTTGTTCAGAGACCCAGGGAAAGTTCTCAAGTGGTTTTCGCTCCTTGGTGGCAGGTTCTGGCGATGGAGTAAAGGGCTTCGATGCTGGTCCATAGCTGGGCAAGGTAGGTGTCTGTACCAAGGAGGCCGGGCAGGGTGGCGACGTCCTTCCGAGCGTGCTCGAGCCCTAGTCCGACGAGAGACCCGCCCCCCCCCCATCTCCCCTGCCTGTTTTACAAATTCCTTCACGCCCTCAGCCGCAGTAGGTGCTAGGTCAGCTGCAGGCCAATCGCTCCCGCAGCCGCGGCACCCACCACCGGAGGGATGAGGGTGCCCATTATGTTCAGCAGCTGGGACCTGGCGGCCGCCATCACAGGTACGGAGTGACGAGGAGCAAAGCGGGGATCGAGCTTTCCAGGTTTTATCCAGAAAAAAGCGGAGATAGTAATGCGTTCCCTACAGAAAGATCCCCGTAGGCTCTGGCCAAGCTGTAAGCATCATCGGTCATTGGACCTCTGATGGAATGCTCATGGCTGGCGTTTCGTTGCGGCCAGTACACCCCAGAACTGCCGGAAAATCATACAGAATTCGTCCCCCGGCTTGCGCCTGCACAATTTGATCTAAGTAGACAGCGTCGCGCGTTATCCATGCGTTACTGCACCGGAGACCGTATCAACACCCGCCTCTGCTCCGAGCCATCTTTGAAAAACAACGCTCATGAATCCGGCAACGGAGGAACGGGTCGCCGACTTGGGCACATGCACGCTTAAAGGTGCCGACATGCGGGCCCCAGAAAGAATCGGGACCTCGGTCGATTATTTAGGGTCTGCCCCTCTGGCCGCGGCTCCAAAAGTTTTGACCGCCATCTATGCCCATCCTTACTGAGCTTCAATCTGCGCGGCACTAATAAGCATTTGAATGAGCCCTGCCTCCGATGCCTGGCAGAAGTCATGCCGCTTGGTTCCTTGGCATCGCTGGACAGGCAGAAGTTTCATCGCTGCTTGTCATACTGATATGCCCCCATAATCGCTGGGCGGACCTCCGCGCAACCAAGGCGCTACGGCGCCGACCCCGAACCGAAAATTTCTGCAATAGAAGACCGAAGCATTGCCTGCGGATGAAGTTTTCGTCCCGGCGCCGGTCCCCCAAGTTGCACTCCGGCCCCTCAGCCCAGCGGGCGGTCCCCTACCAGAACGACGCCCACAACCAACAACCGCAGAAAACGCAGTGATTGGCACCGTCGCCGCGCTCACCGGGGTCCTCGCCGAACAACGCGCGCTCCGGCAAGGCCGGAAGCTATGGTTGAACATGCTCTACGCCGACACTGTCCCAGCGATGACGACTGCCAGGCCCTCGTTGCCCACGTGCAATTTCCGGCTATCCGGGACCGGCTCATCGCGGACATCACAGGAGTCGACGATCCCATGCCAGCAGATCCTGTTCGCCCAAACCGAAGCCGCGCCAAAGTGGTCACACATCGAATGGGCACAACAAGTCCTATTGCACGCCTACACCCTCACCGGCGCAGAACATGCAGCCCCAGCCCTTACGGCTATCGGCTACATCAACTGGTGGGAAGGCAGAGGCAGCAAAGCACACCAATTCCTCCAACTCGCCCTCGACACCGACCCGCCTACCGACTCGCCCGACTCAGCGACCAAATGATCGGCTCAGGCCTCGTCGCCGGCTGGAACATGAACAATGCGCATGTCGTGGATGGCTGCTCGCCCTCAACGCGTCGCTGGCCGGGCACACTCGATCAGAGTCCTTCTCCGTCCGCCGCGCCCCCGAGGCACGGCCTGGACTGGTGTGCTGGGCCCGGCGAGGATGATCTCGACGCCATCCTCGCTGCCGCCGCAAGGAAATCATCCTCGAATGAAACAATCTGGAGCCGCCGGAACCGGAAGAACCTGTACCACCGCAGCTGGAAGACATTCGCCGAACGTGACTTGCTCGGATTACGGGAAAAATTGCGTTCACGGGCCGGGGGGGTACACAGTTCCGAAGTCGTAACGCTGGAATAACGAGGGTCCTGCTTTACTGGGCACGTTCTATTTGCGGCAGTTTGACGAATTGATCGTTGAATGTCTATAGGGGGTCGCGATGGATGCCTGGGTGCCCTTGTTTCAAACCGCTCTGTGGATCGCATTTCTGTTGTCGCTTGGGCGAATCTTCCGACCTGAAATTTCGGATCTGCGCACCGCGATTCGCGACCGCCTGCGAAAGGGCGCACCTGTGAAATTTGGGGAATGGCTGGAGTTAGGTGGGATTCAGCAGGAAGTTCGTGATCTTCGTGGCCAGATCGATGACTTGTCACAGCGGGTTGCCGTGCTCTTCCTCTCAACCATGTCACCGACGATGTATACAAACCTTCGAAAACTGGAGTCCGGCCACTTTGATCTTTCGAGTCCACCGACGGACTTATCCGCGAGCTTCAGCATCTCCGCGACGTTGGGTATATCGAGATCTGGAGCCCTGGCCTGAGACATTTGCCGCAGTCCGGCTCCAAACTCAGCGAATTTGCGACAATAACTCCAACAGGACGAGATTTCGTCAATCTCCGGAAATCCCTGCCAAGCACGCAGGCTTGACAAACCTTTGACATCCAATTCGCCATGAACACGGAACGCGCCCTGCCGACGTAGCGCCTCCTCGGTCCAGCCGACCTTTGGCCAGAACTTTGCCCACGGTCGAGCCGGCCAAAGGCAGGTGGGCGCAATCCGGCGTGGTCCCCACGTTGGGTGAACCCCAACGCGATGAGCCGCCGCTCCGTACGCAAGCAGTCGGGTTTGGATTTTGCGCGGCGAGGACGACGCATTAGTCATGCCGTCCTCGCAAAAGACTCGGTACGGTCCGTCCATTTCTTCGCCTTGGCGGGCGAGAACTGGAACCGCCTCGCGGCCAGGACGCAGCGTCCAGCCCTGATCGATAACCAGCGCCTATCGAATCATGCCCTTGAGCACTAATATAATGAGTCGCCTAACTATCCATCTCGGGATCCAGTTGAGCTTGTAGTAGGTGAGACCGCCGGAGCCGTCTCTACCCCATGTCTGACTGGCACTGTCGATGAACTGAGCGTAGACATGCCTAGATTCGCCCCCCCTGTGGGAAGGCCAGTCGTCCGCCTGGCTCAACTACGTCAGCTTCAGAATCGGCCTCATTTTCGTCGAACTTAGCGACGAGCCTCACCGAGCAGATCGGTAACTCGCTCCCGTTACTAATGAAGCACTCGTAAGCCGTTCCGGTCTCAGAAGCCCGCCGCGAGCCCACGGTTACAGCAGGGGCCTGTTGCCGGATTTGGTCTTTTACCTGTTGGCGGAGAGTTATGGCTCCCAGCCACAGCGCTCCCACAGTTCCGATCGCTGCGGCTACATTCGCGCCAGCGCTGATCCTGTCGGTTACTTCAGCAGCCATAGATTGCCTACGCGGACGCGCGTTCGGTTGGGCTTTGAGGGTGTGTCGAGCGACAAATCCTGCTCCTGGGTTGGCTCCGAGTTGGTTCAGGAAGCTCTAACTAGCTGACCCTTGCCTCGCAGAGCTACCTTTGGATGCAGAATACAGGGGAGCCGAATGTATTTCCTGATGCTTCAACAGCAGTTTGATGTTCCAGCTAATTGATTGAGCGGACGGGTACTCAGACCAGGTCAGCAAGGACAACTTAGACGATATTCCGTTCTTATGACGCCCATAGTCTCGCACCTTTTCAAGAAGAGGCAACACAAATCAATTCGACGTCGACATGTTAAACGCGTGACATGCTGATAACGCTGTTGGTAATGGTCGAAAAGTGAGCCATTCTGACGCTTGGCGTCCAGCCGTCGTTGCAACACCTGAGGGATTTAGGAGTTGCAATTTGCAGAGATGAAAAGGCGGAGGAAGTCCCGAGGAGCACCTCCGAAGCACGCTGCGCGTGCTCATCATGATCAGCTGATGAACCAGGGAATGGGGAATTCCGAAGCCTGCCGGATCGTGGGAATCAGCCGTAGTTCGGGTACCCGACGGCGGCACGGCCACTCTGTCGTGCTGAAGTCCGGAGACATCAAGAAGTAACGCTCCCATCTTGCTCCGGAGGCCAGCGGTCATCTCCGCCCGGTTCCTCTCGGAGTCGGAACGGATCACGATCGTAGACCTGTTGCATAGCGGCCGGAGCATCTGTGCCTTTGCCAGGGAGCTCGGACGGAGTCCATCGACGGTAAGCAGGGAGATTCGCCCGGAACACTTATGTGGCCTCGGGTAGTTACCGTCCGCGGACGGCTCAGCGGAGTGCCGAGCGCAGACGGAGCCGGCAGCGCACCGGGAAAATCGCCGGCAACCCGGTCCTGCGCGCGTTTGTTAAGGGACATCTTGGCTGTTTCCTGCCATCATTCGTGACGTTTTCCCCAGACTCCGAGGGGGCAAAACAAGGCGCCCTGTTCACGGCTGCAATGTCCAGGCTACCCTTGCTGGATTAGACGGGTGGAGGGTCGCCAAATTATCTACAGACGACCGTCAGATTGCCCTGTCCTTTCAGGATTCGGCAGCCATCCTCGCAGCCTCTGCTTCCGTAAGAAGAAGAAGGCGCGGTGATCGGAAAATCTGAGGATCGAGCCCCTCGTCACTCCCCGAGGTCGAAGACGTCCGCTTGGATACCGTGCCGACCACTTTTGCGTTTAATGGCTGGAGTGTCGTACACCACCAGGATCGATTTGCCGTCCTCGAGCACGGTGATTCCCTCAGCCCGGTCCTCACCCTTTCCGAAGGGTACGTCGAGTTCGCATTTGAGCTCGTCTTTGTTCACGACGGCCTCGACTTCTGATGTCAGTGCGTCCCGCCAGCGGAACAGGGCAGTGCGGCCGTCGAGCTCCATAGTCGGTCCTGCCAGGACGAGTAGGTCCTCTCCGTGGCGGCACAGATCCCGTATCCCTAGGCCGCCCAGGTCGAGGAAATGCTTACCGTAGTGGCGGCCCTCAGGCCCTGGTGCGTCACCGGCCTTGAATTCGATAACAACTGCCCATCCGCGCAGAACCGGCCCGCGTAGGCCGAGAAACACGCGGTCCCCCGACACCGCGAGGCCTTCGCAGTCGATCCCGTTGTCCTTGCCGGGGATTGGGTGTTGCCGTAGGAAGCCTCCAAGGTGCGGGTCATCGGCCAGTAAATCCAACAGGCCGATGCCGCTGCCTCCACGAGGACCGAGCACAGGGACGTGATTCTGCTCGGAGTTCTGGCTTCCGCCCGGGTCAAGGAGTGCTCTGATAGAGAGCCGAGCCAGTACCTGTCGGCGCAGACTGGCTTCGACTGTCGCCAAGGCTTTCCGGGCCTGGTCAGGGTCGTGTTTGTCCTTAACGCGTTTGCGGACCGCGCTGTGCGACCCCAGCAGCCACAGTGTGTCACCCTCGACATCGAGGCCTTCGATGTCGATTTCCCCCTCACCGGGAAGCTGTAGGAGACGGGTTAGGTCGAAGCTGCGGTGGGCGCGGGCCAAGTCACCTTCAATTGTGAGCCGCTCCAAACTGGTCGTCTCATCGTTGGCCACCCAAAGGTGGTCGCCCTGGCGAATGATCGCGGACAACCCATCGCGGAGGTCGTCGTTCGGACTAAGGGTGCTGGGCTGGTCGAGGACGAGTGTGATTTTTCCGGACGGTTTATCCGCCTGGGGCCAGCCGGTCATAGCGGATCACTCCATTCCCTGGGAGGCTCCCAGTCCGCCTGCGAGGGTCCCGTCAGCGGCGGTCGATCCCACATGTCACTCCTATCTTTGACGGATTTTGGAACACGGGCAGAGGGCGGCCGGGCGCCCCTGATTCTTTCGCACTATCAATGGATAACCCCCGAACGCGCATGGTAAGAGTCCTGAAGCTCAAACACTTACGGCGGAAATCTGCATTAATCCTGCATCGTCCCGGGCAACTGACGGACATCGTAATCCTGCAGGGAATCCGGGCCTGAGTCCATTGCTTTGGTTCGGTCAGTGACAATGATGGCCGCCCCGGTGATCGGGCCTTCGTCGAGCCTTCGCAGCCGCGCGGGAACCAGCACGGACAACCGGATGGCGCTACGGTTCCTTGTACTTGCAAGGAGAACTCCCGTGAGCATGGTCCCAAGGTCGGACGTTGATATCGCCAGATCCTCCCCGAAGAACTCCCGATTATTGCCCGGCAGGCCGTTGCCCTGCACGGACAGCACACCGGGTTCGGCGCTGTACTGCACGTCGATGCCTTCACCGGCGAGCGTGAAACTCTTCATCTTCATTTTCCCCTCTGAACTACAACAAGCGCTCCCTCTACAATTGGCTGGTTTTGTCCCCTGTTACAGGGAAGCGTGTCCCAATCAATCGGCCGGAACAGACAGGCGGCGGTATCCGTGTTGTCCCCCGATCATTGTCGGTGCAGGCCGTGATGAGCTCACCTACGGCTCGGCCCAGTGAACCTGTCAGCCGGAGCCAAGCTCGCCCAATTCGACGTACAGCTCCCGGCCCACCTCGACCTGGACACGGAACCCGTGGAAGCCTTTTGGCCCGCTGGTCTCGAAGAAGGTCCCCTCGGCAGTCTCTTTGGGAACCAGCCGGGTCTGCGGAGTGTTGCCGCGGCCCGGGAATGCGACCGGACTGCCTGGTTGGATTCCCGGGTCACGTCCTGTCCCACAGGCCGTCCGGCCTGATCAGTCACCGTGCCGGGAACCAGTCGTGCGGTGAGAACCTGGTCAAAGTCAGGACTGGCCGTAATCCGATGCGCGAGGTGCAGTTGCCCGGTACGTCCGAAGCAAAGGTAGGTTAGCTCTTGGTTTTCCGCATGATTGACCGTGAGGTCCAACTCCTCGAAATGAACGACACTGCGGACCTCTGCAACCGCGCGGGCAATCGCCCGGCCCCCGCGCTCGAAGTGACCCTGGAAAATCACGCCCTTCAGTGGTGATCGCACCGGGCCCCCTCCTGTAGGGTCAAGATCGGCGATGTGGAACTCCGCGGGTTCGAACGTGTGCCGGCCATCAGCGTTGGTTAGGGGGTCGGCGCGAAGCACCTCGCGCGCAGCGTCATCCAGTCGGACCTCGAGGATTACCTGAAAATTGTGCGGGCTTTGAAACATCGGCAGGTGTGACAGGTACAACGTTTCCTCGCCAAACAGCAACATGCCGTGGACGCCCATCGTGCCGTCCCCACCATGGCCGCCGTGCTCGTGCTGCTGAGACATTGCATACCTCCTCCGACTCGGCACATCCCCCCACCTGCGAATGACGTCACGATCTGCTCCTAAGGGACAGATCCAACGCGGCCGCGCCGCGATGCAACGACGAATCTGATTTAGCCGGCAGACACCGGCCCTACCGGAATGGCTGAATGTGAAGGGCCCCTTATGTCGCACATATCTACATGTGCTCACACCCGCCGTTACTACCGCGTTACTGCTGCATGGGCGAACAACGTAGTGTCGGCGACTGCGGGGTCGGAGGACGGCGCCCTTTGATTGCAGGGGCTCTCGAGGAAGATCAAGCCCGCAGTTTCACCTTATTACTTCGCTGCTTACCTGGGAAGGCAGGCCCGATAGATCTGCTCGTACTCGGCAACCATGTGGCGGGCGTCGAAACGCCGTTCCGCCCGAGCCCGGCAAACCGAACCCGGGAGCCGGAAGGCTCGATTGATGGCCCCGGGCAGCTCGTCGGGCCTATCACACAGCACACCGGTTACTCCTTCCTCAAGCAATTCGGGCAGCGCGCCCATGCGCAGCGCGACGACCGGTACACCGGCGGTCGTCGCCTCGGCGACGACTAGGCCGAACGGTTCGTGCCAGCGCGGAGGCAGAATAAGGCATCCGGCCTCGGCCAGCAGATCGCACTTGCGGGCGTCATCAATCTCACCGACCCACTCAACGCCCTGACAGAGCAGTGGAGCAAAGGTGCGAGCGATGTAGTCATTCTCCGTCTTCGTCGTGGCGTCGCCGGCGATGACGAGCCGACGCTTGGCGGCGCGCGCGGCCGCGATCGCCAAATCGACTCCTTTAGTGGCGCTGATGCGGCCCAGATAAAGGACGTGGTGGGCCTTCCGCTCGATCCCCTTGTGCGGCTTGAGCGGAATTCCATTGTGGACCCGCCCAATCCAGTTGAGGTCCGGTGCGTCGCGAAGTTGGGAGTCCGACAAAGCGACCAGCCCAACCGCGGGACTGATGGACTGGTAAATCTCCGCGAAGGAATCAGGCCCAGCCAGGGCGACATGGACAGTTGCTACGGTGGGACAGGGATGGTCGGCGGCTGATAGCAAGCCGCTGATCGTGTGATCGTGGACGATGTCTGGACGCAGGTCGCGGATCACTCGGGCCGCGACGAGTGCGTGTCGGACTTCAAGGGTTACCGGATCGTCCGCCATCTCTGTTGGGGCTACGGGCAGTGTCGGCACGTAGTGGGCCTTGGTGTGACGCGGACCAACGCCGACGAGCGTGACCTCGTGACCCCTGTCGACCAACCCTTCAACGAGGGCAAAACAGACACGCTCAACACCGCCGTACCCGCGCGGTGGGACTTCGTAGTAAGGAGGCGAGACGACTAGGATCCGGAGCGGGAATTGGGCCTGTTTGCGCATAGCCTCGCCTACTATAGCAGTGTGTCGGAAGTCATTCGACCGATCGAGGAATCGGAGTTCCCTGAATTCGTCCGGGTGCTGGAGAACGCAGCCGGACGGCACGTGACGCCGCAGTCCGTTGAAGATGCACGAATTTCCTATCCTCTCGACCGCGCGCTGGCGCTCTGCTCGGACGGCGTCATTGTGGGGGGCACGGCCTCGGACGCCCTCGAACTCACCGTATGCGGTCCTGCCGTTGTGCCGGCGGCACGCGCGACCTTGACAGGGGTGCTTCCCACCCACCGTGGGCGCGGTTTGGCTACCGCGCTGCTGACCCGCCAGGTGCAAGACCTGCGGCAGGCCGGTGAGGTGCTTGTCGTGGCGACTACATCAGTGCCGGGACTGGTCACTGCTGCGGATTACGCGCCGGTGTCGCGGGCGGCTGCCGTCGAGTTGCACCCGCGGAGCCTGCGCCTGGCCGCACCCGAACGAACTGGTACGGTCCGAATGCTCGAGGCCGACGAGTTACCGACGCAGCTCCCCGGCATATTCGACCGCCACCGTCGCCGACAACCCGGACAGGTCCATCGGCGCACTGATTTCTGGCGGACGTGGTTCCTCGACCGCCCGCTCTATAGGATCGGAGACGGACCACGCTTTGTAGCGCTCTACCAGGACGACGAAGGGGTGCCGCAGGGCTATCTCACCTATCGCCTCCAGCCCGAAGACCTGCGCGAGCAGCCGGTGGGCGAGCTGGTCATCGAGGACCTTATCACCGTCACTAATGATGCCAGGCGGGACCTGTGGGTATATGCGGCGACGTTCACCCAAGCCCGGACAGTCCGGGCTGTAAACGTCCCTCTAGACGAGCCGCTACGCTGGCTGTTATCCGATCCCCGCGGTCTGCGCACAACCGGCGTGCGTGATTTCCTGTGGCTGCGCATACTCGACATCGCTGCCGCGCTAAGCACCCGAGCTTACGCGGTGCACGACCGCCTGCTGCTCGAGGTTCACGACCGGCACATCAGGGAAAACGCCGGCCGTTACGAACTGACTGTGGCGCCGAATTCCATCGCCTGCGTGCGAACCGACGCTCCACCGGACATGGTGGTGGACATCGCTGCACTGGCGGCCGCTTACCTGGGGGACACAACGATGACAACGCTAGCCGCCGCCGGCCGGGTGCGCGAGTGCCGGCCCGGCGCGCTGGCCCGAGCCGACGCCCTATTCGGACTAAGGCCTGGGCCGTGGACGGTCACCGACTGGTAGCTCTAGCGGCCCTTTAGCTTACCAAGCGAGCCCAGAAGCTCTACGGCTTTCTTGAGGAGGTTTAGCAGCGACTGCCCCGAAGCGGCCAGCAGGTGTTTTTTGTTTAATTCGTCAAACAAGAATCCCAAGAGGGTCAACAGAGTGCCCACGAGCAGGCTGACGTTGCCCAGAAGACTTAGGACCGAATCGGATCCCACTTCCACGGCGACCGCAATGCCCAAAACGACAATCAGGAGTGCGGGGAGCCATGTCACTCCCCCCCGGCCGACGATGGCAGCCAGCCGCGCCTGTGATAGCTGCTGCTCGAGGTCGCGAAGGCGCTTGTTCTCGGCGACCAGGTGATCGATCAAAGCACCCTGTGTAGAGGGCGCGCCGGCAGTGACAGCGGACGAGTCTGGCCATTGCAGAGTCGTCAGCCGTTGTACGCCGACGGGAAAATAATCTACCGCGAGCAGAAGTGCGTGCGTAAGGCGGGCCCGTCGCCCTACATCCCGGGCATCTGGTGTCGATTTTCCCCGGCCGAGTTCACGCAAGACAACTTGCGCACCCGCAACCGCATGCTCGGCCAAGCGTTCGGCGACCTCGGGGTAATCCTGGCCGAGCAGATCTAAGATTGCTAGCACGCCCCGCACGACGTCGGCCGTTGCTTCCACCGAGGCCCAGCCCACCTCCGGTTGTGGTGGGAACCGCTCCAGCTGATCGGCAATCAATTCGGCTAGCCCTTTGACACACCCACGATCAGCGTGCAGTAAACCGAGCTGGTGCAGCAGCGCGATCGAGTCCAGGACACGTACCACCGGTGCCACCCGGCTCAGGGCGGGTACGGCGTCGACCAGGGCGGCCCGCACATCCTGCAAATAATCCTGATCGGCGTTGCGGGACCACCCAATTCGGACAGCCAAAATCTGCAGCCGGACATCGAACTGCTGGGCGAGCCTACGTTCCAGCATCGCGTCGATCAAGTTCAGGTTGGACCGTTCTGATGAGTCGAGCAACGCCACAACCTGGGCCAGCGCGATGCTGGACGAAAGATCTTCCTGATGACGGGGTATCGCCAACCGTTCAAGGATTTCGTCGACGACGCCGCTGATCTCCCCCGGCGACACCGCGCCGGGCGTGCGATTAAATTCGTCGACCCACAATAAGGTCAGGACGGCGGCGATATTGCGTAAACGGTGGGCTGAATCTACGGTGTCCCAACCGCCCACCGAGCGCATCCTGGCGTACAGGCCCCGGGCAAGCTCACGTTTAGTGTAGCGACCGACGTAAGCGGTAATCTTGGTGGCCGGAAGTTCAGTGGCCACGTCGGTGGTGAGCATCGTACCGCCACGTTCGAGGAAGCACAGGACCTCGGGGCGATCCTTTAAAAGCGCCAGGTTCTCGGGAGGAATGACGAAGAGCTCGACCTCCGACTGCGGGTTCGTGAGCAGCCAGCGTTCAGCCCTGCTGAGCTCGCCAGATTGCGCCGGCGCACTCGACACTGCTGATGACCGGTCCAAGCCCAGCCACCAGTGCAGAAGCTTCCTCGGGGCAGGATTCTCGCCGACGCGGAGCAGTCGGATCGGCGAACCGAAGGCTGCCCAGCGGATGAGGTTGGCGAGCATCGCGGTGTTGCCCTGCCAATCGAGCAGCGGCGTGCAGACAACAACGCGTTGCGGCACATGATCGTTGGTGCGAACCAGGAGGGCTTCCGTATCGTTACGCACCAGCACCAGCTTGAAAAGGTCGGGAAGAGTGGGCCGCACTAGTGCCTTGAAGAACAGCCACGACGGCCCGAACTCGAAGCCGCCGTCGCGTAGTCCGTCGAACGCCACCTCTATTGGGTAGTGCAATACGATGTCGTCCATATCGTTCACTTGTGGCGGATATACCGGCGTAGGGTCAGGGGCCGGACTGGTGCGCGTCGCCATGGCCGGGCACAGATCGTGTGGCAGGACGGACGACAGCGAGTCGAGCCACTGGTGAAGCACGATGACGCCGCCACCACGGTCGATGTAGGCATGCAACTTCTCAAGGTGGTCCGCCACGGCACGGTTGACTCGGTCAGACGTGAGCGAGTTTGTGGCGAATATGATGCACGCGACATCGTTGTCCAATGTCGCAAGTAGGCGATTGACCTCATCATCAGCGAAGAACTCAACACCGGCATCTACTACGTCGCCCGAAATAAGCCGCACGGCTTCCTGAAAATAATCGGCGGCCACATCGGCCCAGCTGGAACGGGACACCTCAGTGCCGTTCTGGATCACCGCAATGATTGCGACCATAGTCAGCCCCCTGTTGGACAATAGTGGTTGCGTGCAAAATCGAGGTTGGTCTCGATCGTGTGGCCGGCCGACCCAGATTGGTGTGTGTGCCGTCTCAGGTCGCCTTTCCCTCCAGGTGCCCCGAGGTCGTTTGAGCTCACATTGCGGTATGGAATGTTGGAAGCAGCGCCACCAATCATGGGCACGAACCGGAGTACCGCACTCACGTTGGTTCTATCGGGCCTGTCCGGTTCATCCAGGCCGCTTCCGGCGTCAGGGTCACGATAAGTGAGGCGAAGACTGCGGAGGTGCTTGCCCTGTAGCCCGGCCTCTAAGGGACAGATCAAATTTGCGGTGCCAGTCTTTCCGTCTCTGAATGAAACTGCACCTGCCTGCGCCTCAATAAGATCCTCCGGCAGAGTAAACGGTGTGGGCACGGCGGCCATTGCGTTGAAAGACCATATGGCGGCAGCACCTGGGGTTACGAAAGCTTCTCCTTCTGCATCTGCTCGGGCCATTGTTTGCACCTCTCATAACCATTGGCTGGGCAGCGGACGGGTGCTCGGCCTTCTTTCAGCTACAAAACTTTTTGGCGTTTACTCCAGGACATGCCCGGTTAGTCCCACAGGGTCAGGTTAGGGACGAGCGCGTTACGCTGGCGTTATTGGTGATGTGATCAGGAGCCCAAGGGCTACCCCGCAGCCCGCGCAAGATAATGCCCTCCTGTTAGGACAGCGGATAACCGATCAGGATTGTCCCCCGGCTGTTGACAGCGAATTGGTCGTCCACAGCACCTCCTGCCTCATTGCGCAATGGGCCGTTGCACGATTGCAGATCAAAGAGTGCGGGCACGGCTGGTGGTAGCTCGAGCCCTCCACAAGGGAGTTCCAATTGTCCAGATGGTGCCTGGACAGTCTGGCTAGGCCGTTCCGCCTGGCCGTGATGGCGGCGGCCACTTCATGTGTCTGCAGGGCGGCGGTCCAGTGCGATACGAAGTCTGCTTGCTTGAGCGGTCGGGAAGACCAGCTAAAGGACCTCTCCGTGCCTATGAGTCCGACGGGCTTATAGACGGACTCATGACACGGCCCAGTACGTCTCGTAGCGCATGTGGTCCGCATCGCTGGCAATGCCACCGAAGTCGGCATCGATCGCTTCGAACTCCGTAAGATAGGCACGCATTGCCGCCATCTTTGCGGTAATCGCTTCCTCCGACAAGCGGACTGCATTCCGTGATAGTTGCTGCTCGTCGACCCCCAGATTGTCTAGCGCCGCTTTGACTGCTTCGTCCGCCTCCGGGTTGGGCCGTGGAGCGAACCATGACGGCAGACCGTGCCTAAGGTAGTAGGGGGAGTCGGCGTACAGCCGCACCCTCTGCCCCCGGCGGGCCAAGTCAACCCCGTAGCGAGCCACGTCCTGATGATCTGGGTGCGCGCCGATACCGGCAGGGACATACACGAGCATGTCCCGCTCGATACGTGCACCTATCGCTGCATCGATGACGTCCAGGCCGATCCGGATAGCGGTCTCGCGCCTGCCCACGGCGAGTAGCCCGTCGGGCTCGCTGCCTGCAACAGCGCGCAATTTGGGTACCGCGTGCAGACGGTAGCCCAAATCCAGCAAATCGGCGTGCACGAGCCCGCACCCTGCAGACGAGATCGCGGCTTCGTCTTCCTGCCGACGCCGGGCCGCCCAGGCCGCCGATTCTGATGCGCCGTGCATCTTATCGAGCGGCGTGACGAATCCCGGTGCGGGGATTCCCGCGAACACCGTGATCACTACAACCTGCCGGCCCCGCCGCAGCACGTCCCACGCACTGAAAACCGCGTCGTCGGGATGGGGTGAGAGGACGACGATGAGGGGAGGGCTAGCAAAAGCGTCTTCCACGACCCACCCCTCGGCGTCCAACGTGATTTGACCAGTATACGTATCGCAGCGGCGCAACTATACGGGCAAGGCTGAATGGCGCTAACTGTTATGAGGCACGGATGACTAATGCTGATGTATCAGGAGCGGATTCGAGCGGCGCCCTTAATAATGACCGCAAAACAATTGAATAGCATGTCCGGGACGCCTGCGACCTCCCGCGCGCCATTGCACCTGCGCGAGGGCGCTCCTAACCATCAGCCAGCAGGAGATTGGCTTCGTGAGGAAACGAACAACTCGTTTCGGGGTCTGACCATGCGATAACGCCCCGGTAACGCTGGTCTAAATATCGTCGTTCATCATCGTCCGGTCCTCAGCCATAGAGGCTGATCATGCGTGTTCCCCGGAAGAGCCTCACAGCAGAGGGGAGTTTGACGAGCAACAGGGGCAGCAATGAACCGCAGCACCCGGGACCGGGCTCGGTACAAACCAGGCCGCCTGGAATCGACCGAGGGAGCCTAAACGAGTGGAGAAGAATGCTGCAGAGGGCAGGCGGTATCAGATTCGAGTGGGGCGCTCCTGACACAAGATCGCTGGTCAGAACGGGTAAAGATTACCACCTAGCCGGCGCGCAGATCTGTTCGAACCTTCACCAAAACATCAAAACTCAAAACTCCCCTACAGCAGACTGAAGGAAAGAAAATGACCGACGTAACCGATTCGCTAAACCTCTTGGATCGCCCCGAGATTCCCGAGGACGTAAAGACGCTGCTCAGGGTGATTCCGGGACAGGAACAGATCGAGCTTACCCCTCCTGAGTCCTTCCCTTCTGCCGAGCAAACAACCGAGCCGTACTGTCCCCCGTGGGCTACCGTCACCGAACCTTCCTCTGACGAAACCTTCGAGGTGGAGGGTCAGACGTTCGTTGCACCCCGAGTGCACGAAGAACCGAACCCCATGCTGTATCCGATGTGCACCGTCGGCATCGTCTTCAACAGCAATGGCAAGCGCGGAAGCGGGGTTCTCGTTGGCCCGAATCTACTGCTAACAGCTGGGCATGTCGCCCCTTGGGGAGCTGCTAATTGGAACATGGAGTTTGTTCCCGCCTACAGGAACGGGTCGCGTCCTTTCGGCAGTTCATTCGTTCAGACCTACCACGGCTACAACACGAACAGAAGCGTCACTGGCTACGACTACATCATTTGCAGGCTCTATAACCCCCTCGGCAGGGCCCTCGGGTGGATGGGGGCGGCGTCCTTCGGCAACGAAAACGACTACTACAACAAGCGGTTTGTCTCCTCCGGATACCCCGGCAGCTACGGCGAACGGCCAGCTGTCGAACTCGACATGGGCGTCCGGGACATCGACAACGACAGCCCCGGCAAGGAGCTTGAGTTCGCCTTGCGCGCCGATCTCGGACCTGGCTGGTCCGGCGGCCCCCTCTGGCAGCACACAGCGAACCCCTACGTCGTCGGTGTCCTGAGCGGTCAGGAAAAAGACGGACTGGATCCGACTCGACTGGTGTACTCCGCTGGGAGCGCACTCGTAGACCTGGTCCGGCACGGCCAGGCGAACTGGCCCGCGTAACTGACCAAATTGCGTCTATCGGATCCCTGTCAGTCACGTTATTGGTGTCTGATCATGCAGTCCACATCGACAACGGTGTTCACCCGGGGCCGAGGGCAAGGATGTCTCTCACCTTCGGGAGCCCGAGTGCGTCCACAAGTCAATCAACTTCTACCCCTAAGGGGGACATCGTGTTAGACATCCATCGGCCCTGCTGCAAAATTGCTCCTCCCGATCTGCTTGCCCTGCTTGCGGTCAATGGCAAGCAGCCCGAGCGAGAGGCCGCTGTCCGCGCGCTGGCTACGTCGGCCGCCATCCGCTCTCAGCGTGCTGTCATGGGCCGTTTCAGCCGCCAACTAAACCTGAACATCGCACAGATCGCCGGCTTCGGCGTCACCCCGGACCGCCGGCAAACTGTTTATGACAACCAAAGAATGGGCCGATCTTTCCTTCCCGGAGTCCGGGCACGGGGATGGGGAGAACCGCCAGTCCAGGATGAAGCGGTGAACCAGGCTTACACAGGTAGCGCGACAACATATGAGTTTTACCGGGATGTCCTCAAACGGGATTCCTTGAACGGCGCTGGGATGGAGCTCGTGTCCACTGTCCACTACGGTGTGGCTTTCGATAATGCTTTCTGGGACGGCTCGCAGATGGTTTACGGTGACGGCAGTGGCCGGATCTTCCAGGTTGGCGGGCTAACGCGCTCCTTGGATGTCATCGCCCACGAGCTCACCCACGGAGTTACGGAATTTACCGCCGGACTTGTGTATAGCAAGCAGTCCGGAGCCTTGAATGAACACTTTTCGGATGTGTTCGGCTCACTGGTCAAGCAATACAGCCTCAAAGAGACAGCCGACGAAGCGGACTGGCTTATCGGCGAGGGGATCTTGGTCCCCACTCTTGGCAAGGCTCTACGTTCGATGAGCAACCCGGGCACGTCACACTCGGGCGACCGACAGCCAAAGCACATGGACCATTATGTGGACCTACCCGATGACAACGATCCGCGCAACGACAACGGAGGTGTGCACATCAACTCCGGTATCCCCAACCACGCCTTTTATCTGGCGGCCACCGAGCTGGGTGGCTACGCTTGGGATGTCGCCGGAAAGATCTGGTACGAGGCCCTGACGACACGTCTTCGGCCCAACACACAGTTCGACGAGGCAGCGGCGGCGATAGTGGATGTCGCCGCCACAATGTTCGGCTCTGCCGAGGAAAAGGTCGTCAAGAAGGCATGGAAGGAGGTCGGGGTTCTCACGTGAAACTGATAGTCCGCAGGGGCGGCGGTATCGCAGGTATCGTGGCCCGGACTGAACTCGATGCAGCCGCCTTGCCGCGGCAGGACGCTGACGAGTTCGCAGCCAAATTCGATCAGGCCGGATTGAAAAATCTGGAAGAATCCCGCTCCACCCGGGGGATGCCGGATGCCCAGCTCTACGACATCTCCTGGGAAGAATCCGGCCAGCAACGCAGCCTTCACTTCACTGAGGAGTCGCTTCCTGAGGGCGTCCGCCAACTACTAGGATGGGTTGACGGCCGCGCCGAACGAGTTGAGTCCATTGAGCTGTAGTCCGTAGTACTGTGGGCATCCCAGAGGCTTCTCCCTTCGTTCGCTTACTCTTCCCGATGCTTCTATCAGCACGGCTAACGTTCCATGAGAAAATGCAGCTCCTCCTCAACCAACGGGTGGAGCCGATGGCTGGCCTTAGATAAAGCAAGCTTGCCCGTGAAGCACAGACTATGGTGCAGATTCCTGGTGCCGGCTCCGCCGTTCTCGGCTCCTGCTCGCTGAAGGTTAGTTCCTTCGTGTTGAACCCGAAGACGAGACCACCGTCGGAGTCGAAGGCACAGGGGACAGCAGAGAACGCGAAGGTTACCGGAGACGAGCCGGAGAAGATCACCGCGTCTTGCCGGGCGGACCAGGACACCAGGAGTAACCGCATCTGGTTACAACAGTAAAAGCGGGGAGCAGCAACTCAGCTTGTTGCCTGACAAAGGCATTTTAGGTACCGGGATTACTGCACCCATAGCGCTTAGTGCCCGGCCACTCGAGCCACAGAGCATCTACCTCAGGCTAGCAGCGGGATACGGAAGATCTGACCTGGAAAGATGAGGTCGGGGTTGTCGATGCGGTCTCGGTTGGCTTGGATTACGTCCTCGACGGTCGTGTTTTGACCCTGTTCGCGAGCGATCTTACTCAGGTTATCGCCTGCCACGACTTCGTAGAGCTTGAAGCCTTCCAAAGCCGTAAACAGCGTGACTGGAACGAGGTTCAGGTCTGTCCCTGGGGGATGAATACCGGAAGCATCGTCGCCGAAGACCTGAAGCGTCATAGGGGCTGCACGGGCAGTGTAACCGCCGATCGAGACCTGGTGGCCGAAGTCTTTGATGACTCCCATGGAACCGGCGCCCTGGATGTTTCCCTGCGCAACGCCTTGACCGTTCCTGTCCAACAGCCGCCATAGGACGGTCGCTTCGAATCCGGTGCCGAAACCGGCAATCGTAAATTCTCGCCCTATGACGTCATTCGGCGTCGGCTGGCGCACTTCAATGAGTAGCGGGGCCATTCCTACCTCCTTATGAGATCAGTTTTGCAAGAACCATCCTTGCTGTGTGTACAGGAAGACTTCACCATCCCACCCGTTACTGCCGCGTTATATGCTATGCGGTGGTGTGTAGTTACATAAGCAGGCCCGCGATTTGCCCGACCGGCAGTCTCAGCCATACGGGCCCCATGGATCCGGTCGCCTGGTTTCTCGAATGACAGACGAGCCAGCTGTCCTCATCACGTCAGGAGAAGCTTCGAACATTTTTTGCCTGGCTCCCCCGTTCTTCACCGGCAAACTAAGGGCGTGTACTTCCATGGCGTAAGGTCAACGGCCTGCTTAAAGACGAGGCCAGTAACGCAGCCGTAACGCCCCCCATGATCCGCTACAACCATGCGACAGGTACTTCAACGCTTTCTCCCTAAGTTGCATCTACCCTCCGTGGCCGGCAACAACAGGGATCTTCCCGGTCGTGACGGCCGGCTCCCGGTGATTTACGTCCGAGGTTTTGCTGGTACCGGTGGCGCGATCAACAGCGCTGTTGATGATCCTTTCTACGGTTTCAGCCAGGGTTCCGTCCATGTCCGTGCGGACAGCGACGGAAGGGCACAGTTCCACCAGTTCGAATCACCGATGCTGCGCCTGGTGACAGATCATAAGTACGAGGTGCTGGTCCATGGGGATCAATGGACTTTTCTCAACAGCGCCACCGCCGGCTCGGTGAGCGCGGCATCGATATGGATACACCGTTTCTACGATGACTCAGCTGATACCTTTGCGGAGAATCCAGAGCGCTTCTCCTTCGAGGACGCGGCTCGCGACCTGTTCAACCTGATCAAGCTGGTGTTGGAAAAGACAGGCGCGCCAAGGGTCTTCCTCGTCGCCCATTCCATGGGGGGACTCATTTGTCGCTCGCTCCTGCAACGTGTGATACCGGAAAGCCTCGCGGACGAAAACGGGAGAATAGACCCAGCTGCCGGTCTTAAGTACGTGGCCAGGGTGTTCACTTACGCCACGCCACACGGCGGAATCCGTTTCGATGTAGGTTTCGGATTGCTGGAGCGGGTCCGTGACGCAACGGGCTTCCAAGGGGCAGACATCTTCGGGCCTGACCGTATGTATGAATACCTCACCCCGCCGTTGCTTAGGAAGGTAAAGACGCGGAGTGAATTCAAAGGGACGGAGATGCCGGAGGATGGGTTCCCGGTTGACGAATTGTTCTGCTTGATCGGGTCAAACCCGGAAGATTATGACGTCGCACTCGGTCTGTCCTCGAAAGCCGTGGGCGCTAGAAGCGACGGGCTGGTACAAATCGATAACGCAGCAGTCCGGGGAGCGCCGCTTGCAGTGGTGCACCGCAGCCACAGCGGACGCTACGGCATCGTCAACTCGGAAGAGGGTTACCAGAATCTTCAGCGTTTCCTCTTCGGCGATCTAAAAATTGAGGCGGAACTGATCGGCTTTACGGTCGGCAGAGCCGCGCCGCCCCAGGTTGAGTTCCAACTCGACGTTGGCTTGGCCATACGGGGGCTCCCGGTCTTAGTCCACGAACAAAGCGCCGCCCACTTTTGTCCGGTCCAGGTCGAGCACTGGAAAGAGGGAGACCCCATCGATTCGCCCGTCCCGTTGCTAACAACATTCCTCTCGTCTAAAGCGCCACGACCCCGCGTCGGAGGCAGGGAAGTGCCGCGGCTGCGTCATGCCCTCAAACTGAGGCTGATGTCCATCAGGGAGAAAGAGGGACATTTCTTCTTTGACGATCACCTGGAGCAGACCGAGGACTGGCAAGACACCCTCCTCGTTGACATAGAACCTCCGTCTGCAGGCCGTCCCCTACCGAAAGCCTGGGCTGCCTGGAACAGCACTATCCCGACCGCCCTTCGAGACTGGAATCCGAAGCATGTAGATCAGCTGAAGGACACCGACCCCACTCCATATCGCTGGCAAGGACACATCGGAGTCCCCGACTTCGCAAAAGACCTCCTTGGAAAAAAGGCAGGCATACGCCTCACCGTCACCCCCAGATCACTGTCACAGTAAAAGCACCTGCAACAAGATATAGCTTCGGACACTCTGGACCGATAGCCTCCCCCAGCCCAGTAATGCCAGCGCCTTCATCGCCGTGCCGAGGCCGCCAAGACCCCGACTGGGGCGGCTAAAACGCGCCAACCCGCGCTACTTCCTCTGCCTAATGACAGAGCATTCCAATTTGGCCACTCCGCCTGGGACTGTCCGATAAACGGTGTGTAAGCTCCGGCCGGTTTTCACTTTTGAGTGGTTCTTTCGAACCGGCCGGCGAAGGTACGCGAACGCGTTTAGCGCAGGCTTCCACCTCATCACCCAGCGTGCCCTATCGCCGCCGGTGGGATCAAGGGACCTGGTGACGAGATACAGGCATTTCAGGGCAGCGGTTTCGTTAGGAAAGTGCCCGCGGGCCCTCACCGCCCTTCGGTAGCGTGCGTTGATCGACTCGATCGCGTTCGTCGTGCAGTCACCCGCCGGATCTCCACGTCGTACTCCAGGAACGACACGAAATCAGCCCAGGAGGACTCCCAGAGCCGCACGATCGCCGGATATCGCTGGCCCCACTCAGCCGTGAACTCGGCGAACCGGTCCTTCGCCGCTTGCTCGGACGGCGCCGTGTAAACCGGCTTGAGCGCCTTAACGATACCGTCGCGGTGCTGGCGTCCGGCCAGAAGCGGGCACCCTCGCCCCGTCGCCGGCCCAGACGCCCAGAATCTCCCGCTCCCCATTAGTGGTGACCCCCATAACCACGTAGAACGGGGTGTTGCGCACCTGCCCGTCACGGACCTTGACCACGACCGCATCAACGAACAACACCGGATAGAGCGGATCCAAAGGCCGGGCCGACCATTCAGCCAGTTCCCCGGCGACCTTCTCCGTGATGCGGCTGATCGTGTCCTTGGAAACCTTGGCCCCATAGACCTCCTCGAAATGCGCAGCGGTTTCCCCGGTGGTCAACCCCCGGGCGGACAAAGAGAGCACGATCTGATCAATCCCGTCCAGACGCCGTTTCCGCTTGGGCACGATCACCGGCTCGAACGAGCCGTCTCGATCACGGGGGCACCTCAATCTCGACCGGCCGACCTCGGTCAACACGGTCTTTGACCTGGTGCCGTTCCGCATGTTAGCGCCGACCGGCGTCTGGCCATGCTCGTGCCCGAGGTGCTCGGTGAGTTCCGCTTCCAGCGCGGTCTCCAGCACGTTCCTCGTGAGCTGGTTCAGCAACCCGCCCGGGCCTACCAGGCTCACGCCCTGCTCCTTGGCCTGCGCGAGCAACCGCTCCGCAAGCTCCTTCTGATCGATGATCTCTCCCGTCACAGGATCGATCATCACCCCTGTCATCTCGGTCGTGGACTCTGACACGGCCGTCTCCTTTCGGATCAGGCCGGACCCCACACGCCGTTATTCCAGACAGTCCCCTCCGCCTCCCCTGTCCTCGCTTGTTATGACCATGGGTAAGGGGTAGTCGAAGTCAGCCCGGCTCGTTCCTCTGTGGGAGGGCCGGGGAGGGCTTGTGTACGTCCGGTTGAAATTAGTTCCGTGTCTCTCCACAGGTGTATTGGCGTACGCCTGATCGGCGATCAAGTGGAGGGTGTAGAAGAGCCAAGCGCGGCACGCACTCCTTGTCCAGCATCGAAGCTCACCACTGGATGTCAGACAGATCCTCGAGTGGTGGCCGGTCCCCAATCGTTTCGGGGACCGTGAACGTGTCAGCGTCACGCAACTTGTCCGCGAAGTTCAGGCTTGTGCGTTCCTGGATTTCGGTGATGGCGACTTGGAAGACACGGAATTCATCAAGTTCCAGCGCTTCGATCTGGTTGAGATTCTGGGTCAACAGGAAGGCCCTGCTCTTTAGCTGCCCCTGTTCAAGGAAAGCGATAATCTTCCAGTACTCGCGCGGTATAGGTGTTCCCCGGTAGGCGCGGTCATCGTCCTGGAAAACCGGTCCGCCGAACGCGCTGACTCTCAGGTCGTCTACGTCTACGTCAGCAAATACGGCGTCCTCAATCCGTCCCCAGACGCCGTTCTTGCTGCTTTGGTTGAAGTCGTCCATTTGAGGGGTGATATTGGTGAAGTAGAACGAGTCCCGGTTTGCGCGGTCGGCCTCGGCCAGAGGGCCCCAGACTAGATCGGCTCGTCGGGCAAGATGCCCGCGGTCCAGGCGGTTGCCGCGGTAGAGCTCGTCACCGGTCTGGAAGATGCCGGGGATACGGGGATCCTTGATGAAGTCGATGCCGTTCCGGCTGAGTTTTTTTAGGCTGGCGCCGTCGATGTTCCACGCTACCCAACGGGCGAACCGCCTCGACTTGCTGAGGGAAAGCGAAAAGTGAGTGTACGGGATTGCCTCGGAGCCGTTGATGCGGACTGCGTCGGGATCCAGCGCCGCGGTGAGTGTCGGCAGGTCTATGTGATGGGCGAGAAAGTCTGTGGAGAAGCCTTTGGGCACATCCTCGGCCGCCTCTTCAGGTACGGGGGGTTGCAGGGTGATTTCCAACTTTTCGAACACTGATTGGGGTAGGCAGGCCAACGCGTGCTCGTCTGGGCTGTTCCCTGCTTCCCCGCCGAAATGGAGGCCGGCAAGGACATGTGTGATCTCGCCCGTGCGGGTTTTGAACATCCATGCCGCCCCAGAATCTCCTCCGCGGCTAATCTCCCCATCGACCGGAGGATGCTCCGGGTCCGGGGCAATCTCGAAGCCGCCGATGGCATGAGTCCCTGCCGCGCCGTAGTTGAGTTTGGCGATCACGTCCACACGGCGCACGATTCCGTGGGTTACACCTGTTGTGCGGCCGCTTTTGACCACCTTGTCACCTATTTCCGGTTCGCCCAGGCCATCCGGAGTCACGTCGAGATCATGGATTGCCGTGGTGAACTTACGACCTTCGATGGTTGCTACAGCGCAGTCTCCGGCGACTCCCAGATGAGAGCGGCTCAGCCGGCCGAGCCTGTTGGTCTCAACCCGGTTATCGTCGTGCGGGCCCGGTTGGACGATTGTGTCACCGAGTACGCCGGTGGGTCCGTGCAGCACATGCCAGTTGCTGAGAATCAGCGGTGTCCCGTCGCGTCTGTCGTACACGATGCAACCGATGGTGCCTGCGCTGACCCGGATGTGACCGACGCTGACTCCAGGCATAACGGGGTCTAGGCGGACTTTTGCCATCGGCGCCTCGGCTTCTGGCACCGCTCTGAACGAAGGACGGTAGGTACGTTCAATGACATCGGTGGGTACGGGGACCCCCTCGACGACGATCGCCTCCGGAATCAGAGCGGTGTTAAGGGATTCCAAGGCCTCAGGTTCTGCCTTCTGGTCGACGGTGAATTGGATGGAAATCTCTCCTGTCGGTTCGCCGTCAACAATCTTTCGACCCACACCAATTGATGAGATGTTGGGGTCCTCGAGAAAGCCGGAGCCTTGGGTCCTGATGAATTGTCGCAGCGAAGCCAACAGTTGCTCGTCATCGGGCTCTGTTTGTTCTGTAGATCGGCTCGTGGTGTTCATATTGTTGCCTTCCCATCTGGTTCTTTCCGGACTGATATTTGCTGTTTTCTTGTCCCCTGTTGACCTAGCGTGAAAAGTCACTCACTTGGTGGCTGGGCGAAAATGAGGATCGTGTTGGCTGGGATAGTAATTTCCGCCGAGGCCGGCAGTCCGTGCATCGGTGTCGGGTACGCAATGGTTCTTCCGTGGTTGCCCTGGACCCACGGGTTGGGGAAATGATCGTAGTAATCGCTGTTGAAGAGTTCCTGCCACTGACCTGTCGCAGGAAACCCGAGAGAGTAGGCGGTGTGGGTTGATTCGGACAGGCTGATTACAATTACAAGGTCCCGTCCCTGCCCCGGAACCCACCTGTGGAATGCAAGCACCCGGTTTAGGGTATCCACGTGATACGAGTTCGTTGCGCCCCCGCGAAGAGCCGGCTGGCTCCGCCGCAACGAGATGAGGTCTTTGGTGCAGCGATGGAAGTCGGCCCGGGTCGGGTCGGTGACCATTGCCGCCCAATCGATAAAGCGGTCCGCCCTGGTGGGGTTGTCGGACCAGAGCCGGTCCTCCAAAAACTCCTGCCCCATAAACAGCATCGGGACCCCGGGGGCGGTGAGGAGTATTCCCGTGACTACCCGCGAGCGGCTGCGCGCGTACCAGGATCGTGAATCCGTGGCATCTGCCAGCAAAGGGATGCGCGGCCAGCGGTGGTCCCCGTCCCCGTCCAGGACCAGGTCATGGTTCTCAAGACAGTTGTACATCCTTGTTGGCGGTGTGTTCTGAGGATTTTGTCCCAGGGCATGGTGAAGCGGCACGAGGTCCACCTGAGCGTCAGCTCCTGCCCTCGCCTCAGCCAGAGCACCGCGCACGGTGTTCCGTATCCCGTCGGCGTAGCTCAGGTCAAACCCCATGCCGTGGGGCGGTTGCCGGATGGCATGCTCCCGTGGGTTGTTCCAGTACTCTGCGATGAGCACGGCTGATGGTTTGAGGAAGTGAAGAGTCTGCGTCATGTCCTGGCACAGCGACCAGCCGCCATAATTTTCGATGACGCTGACCTCGTCAAAACGCAGCCCGTCGGCGTGATACTCCTGCAGAAACATGGAGGCATTGTCGATGAGGAACTGCCGGACCTCGGGGCGGTCAAAGGCGAAGACCCTTCCCCCGGCATAACCCGTGCCGGAGAAATAGAGGTTGTTCTGATTATTCGGCGAAGCGGGGAAGTCAAAGTGGTCGATGCTTTGGCCGTCGAATCCTCCGCCGGCATGGTTGTAGACGACGTCTGGAATGACTGCAATCCCGTACAGGTGGCAGACATCAATGAAGGCCTTCAGCTGCTCGACCTGGCCACCCACATCGTCCGGGCCGAGAGGCGGAAACCCCTTTTTTGCCAGAAGTGCGTTCAGCCGTGCCAAGTATGGCGCGATGTCCGCCGGGCCGATGCAGTAGTCCATCTCCGGAGAATAGATATCGGTCCCGTTGTAGCCTAGGCTCCATTCTCCTTGGAACTCCACCAAGGGCAACGGTTGAATGGCGGTAACCCCGAGGTCCGCCAAGTATTCAATGCGTTCCAGTGCATCCAGGAACTTCGCCACCCGGTAGGGGCGGATGTCACGGCCGGCTTGGTCCAGTGCGGAAAAGACTCCTACATGGAATTGGTAGACGATCAGGTCGTTGATCACTGGGGTCCTGTAATCACGATCATGCCAGGGGTAACTGTCCACTGCTCTGACAATGCTGTCGCACCGTGGCGGATACTCAAAGAGCTCCAGCTCTCGCGCCCGGGGATCCCGCCTCAAACCGCGTCCTCCCGGTCCTGCCAGGTAAAACCGATATCTCGTACCGTCCAGAACTCCGGGAAAGAACCCGGTCCAGTGCCCGGTTTCCACGACCTTTACCAGTTCGTCCTCGGCGCGGGGCGTGTAGTCGTCCGCCCCGCCCATCGACACGTAGACGTGTTGGGCTCCAGGGGCCCATACTCGGAACGTGGCACCATCAGCTGTAAGCCGACCGCCCATTGGCGTGGTGTTAGAAATGTGCTCCTGCGACGCGGCCATCAACAACTCCCAACATATGGACAGGCACACAGCGATGCCGTTGTGATGCTGACCCTTAAGGTTCTGTTCCTCTCCTTAGGAAGAACCAAATCCGGCGGGCCATCCCCAGTTCGAGATGTGCGCGGGGTATCCGGGATCGACTGTTCCGGGACCGGTGTCGCCTCTACTTATCCGCACGTACTGGTTTCCCTTGAAGAAGTAACACCTCGACCCTGAGTACAGAGCGGCGTCAATCCCGTTAGCTCCAAATCCGGCGGGCCATCCCCAGTTCGAGATGTGCGCGGGGTATCCGGGATCGACTGTTCCGGGGCCGGTGTCGCCTCTACTTATCCGCACGTACTGGTTTCCCTTGAAGAAGTAACACCTCGACCCTGAGTACAGAGCGGCGTCAATCCCGTTAGCTCCAAATCCGGCGGGCCATCCCCAGTTCGAGATGTGCGCGGGGTATCCGGGATCGACTGTTCCGGGACCGGTGTCGCCTCTACTTACCCGCACATACTGGTTTCCCTTGAAGAAGTAACACCTCGACCCTGAGTACAGAGCGGCGTCAATCCCGTTAGCTCCAAACCCGGCGGGCCATCCCCAGTTCGAGATGTGCGCGGGGTATCCGGGATCGACTGTTCCGGGGCCGGTGTCGCCTCTGCTTAACCGCACGTACTGGTTTCCCTTGAAGAAGTAGCACCTCGACCCTGAAAACAATGCTGCATCGATGCTCATCACATTCTCCTCTTTACTCTGACGGTCGGGCTCCAAAACTTTGGGAGGTATCACGGACGCCTCTAACCCTGAAGTAGACCTCCCGAAGCGTTACTACTGCGTTACCGCCGGCGTAGCCGAGGGCCTGCGGTTTTGCCGTTCGCGTCCTGGGCTGCCGATTGCCTCAGCCAGTAACGCTGCCGTAACGGCTGCACTTTAGGTTGCTGTCTGTACGAAGAACATGCTTACCGCCGCCTTGCCGGACGCGGGCAAAAGGAAGGAACAGGACATGGCTGTCTCGGGAAGTTGGACACTGCACTACAGCTGGGGCTGCACGGGTTCGTACGGCCAGCTCAACGTCACGTTCAATGCCAACGGAACATTCTCCGGAGGTTTGGCGGGCAAGTGGGTCCAGCAGGACGGCACGCTGCTACTGGGTTTTGATGGGGGGCCCGCGAAGTACGGAGGCACGCTAAACGGACACGTGGGGTCAGGAGCTATGTCAACGTTCACTGGAAGCAACGGGTGCTGGTACCTGACCAAAGCAGGCACAAGCGGGATCGCGGCAGAAGAAGCTCAAGAAGAACAGCAGCAGGAATTCGACGCTGCTGGCTCCCAAACCTAATAACAAGAGTGTGCGGTTCTCCGCACCGCAGAACCGCACACCCAAACTCTGCCCGCTGCCGACCTTATGGTGCGGCGTCTCTCTGCTGGGCTCGGATACCCGGCCGGGCCAAAAGCCGGTTCTGTAACACATGGAACTCCGTAGCTGTCTCTTGGCGTTCCATGGGATGCTGAACCGGCAACTCCATCATCCGGCCAGCGACTTTAGCAAGGTCCTACCACAGTTGGAGCTCCGCCGGTGTCAGACCGAAGTCCAGAAGCGGGTCCTGACTCGTATTCATGCTGCCCTACTCACTTTCTACGGTAGGCGCGGTGGCTTCAGGGCCGCGGCGAGTGTATTGGTGGCCGGGCAACGGCGTTCCCCCGCGTTACAGACCCCGAACCGGGTTGGGTAGGCGGGCTTGGTCCGTGCGCACTCTGAAAATGCGCACAGACCAAGAGGCGCTACTGAATGTCGTCGTCGGGGGGCGGTAGTTGGTAGCTCAGGTCCTCGCTCACAGACTCGACCCCGTCAACGGTTTCCAGTTCCGGACGGCTGTCGTTGGGAACAGACCCAGTGATGAATCCGCTCTCCAGCACCTGCTCTACCTCCATGCCCCGCAAGCGCAGTGCCTCGGCGACCTCACCTATGGCGGACAGGTGCTCGGAATCGACCGTCACATTAATATTTACCATTGCCTCAAGCTACTCTCACCGTTGTTGTAGGCAAAGACCTACTGCGGTGCGATGACCAGGCCGGAGCCGACGTCCACGGACGGTGCAGTCAGCCTGTCGCTTTCCTGGACCAGCACGGACCAAAGCTCCCGTCCGCGGAAGCCAGTGGCGTGCGCCCACAGGGCCGCTACACCTGCGACATGAGGAGTGGCCATGCTCGTGCCGCTTATGCTGTTGTATCGGGTAGGCATAGGCCAGGACGAATAGACTTGCCAGCCCGGGCCGGCGATATCGACTTGCCCCCCCCTGACAGCCAGGCTACGGGCAGAGAAGAACGTCACGTCCAGTTGATGATCGAGGGCGCCAACGGCCATGATGAATGGGCTGTTCGCGGGCGCGCCAACGAAACCGAAATTGCTCTGGAGACGGCGCGCGTTGTTCCCGGCGGCGGCGATGATCAAAGATCCCGCATCCAGTGCACGCTTACCTGCGGCCACGTAGGGCGGGTGAACCTGCGGGACGTTGGCTCCCAGGGACATGGAAATAATCGCGCACTTGTTGGAAACCGCCCAATCTATACCGGCCAAGATTCCGGCATCGCTGCCTGAGCCCGCGTTGCTGAGTACCTTGCCAGAGAAAATGTCCGCTTCGTAGGCGACACCGTAACGGGGTCCCATGGACTGGGTCTTGGGGCCGCAGGAGGTTCCGATGCAATGGGTGCCGTGCCCATGTCCGTCCTGGGGAGACTCCCCCTGAATGAACGAACGAGTCGTGATGTTGCGGCCAGCAAAGTCCGGGTGGTTCGCGTCGAAACCGGTATCCAGGACGGCAACCTTAACCCCCCGCCCCGAATACTGAGACGAGTTGGCTTGCACCGCCTGCAGCCCCCACGTAAATTGCTTCGTGTCTTGGAAGATCGGCACCGTCGGGGCTGCCGCAAGCTCCGTGCCGCTGCCCTGTCCGTTTCCTGTGAAGAGATGAGTATCCAGATGTGTCACGGCATCGCGGAAGCCTCTCACGTACTCGCTGGGGGCCGATGTCAGGACGTGGTGGACCAATTCCGGAGACACAGACAATACCGCCCCCTGTACTCCCTGCGATGTCTGTAGGGACCCGATTTGCTCCGGCTCCGCCGAAACGACCGCAATGCCGAGGGAGCTAAAGAACGTAGCATCCGCACTGCTGGTCTCCGATACATCCACCTCACGATCTCCGAAATCACGCGAGTCCGCGACGTTGGACAGTCCCACTGATTCCAGTACTGACGAAGGATTGCTTTCGTCCTGGGCAAAGACCACCACAAACCGGCCAGTCGTCTCCGCCCCAGAATAATCAGCGTTCGGTGGGACACCAGGCGGGTTATTGAAAATTGAAGTTGAATCCGGGCCAATCATGTCGATTCTCCTTTGGTATTGCATGGCACACCGCCCCAAATAAGTTTTCGTGCAGCAGTGTTGCATCTACAGTGAACGGCCTGCGTTATTGGCGCGTTACTGCGCCCGTTACCGGCCCAGATGCTGTTGAGCGGGCGAAATGAATCCATCGGTTTCCCCGCCGCAGGTACCCTTAAACCGCCGAAGTGGACCGGCATGCATTGTCCGGCTTGCCCCACGGGCACCAGGTTTCGTACTCGATAGCCAGCAAACCACTGGGCGCGCCGAGCAGCCTACGAGTTCCCCGTAGCGGAATAGACAGATGCGTGTGGGTGAAGTCCGCCCTTAATCGACTGCTCAGGATGCGACAAGCTAGAGTACGCGGTATAAGGCCAGGGTCCCAGACCAGCCGGTAACACGTCGCATGCGCGCCCTAAATGCGCGGCATTCTGCGGCCGGTCTCTCCGGAACTGGGCGATTTGTCGCCTACGTGATCATCTGCACTAGGCTGGGAGCCGGTCCGACCGCGAACATTCTGTAATGGCCGCCAGGGTGAGCCACCATCCGGAGTCCGCCGAGATGGTCCCGCATAATCCGTGCAGCCATTTGCGCCTCGCTGAAGCGGCCTGCGGACTGATTGCTGTGGACGGGGCCTGGCTGCTGGCATTAAGTGACAGCACGGAAGCGGGTTCTTCGCCCCAGAAGGAGACTGGAAGGACACATTCACCACAAGGGCACAAAGGGTCTGGCAATGACTGAAACTACGTGGACTTTGAATCTTTTGGGCTGTTGGCAGTTACGGCGCCTCGGCCAACCGGTGCGCGTTGGGAGCCGGCAACGCCGCCTGATCACCGCGTTGGCCCTCCTTGGGCCACGACCCCGAATGGCCATTGCGGGGCTGCTCTGGCCAGACAGCGACGACCGCCAGGCGGCAGCCAGCATGCGGGTGGCACTGTGGCATGTGGCACACGAGCTCCCGGGATTGCTGCGGGACGTAGAGGATCCGCTGACCCTGGGCCCAGCAGTGGCCGTTGATTTCCACATCCTGCAGCACTCCCTTTCATTCGCACAGGGGGAGCCTGTTCCGCTCGAGGACTTGCGGACCGGAGAACTGCTGCCCGGATGGTATGAGGACT
This sequence comes from Arthrobacter sp. RT-1, assembly GCF_003367205.1. Taxonomy (NCBI): domain Bacteria; kingdom Bacillati; phylum Actinomycetota; class Actinomycetes; order Micrococcales; family Micrococcaceae; genus Arthrobacter; species Arthrobacter sp. RT-1. Next base: position 78,542 of record NZ_QRGQ01000007.1, read on the forward strand.
GGGTCATCGACGAACAGGAGCGTTTCCGGCACCTGCGGGTTATCGCATTGGACAGAGCAGCGGAGCGGGCGCTCGCTGCAGGCGATGCCGAAACGGCCGAAACAGCGGCGATGGCCGCAGCTAACCTCGAACCTCTGCGCGAAAGCTCGATGATTCTGCTGGTCCGGGCAGAACTCGCTGCCGGCAACATCAACGGGGCCCAACGTTCGTATCGCCGGTTCCGTAGTCTCTGCCAGGACACGTTCGGCCAGGAACCCGGCTTCCAGTTAGGCCAGTTAATGCGATCGGAGCTGCAGGCGCGCGTTTCGGCGCTCAGTGCATCCTGACAACGAGGTCCCCCTGCGCCGGTCCCCGCTCAGGGCCGGGGATCGTGTCCGGCGCGCAGGTAAGTCAGAACGGCCAGCACCCGCCGGTGGTCCTCTGGCTCGGGGTGAAGTCCGAACTTGAGGAAGATGTTGCGGACATGCGCCTCGACGGTACGCTCGCCCATAGACAATGCCGAGGCTATTCCGGTGTTGGTGCGGCCCTCGGACATAAGCGCCAGTACATCCTTCTCCCGACTGGATAAATCCTGACTGTAGCGGTCTACCGTCCGGGGCCGGGAGACCATCCGGGTGACTAGGTCTGGGTCGATGGCCGTTCCTCCGGTGGCAACCCGCTGCAGCGCGTCCAGGAAGTCGTCCACGTCCGACACGCGTTCCTTCAACAGGTATCCAAGGCTGCGGGCCCCGTTGCTCAAAAGGGCCATGGCGTTGTCCGTTTCGATGTACTGGGAAAGCAGCAACACACCGGTTTCCGGGTAGTCGCGGCGGATCTGTTCGGCCGCCCGGATGCCCTCAAGGGTGTACGACGGCGGCATGCGAATGTCCACCACCGCCACGTCAGGTCGGTGGGTTGCTACCAGGTCGAGCAGGCCTTGTGCTTCCGAGGCCTCCCCGACGACGTCGAGGCCTTCGGAGGCGAGCAGCACCGCCAGTCCCCGTCGCAACAGGGCCGAATCATCAGCGATCACTACACGGAGGATCATGGCAGGGACCGCTCGGCGTCATTGACGAAGGGTAGGACCGCGGTGATCGTGGTTCCCCGGCCAGGTGGGCTGGTAACGGTCAGGACGCCACCCAAAGCTTCCGCGCGGTCGGTCAGGCCGAGCAGGCCTCCGTCCGGTCCAAAGTCGGCCCCGCCCCGCCCGTCATCGGTAATAGTCATGCAGAGTTCCTTCGTGGTGCTTGTCAGGGAAATGGCCATGGAAGTGGCGGCCGCGTGCTTGACGGCGTTGGTGACCGCTTCGGCGCAGATGAAATAGGCGGCCAGCTCCACCGTGGGTGGTGGCCGAAGGGGAAGATCGGCCTTGACTTGGATGGGCAACGCCGTGCGTTCAGCAAGTGCGGTCACAGACGCGAGGAGGCCGCGCTCGCGCAAGGAGGGCGGGTACACGCCATGTGCCAACTCACGGAGCTCGGCCACGGCCTCGTTCAGGTCCTCGCCCGCCTGCTCCACGAGGAAGCGCATGTCTTTCGAATCCTGCGCCCGCCGTGCCCTGGCCAGTGCCATGGCGACTGCCACGAGCCGCTGCTGGGCGCCGTCGTGCAAGTCCCTCTCCAACTGCCGCCGGCGGTCGTCCCCAGCCGTGACAATGCGTTGCCGGGAGCGTCTGACCTCGATCAGCTGTTCACGCAGCTGCTGCTCCATATGCTGGTTTTCGAGGGTGAGTGCGGTTGCGCTGCTTAGGGCGGCGAGGAGTTCCGGTTGGTCCTTGAGCGTCTCGTCAAAGACCAGAGCGCCGAAGGGCGTACCGCCGCGTTCGAGGACAATTGCAGCCCTCCCAGATGTGTCGTTGGGCAGGGCCTGAGGCCGCCCGTCGTCGTCGATGAACTGCTCGGCTTCGGCGGACCAACGCCACAGTGCCAGTGTGGGGTCGTGAACGGAGCGGCGCAGGACGCGGATCAGCCTGTCGCTCACAGGTGCCGCGCCGATTTCGACCATGACCTCGCCGAGGGTGCCGCGGGCAAAGCGGTAGCGCCATAGTCCGAACAACACCGCAAAGGGCACGACCGCCGTCGCGGGATACTGCCACAACAGCGCTGCCGTCGTGAGGGTCCCCGATAGCTGCACGACCGCCAGGGAAACCCAGATGGTTGCAGCGGTTTTCAGGATGACGGCCAGCCATAGTGGCAGGAATGCGGCTCGGTAGGCCGCTGTCCCCGAACGCCACCGTGCTACCAGGACGGCCACCACCGCAATGCCTACGCAGATTTGGAATACCCTCGCCGTATTGCCGATCCTGTTGGTGATCTCCGGACTGTTCCACAGCAGGAACAGATTCTGCGAACTTGAGGCATGCCCGGGAATCTGTTGCCGTGGGTCGAAGAACGCCCACCCGGCGATCGCAATGAACAGCCAGGAAGCAAAGAAAAACGTCACGAACCGTCTCTCCCACTTGCTGCGCAGTACGCCCCCGGGAAAGCACAGGGCCAACTGCAGCAACGGCGGCTGGTACATCAAAGTCAGTGTCACCCCGAGGGTGAAGGCCAGTGGATGGCTCGACAGCCGCAGGCCGGCCGCCAGCCACATCCATCCCGACACCACGAGCAGCAGGCCTGGATTCCGGTTGGGCCTGCTGTGCCATGCAGTGATTCCCGCTGCGACGAACGCCAGGCCGACGGCCAGGAATAATACGAGTTCCAGAACTGAAAATGGCGTCCGGTCGGGATTCTGGCTCCAGCGCAGAACCCCCTGGGCGTTCAAAAACAAGGTGCGTGCAGGGTCAGACACGGCGGCCGGAGACCAGTCGACATTGACCAGCACCAAAGCCACAAGTGCAGCCGTTGCGGCCAGTACACCCCAGAACTGCCGGAAAGTCATACAGAATCCGTCCCCCCGGCTTGCGCCTGCACAATTTGATTCAAGTAGACAGCGTCGCGCGTTATCCATGCGTTACTGCACCGGAGACCGTGTCAACACCCGCCCTGTTGCGAATACCTGGTCGGAATCACCTTGAACGACAACAGTATCGGTGCCGCGAGAGGATCTCACCGCCAATCCCGACTAGAAGTTGCCCACTCACACTCCGTCACCCATTACCTGACCCGTGACCGGTCGCCGCCTCCATCTCTTCGCCGCCTTCACCATGGGAACCAGCAGTCAGCACGCACGGGCTATATCCCAGCCCGACCATCACCGCATCTATCGGGGTGATCGCCTAACAGGTGTCACCATCCGGGACAGGCTTTCTGTGGAGACGAAACCTTTTCCGCTTTGACTGCGAACCGGGCACCAGCTTCGCCCTGTGTTTCATTTCCACCCAGACCAGCGCTATGGACCTCTGTCTCCACGACATCGCCAGTAAGCTGTTGCTCATCAAAGACGGCGAACAGCGCAGCATTGAAGTCGCCGCGGAGCCGCCCCTACAATCCTCAGAGCCCTTAACCAGATCTACCAGGAGCGAGTAGGGGTGCGCGTCGCTCTCTAGGATGGCAATGCAATGACCAGGGCTCTTCCAATAGCAGCTGCAGTCTATTCAAAACCGGTTTGCTTACGGCCGCCTCTCTCGGAAGGCTTGCGCACTCTTGGTCGGCAACTAGGGCGTGTCTGCTAATTGTTTGGCTTGAGATGTTCAAAGCTGGATGGATGGTTCGCTCGAATGTGATTTCAGATGAGTTGTGGATGGTCATCGAGCCTGTCCTTCCGACTGCACAGAGCCGTCCAGGCAGGCCGTGGAATGATCACCGATTGACGCTGGAGGGCATTTGTTGACGGTTCCGCACCGGCTCACCGTGGCGGGACCTGCCGGCTGTTTTCGGTGCCTGGCAATCGGTGTGGGAGCGGCATCGGCGGTGGTCTGCCGATGGATCGTATGAGCGGATGTTTTGCGGCTTACAAGTTTCTGCCCAGTGAGCCTTCTGATCACGCCATTGGACGCTCCCGCGGCGGGCTGACAACGCCTCACTGACCGGGCCTGCGCACCGGTCACCTGCTGCTCACTCCCGGCCAGGCGGGAGATAATCCGCAACTATTACCGCTGCTTGAAGCCCATAAGGACCGGACGCCAAGCCGTTCCGCCTGCTCGCCGATAAGGCCTATTCGCATCCCTCTACGCGCACCGAACTGCTCTCCCGCCGGATCAAGCACACCATCCCCGAACGCCAGACCAGATCGAACGGCGCAAGGCCAAAGGCTCCGCCGGTGGCCGGCCACCGGCCTTCGGTCCGGCGCTCTATGAAGAACGCAATAGCGTCGAACGCGGATTCAACCGCCTCAAGCACTGGCGCGGCATCGCAACCCGCTACGACAAATACGCCACCACGTTCCTCGGCGGAGTACTACTCACCGCGAGGGTCACATTCCACCGAGTCCACAATTAACGGACACGGCCTAAACGATCTCCCTACTACGGCGAACCCGGCAGCAGCCTCGCCCTGCCCGCCGATTCCACCCAGACCATCGCCATCAATGCCGCATTCATCTACCGTGGCAGCTTCATCGACCCACCGACCGCGTCGAGCTCCCCAGCACCAGCCAGGAAGCACCCAAAGCCGCCGCAGTCAGGCACCACATGGAAACCATTAGCTCCCAAACGACCGGCACTGCGCTTGAGCAAGCCGGAAACGCAGGGAGGCAGGCTCGATTCGAAGACCCTTCCCGAGCGACGACCAGTGCCATGCGCTCGCGGCCAGCCTGCAGTTTACGGCCATCCGCGACAGAGTCATCCCCGACCTCCTAGGAGTGGACGAACCCACGCAACACCTCCGGTTCGCCCAAATCGAACACGTCCCCAAGTGGTCCCGCATCGAATTGGCACAAAAACTGCTCCTGCACGCCTACACCCGCACCAGCGCAGAACATGCAGCACCCGTCCTCACGTCCTTCGGCTACATCAACTGGTGGGAAGGCACGGGCAGCAAGGCACACCAGTTCCTGGAACTCGCACTCGACAGCGACCCCGCTTACCGTCTCGCGCGCTTCAGCGACCACGATGGTCGGGTCGACCATCGTGGCCGGGCTGGAACATGAACAAAAACGCCGCCTTTTGTGCATTGCCCAAACTTCTACAACAATAGCCGGCCTCAAAGCGAACTCCGGATAAGAAATAGCCTTTGCCTAAAAGTGGACTCCTCAGGGGATCAACATTTGGGCGTTCAACAGCGCGAAGCCTGGCCTTATCCAGTAACGCCGCCGTAACGCGGAGGCCAATAGGCTGCACCCGAAGACAGACAAGAACGTTTCGTCTTCAACTCGAAAAGACCACTAAATGACCGGATGGTGCATGATGACCGAACTAACTAATGGACACACAGCTGTTTCCAATGAAGACGAAGACGAGCGCCGCACCGAAGTTGGCGAACCAGTGAGCGAGCCACCGGAAGAGGGAAGCGCTTCGGGCACGCCTGCGATGACAGCAGACGGTGCAGAAACTGTCGATGGAGTCGCCCGGCGGGCAGAGTTGGCGAGTGTAGACATCGAGTGGAACGTACCCGATACGTCAAATTTGCACGACATCGGGGAAGCCTCCTTTGGGACACCGCCCCCCTTGGCAGAAACCGTGCATGGCCCGGACGATCGGGTGCAGATTACTACCACCTCGGTGTATCCATGGCGCGTCCACGCGTCCCTTCTCATTACGGCGGCAGACAACTCAATGTGGATAGGAACGGGTTGGTTTAACGGCCCGCACACCTTGATCACCGCTGGCCATGTCGTCTATATCAAGAACAGCGGTGTACCGGGGCGGGACGGATGGGTAAAAAGCATTACTGTCATGCCGGGCCGCAACGGCAGTACGCTCCCCTACGGAACCGTCATCAGCCGGAGCTTCCGATCAGTTAGTGGCTGGATAAACAATGGGGACGAAAACTACGACTACGGGGCAATCCTTCTAAACTCTGAGTTGGGAAACACAGTGGGCTGGTTTGGCTTTGGCGTGTACTCCGATTCAGACCTGCAGTCGTCCACCGCCAATATCTCCGGCTACCCAGGGGACAAACCCAGTGGGACGCAATGGTACGCAAGCCGACGCATCGCTTCCGTGAACAGCCGGAAAGTCTTCTATGATGTAGACACAGCGGGGGGCCAGAGCGGAAGCGCAGTCTACCGAATTATCAACGGTCAGCGATACGCCGTCGCAATCCACGCTTATGGGGGTGCAATCACGAACTCGGGAACGCGTATTGTTTCTCCCGTTTACAACAACTTACTCAACTGGAAGAAATGAGCACTTCGCTTCCACGGCGGATGGGAGACACTTGGTGGAGGATGGCTGCATGCGCCGCCGTCGCCTCGGCAATCTGGCTGCTGCAAGCGTGCAGCCCTCCACCGGCGACGAAGGATGACCTCGTGACCCCACCTTTGATAATAAGCGGAGTCGTTTGGAACACCCCGGGGATGCCGGTGGCAAACGCCCGCGTGTATTTTGTCGAGGGCCCGGGCTCACTTCCCGATATCGCGGCGTTGAGCGGATCAGACGGCAAGTTCACTCTCACTGCCCCTGAACCCGGACAATACACGATCGGGTGCACTGCAGATGACTATCTGCCAACGCAGATCTCCGTTTCCGTCCCGCCAGCGGCGGCTATCGAGTTCCGGTTGGAGGCTCCCTCTTGAACCGCCAAACGACGCCTGCTTGCCAACCGCCGATCTGCTGGCCATGAAGAGAGATGAATCCTTGACCTCCTCGATTTTATGGCCAATCCTGAAATTTCGGTGACGCCTAATAGCCCGGTCAGTTAGACCGCCGGAAGGAGTCCCTTATGGATGCCGCAGAGCAGATGGCGCAGGTGGCGCAAGTGGTCACGGGCGTCGCATCCACGGTCATAGCGCTGCTGGCACTAGCAGTGGCAGTCCGGAGCGACAGGCGGTCTCGCGAGGCTCTGAAAGTGCAGACGTACCTACAATTGCGATCCCGCTTTATCGAAATATATCGAGATCTCGGACCTATTGAGGAGGTGAAGCCCGACAATATCGAATTCAAGCTCTCCCGCCAAGCCTATTGGTATCATGTTTGGGATGAGTGGTATATCTGTAACCGCCTGGCACCTAAAGAATTCTCAGCATTGTGGAAAGAATTCTTCGCCGCTGGTGCCAAGTCTGGGTATTCCCAAGCCGCGCTCAAAGCCAACCTCGAACAGCTGGCAGCAATGACCGATCGAGGTTTCGGCTTCTACGCCCAGGATCTGCTCAAAGAGCTCCGTGCGATGGAAGCTAAATCACCTTCGACTGACTGATGAGATAGGAAGGTTGACCAAGAGCGCACTGCACCAGGCTTGATGACACGGAGGACGGCAATCTGAATCGTCGCTTAATGTTTCTCGGCAGCGCCAAGGCCAGCCCCGAGGGACGGATAATGCCGCTGGGGCGAGTCCTGTCCCTTTGCCCTACGGTGGTTGCCACGCAATACGCTTGCAAAACGCAGCGACCCAGAATATGGACAGTTGCATAACACCCACTTCCATCTTTGCCCAACCCAACGCCTGCAGGTCCGGCTAGCCAATCCCGACGATTGGGAAGACACCCGACTCCAAGAGAGTTCCTCTTTTCGACTTGTGTCGCTCGGTGCTAACACCGCCGGATAATAACCACCGCCATGAATGAGCTGAATAAAAGTCGGCCACACGGTGTCGAGGTTGTCCTATGTCTTTTCGTTTTCGCCGAAGTTCGCATCTACCGTCGGCGGATACTTCCGAGTTAGAGGCCGTTGAATTCGCACGAAACGTTCACGATGACATGATCCAAAGCAATCGGGATCTGTTCCACGCTGACGGACCAGATGCTCGATGAACTGGTCGACCGGAATCCACACGTGTTCAGGCCAGCTACCCTTAAGGACCAACAGCGGGGCCTGGCCAAACGCATACCGTAGCCGGGACCACCATCCTGCGCCTCGTCCACGAGAGTTGATGACCCCGCCCAGACTTCCCCTAGGCCTAAAGAGGGAACGCTTATTGCTTTCCATAATTGGTTGGTCCGCAGATTGAGAAGGGAGTGGCTGACGCATGATCGACAGTACGGCGTGGCCGCGGGTTGGCCTGTTCATCTCAAGCACGTTTGACGACATGCACGGCGAACGAGACTACCTGGTCAAGCGCGTGCTGCCGAAGTTGTACCAGTGGTGCGAGGAACGTCGCCTGCACCTCGTCGACGTGGACCTCCGCTGGGGCATCAATAGGGAGGTCGAAGTCGTAGGCTCGTGCCTGCAGGCGATCGATGCTTGCCAACCGCTGTTCGTCTGCTTTCTCGGCCAACGTTTCGGGCGGGTCACCGCGATTGAGGTTGAGCATGCCCTCCAGCAAGGTTCGCGGGTCATTTTCTACCTCCGAGATCCGGACTATTTAGCGGACCTTCCCGCGGAGCTGCGTTTCGTGTACGCAAACGGCCACGAGAACGAGATGCAGCATCTCCGGGACCTCGCCCGGGAAGAAGCGCGGACGTACTCCGCGCACTGGAACCCGGACACCGGGCGGCTAACAGAGTTCGATTTCGGAGACCGGTTGCTGGCGGATCTGCAGAGCGCGATCGCCTCGGCATACCCCGACCGCGTGGCCGGCGTCGGCACTGGCTGGAGCGACCAACAGGAGCAGTTTCTGGCTCGTACGAGGGAGGCCTCGATCGAGCGGGTGGCGACCTATGAGGCACTGGACGCGTATGTCGAAGGCGACAACTCTGGTCTGTTTGCGCTGACGGGGCCGGGTGGCATCGGAAAGACGACTGCCCTCGCGAAGTGGCTCGAGCACCGCTCTGACACGGTCTTGGCGCGGTTCGTCGGAGCCAGCGATGTATCCACAACTGTCCCCACGCTGTTGGCTTCGATTGTCGGAGCCGCGACGGGCCGGGAGCCGGAGGACACGGCCAGGTTGCGCGATACCTGGCAGGGGCTGGTGCGCGGGGTCGTCGTCTTCGATGCCCTTGATCGTTTGGACGGTGGTCTGTCAGATCTCGATTGGCTGCCATGGACCCTCCCGCCCGGCCTCAAGGTAGTCGTAAGCTACGCGACCGACGCCCCAGGCGGCAGAGACTTGCGGGACCGCATGGCCGCTGGGAACTCCGTGGTGCTTCACGAGCTGGCCCCGTTCGGCTCCCTTACCCAACGGCGCGAGATCGTCGACCACTATTTTTCCGGCTACTTCAAGGAGCTGGCGCCGGAGCTGATGGAGTGGTTGATACGCAGGCCTTCCGCCGGCAATCCCCTGTACTTGAAAGTCGTGTTGGCGGAGTTGCGCGTTTTTGGCGATTACCGGTTGCTGAAGGAGCACCTGACGTCGCGTTTCGGTGCCAACCCGCAGTCGGCCTTCGACGAACCGTTGCGCCGGATGGAGTCCGATTCCCCGTATGCAGCTGTGTCCCAACAGGACATGGTGCGGCATGTGTTCGGGTTGCTGGCCCACGCGCGTACTGGGCTATCGGTCGAGGAACTGGCCTCGATCGTGCCGGGCGAGCGGTCCGAAGTGGAGGATGCGATCCAGGTGTGCCTTCGGCAAGTGCGGCCCTTCCTCGCCCGGCGCAAGGACCGGTACGATTTCCTGCACGACAGTTTCCGGGCCGCGGCGCGGAGCAGGTACGCGCATACCGATTGGCATGGACTTCTGGCTGGCTACTTCGACGGGCTGCCGCTCTCCAGCCGACGCAAACTCTCCGAACTGCCGTATCACCTGATGGAGTCGGGCCGGTTCGATCGGCTGCGTGATGTACTGTGCAATCTGGCCTTCATCGAGGCAGCATGCGCCTCCGGCCTGACTAGCGAGCTCGTCGCGGACTTCGACGCCGCGCGGCAGCGAACGTCCCTCGAGCCGCTGGCCGACTTTGAGCGCTTCATCCGAAGCGAAAGTCACCACCTTTCCCGATACGCGTCGATATCAGGTTTCACTCGCCAGCAGGCCGCCAACTGGGCTCCCACCGGATCAGTTCACGACACCGCCGAAATCTTGCCGGGACCCTTGCTGCGGCAACTCAACCCGCCCAGCTCGATGGATGACCGGCTGCTGGCGACACTCGAAGGACACACCGGCGAGGTTACCGATGCCGCATTCGTCCCGGGTGAGAATAAGCTCCTCTCCGCATCCCTCGACGGCACCCTGATTTCTTGGGACACGCGAACATGGCGACAGCTGGAGAAAACTATTCGGCTGGAAGACGGCATCGAAAGCTGTGACGTCTCCGTGGACGGCGCATTGATCGCGCTCGCGGACGCTAAGGGCCAGGTGCAAGTCCATCGCCGGGCCGACAACACGACGCTGCTTTGTGTCGGCAGCTTCTCCGATTTTGCACGGCGGTGCCGGTTCCTCCCCGACGGCCGACTACTGTCGGTCGGGCGCTCCGGCCTCATGATCCACAACCCCAGGACCGGGGAGCTACTGACCCGTTTCGAGGGAGGACTGACCGTCCGTGACTGCGCTGTCGCCCCCACCGGCCTGGTCGCACTGGCCTGCGAAGGCGCGAAAGTCTGCCTGTACGACCCGGATGCCGGCGAAGTTATCCGTACCCTGTACCTGGACCGCGACGAAGGCGCCGCCTGGGCCTGCGCCTTCTCCCCGGATGGTTCGCTCTTGCTTGGCTCCGGCGGCAAGCTTTGGTACTCAAACGATGTCGCGGCCCTCGGCCAGAGCAGCATCTGGCGCACCGGGACATGGGAAAGCGTCGAGGACTTTGAGCATCCTGTCGCGGCGACCGCTTGCCGCTTCCTGGACGAGGACACATTCCTCATCGGCTTGTTGGACGGTTCGTTGCATCTCTACGACGCCCGAACCCGCCAGCATCACGTACGCGGCGCCCATGCCAAAACAATCCAGACGCTGTCCATGGCGGACGGCATCCTGGTCACTGCCTCGCTTGACGGCCGACTCCGGGCTTGGAAAACCGACAACCTGGTCGAGGACGACGACACCGGGCGGGCAGGACGCGGCCTCTATTGTGCGTTCGCGGGGCCATCCGCTCGTACCTGGATCGGTGCAGAGCGCGGCTTCGAATACGACTTCCGCCAGCGGGATCTGGACGCTGATGGTGCGGTCTCCGACACCCCGCTCTGGCTCGATGGCGAAGTCAGCTTCGGGCTCCGCATGTTCCGCCGGGACGCAGCTACGCCGCTGACCGGGGTGGTCGTCCGGTGGGAAGATGCCCGTCGAACGCCGCCCCATCCGTCCAGTCCCATTCACGGCCGCGGGACCTACTGGCTCCTGGCTTCCAGCGGTCGGATGTACCCGTTCCAGCTTTCCCTCTTACCCGCGCTTCCGGCTTCGCTGTGGTCCCCAGAGAACGTCCGCTGGGCCCGGTCGCGGGAGGGCGAGTTTGCGCTATTGCGGCGCGGCCGCCTCGTTTGCGGCCAGGTCGAATACCGCTTCGACTGCGATCCCCACCAGTTTCACCTGCCGCAGGTCTCCTTCTCCCAGGACGCGAGCCGGGTCTTATTCGTCTCGGGCGAGGACCTGCACGTTCTCGACCTCCGAACCGGTCTGGGGGACGTCCTGCTATCTAGCGGTGGCGGCCTTGTACACGCCTTCTGCGAGTCGCCGAGCGGAACCCGGATCGTCGTTGCCTGCGAGGACGGGTCCCTGCGCGAAGTGTCGGCGGACGACGTGCGGCATCTCACTGGCCACGAAGGTCCAGTCGTCGACTGCTCGTTCCTGGACGACGACATGCCTCTCTCGCTGGGCAGGGACGGCACCTTGCGGGTGTGGGCTGACGGCCGCGTGCGGGCGGTCTTCGTGGGCCGCACGCCGCTCACCGCCTTCGCCGTCGACCCATCCGAAAACCGCATCCTGGCCAGCGACAGCGCCGGCGCTGTCTATCTCCTTGCGCCCCAGAATCTGCATACCTAGTAATCGCTGGGTGGCTCGGTGCCACCAGGGACGTCTACCTAGTGGTTCGGCGACGACGACTGACTTCCGTCAGTGCCACGGGCCGCTGCAGCGAAGCCGTGAGCTGTCGGCGTGTAGCAGCTACGCCACAATGCCTGAAACACTTCATATTGAAAATCCGCGCAAGGCCTCAACAGCTTACCCTCGGGTTGGGAAGCGGCTGTCCATGTCCGTAATGGCCCTCTGCGCTAGTGCGTGCTCTGCTGCGTTCGACCATCGTGCCATGCTCCAGCTGCGCAAATGCAACGCAGTCCTCCACGTCATGGCCGTCTGCCAGATCCAACACGATGGCCCAGATCGGGCATACTCCACAAGGAAAATCCGCGAAGGGACAACCCCTCGCGAGGCCCGACGGGCACTCAAAAGCCGGCTCTATAACCTCATCTACCGGACAATGGTCAAGGGCGCACGCCGCCCCACAACCTCCACTACTTGACACAGAGGCACTGTCAGCTGTCAACGCGGGCCTCCGAACCGGGCGACGCCCGTCCCGGATCATCAATGACAGGGCGAGAAAGTAATACCGGGCCCAGCGACCAAGTCCCCGGCTTTCGGGAACTCAATAAATGTATCGGGGCGCTGCGGAGGACGAGTTCCTCCATAATCCCGGAGAGCTCCTGCGCTTCCGCGTCCAGCGCCTTACCAGGCTGCGAGGGCGTGCCGGCTGGAGTTGTCCGGGGTGTTCAGCTCGCGCGGGCGCATCGCTGCCAAGTGCCGGGCGAGCACGATCGGGGTCTTCGGGCGAGCTCTTTGCGGAGTGGCTCCGGAACATGAAGGCTCATAGCCTTGAGGGTGACCATCGTCGCGGCGCGATTTTTGACGACCGTGTCGCGCACGACTTTCAGCTGGCGGATCATTTCCGCCGTGCCGTCCGCGGTTTTCGGGATGGCGGTGGCGAACCCGGCCAGGACCGCACGGGCTGCGTTCTCGGCATCGAGGGTGTCGGACTTGCCGACCCGGCGGCGCATCCGCCGGTCGGGCCGGTTGACCTCGATGCTTAATACCCGTGGCGGCGGGCGAATGAGGCCAGTGCTGCACCATAGGATCCGGTGCCTTCGATGCCCGAACGCGATTATGTGGCCGAACGATGTTGCCCAGTTCAGCAGGTGCCGGAAGCCCCCGGCGTCGGTCGGGATCGTGAGGGTGGCGAGGACGCCGCCGATGGGGTCCAGGACCGCCGCGACGTGGACGTGTTTGTGTGTGTCGACACCGATGACGACGTGTCCTGATTGGGCGGGACTGGTCGAGTTTTCGATTGCCATGGTCTCTGTCTCCTCGTGCGGGTTATCGTTGAAAACACGCTGCGGCCGGCGGGCGGACAGGACTGTCACGGGGACGCTCTCGAAAGGTTGCTCCAGGCTCTTATTACGTCACACCCGTCCGGCGGCCTCGCTTGTTGCAGCCCGACCGCGCGGCTGGCAAATCAACGCAAAGACACCCGAAGGATCAGTCGTAAGCAAGGGTCAAGCTGCCGCGGCCGGGACTGTCGAATCTGCTAGCGTTGATCCGACAGAAACAGACTGACTGCCTCAAGGTGTTACGTTCGAGACTGCAAGACGCCTAAGCAACGAATCGAAAGATCGAGATCCGAACCCGTTGGCGAACCGGTGATAGGGAGCAACTACCATGGCTAGGAACCGCGTGGAAAAAGCCCGACAAGGCCGGCAACGGCCCGCAATTGAGGACATCAGGCGCGCCCTGTGGAATGACGACATCGTTTCGTCATCGCATACGGGCGATAACGAAAAATACTCCGCCATAGTCCTTGAACAATACAAGATTTACGTTGAAATGGCAGACCGTATCAGCCAGAGGCGTGGGCTAACTAACACTTTCTTTCTGACCCTCAATACCCTGATCTTCACGTTGTTCGGAGTTCTTGCCAAAGACCAGACGGGACAAATCGGCACCGTAGGACTGATTCTTCTCCTTTCGGTCGCTCTGGCGCAGTGCGCGGCGTGGTGGACCATCGTTCGCTCCTACCGCCAGCTAAATTCCGGCAAGTATTTCGTCGTCGGCCTTCTGGAAGAACGGCTACCGGCCTCCCCTTACTGGTCTGCAGAATGGACCGCCCTCGGCAAGGGTGAAGACCCGCGCATTTACCTTCCGCTTTCACACATTGAGCAGTGGATTCCTCTATTTTTCGCTGCCGCCTATAGCATTGGGTTCATGCTCGTTTTTGCGGTCTACCGTTAGTAGCCGCACGAGCGATGCCCTGCGGCACTGATCGTCACGCTCCAAGGCAACTATCACGAAAGACTCCCTCTGAACAACAGATGACGCAATCGCCGCAACAGCCACTCTTATCTAATATCGTCAAGGGTTTTCGCTATCGCAGCTCGCCTATGTTGCTGTACCACGGAAAATTGTGCAGCAATTTCGGCATTCATTTGCGTTTTTGTTGCAACATGTATCTAGCACGATCTTTTGGATCCTTAAATTTCAGAGCTGAATCGCCTAAAAATCTGGGTTCAACAGCGATTTCCTCTTGTCGAGATGTTGCGCAGATTCTTTTGAGATTCGGTACAAGTCGTGCGAACGACTCTTCCCAGAAGGTTTCACTGATTTCAGCAGCCTGAAAACCCTGTTCAAAAGCCTGCCGTGCCCCGTGGGGAAGGCGCCTTGGGTCCGGCATTCGGGCCCCTCCGAGAAGGAGTGGGATTATATCCTTCCTGAGCTCTACGGACATTGCGAGTTCCGTGCACATATATGGCAGCTTCCCTCGTCTTATTCCTACTAGTCTTTTGCGATGGTTTGACATTGCGTGCTCCCACTCAGGGTCAACTATGGCAAGAACAACCTGTGTTGTAGTTAGAGCCTGCGCGACGACTTCTCTCCATCGTGAATTAATGGGGATATCGCTTGGTTCTCGGTCAAAAAAATCTCCGCATCATTGAAGCTTTGTCTGAGTTGAAGTAATACTGCTCTGGCGTCCGACCGCCCAGTTGACCTGAGGTAACTGATAAAGATCAGATGTTCCACTTTCTGCCCTTCCCGAGAGCTGCGCGGGAGGGCAACAGCAGTACAACCTATCCTGAAGTTGTAAGGCCGTGGTGACATTGATACTTCAATGGCATTCAGCCCCCTCGCAGCAGTTGAACCCCATGTTCCTCCCCGAGAGGTCGATTTGGACAGGGAGCAACCTCTGTTCTGTTGGTCAGCGCCTGAGTTGGCTCATCGTGGTTCGTGGGGAAATGGATTCCCTGATGAGCGTCATGCCGCCGTCCGGACGGCACTTCTCATCAGAATTACTGATTTGTAGTCGTATGCGTTCCGGTGACCGCGTGCGGTGCGTTTCATGTTCGTGATGCCGGTGTTTTTGGCCTCGAACTTGCCCGTCGTAGCGCCGGTGACGATGAGGGCTTCAATCTCGTTACACCACCGGCAGACGGTGCGGTCAAGCTTGTTCGTCTCGGGCCTGGACGATATGACTGTGGTGGCTGCCTTGACGAGGATCTACAGTTCCTCTTTCGCGGTGGCGGCATCAGCCAGGGAGTCGGTGCGCAGCAGCGCCCGGAGCTGTTCTTTGACTTTCCAGACCGCCTTGAGCTTGCCGGTCGGGTCATCGGGGGCGAAGACCTCGGCCAGGCGGTGTGCCGCGTTGCCGGTGAGTGTGCCGCCGGCGCGCAGGAGCAGCATCCGGTGAGCCCAGGCCTTGTCCACGCCCCGGCCGCGGCGGCTCTTGACCTCCTGGGACAGATTCTACCGGGCCTCCGTCAGTGCCTGGTTGGCCAGGGAGACCAGGTGGAAATGATCGACCGCGACAGCGGTGCGGGGAAGCCACATCCGCAACGCCTTCCTGAAGGCAGCCGACGGATCGGTCGCGACCACCTGCCCCGCCAGGCGCCACGCCAGCGGGCGGGCGAACAACCCTTCCCCTACGCCCTTCTGGTCCCGGCCGTCGACCACACCCAGGACCTGGCCGGTGTCCAGGTCCACAATCGCGGTCATCCATGGCTCGTACCGGGTCCACGACCCTGAATCCGGGTTCCGGAAGTAGCGCACGGAGCGGAACCGGTGTTCATCAATGCCCAGCATCCGCGGATTCAGCCCATCCACGTCAGGCAGGGTCAGAAGGGAGGCCTCGTTCAGTGCGGCACGGACCATCCACCACGACACCGCGAACGCCGCAGCTGTCTCGGAAACGGCCCGGCCGGACCGGATGACCGCGTCAACAACCTGGTCCCGGAGCCGGGCTGTGGAACGGGCACGACGCGGGACCTGGGGCGGGTGGATTCGAAGAACGAGAGCCGCGCGCAAGCCGGTTCTTCGCAGTACCAGCGGTACTTGGATAAGAGGACCTCCACGGCTCCGGCCACGGGATGTCCCGGATGCGTTGGCAGCGCCGCTCCTTCCGCCTCGTTGCGACGACACCGCAGCTCGGGCACCCCCGGCGGCGGGTCGGTTTCGACCATGACCTGACGCCGGCCATCAGCCAGCACTCTGGTGGAGATGACATGGTACTCGGCCAGGTTGAAGATGACGGTGGCAGGGTCGAGTACCACACCGGTAGGCTCGTTCAAGGCGCGTGGTCCTGTTCCTGGTTGAATGCTAGACACACTCATCCCAGCAGGGCCACGGGCACCTTTCTTAGCTACGACACGGAATCAAATCCCCACCGACCACGCTGTAGACCGGCTTGAGAGCCTTGACGATCCCGTGACGGTGCTGCCGGCCGGCGTAGCGGAGCTGTTGCCGATCAGGGGCACGATGCACTGCTGCACCACCGTCCGAACCCAGATGGCCGTGATCGCCTCCGGCAGCCCTTTGAGCCCGTCGCACACGGGGATGAGCACGTCTGTCACGCCCTGGTTCTTCAGCTCGGAGAAGACCTGCAGCCAGAACCGGGAGCCTTCGGCGCCGTCGCCGGCCCAGATGCCCAGGATTTCCCGCTCCCCATTGGTGCTCACGCCCGTGACGACATAGAACGGGGTGTTGCGCACCTGACCGTCCCGGGCCAAGACGGAAGATCGCATCGACGAAGATCACCGGGTAGATCGGATCCAAGGGCCGGGCCATCCATTCGGCCAGCTCACACTCTTTCGTCAAGCCATGGCCCCGCGCATCGTCACTGAAGGCGCGCATGCGGAGTGCAAACCCCCGGCCGCTACCCGGGCATCACAATATAGCAGACGTAGGTGTTGACACTGTCAACACCCAACTTGGCCGGACAAATAGGGCAAACGCAGCCATTCCCAGCGTGGCCTGGGTTTTTCTAGAAGGCCGCGCGTCAGACTCCGCAGGGTCATGTAGTACCCGCCACCCCGGACCAGGAACGGGTGTTGGCCACCCACGACCAACCCGACAGAACCGGAACGAGGAACCACGTAGCCCCAGCCCACAGCAGGCGGAAGGCCCCTAGCCAGGGACTTGAACCCGTCACCCACACATCTGAATAGGCCACCGCGGCGGCCAGGCCACAGCCCGCGCACCTAGCGTCGGAGGGACGCCACCACAAGCTATGTCAACACGTCAAAGCAAAAACCCCTCTGACGAGGGGATATGGTGTGCCCGAGGTGGGACTCTCGAACTGCATTCCTACCCTTGCAAACACTGGGAGCCCGCGAGATCATGCGGAAACCGGGACGGTCCGCAGGCTCTACGAGGCAATCCGAGTCAAAAAGTGTGGACATTGTCTACACCTCGATTCAAGGGCGCTAGAGGACTACTGGGGGCACCACATGCTTGGAAATCTCGGCCGCCAAACCCCGGGGGGCAAGCGAAGCAAATAGCTTTCACCTGTAATTGCGTTGGACATCGTCTCACAGACACGAGAACGGATGAACGACCTGCCACCCCCTTGGCGCGTTCACCCAGGGCCCCCTTCCCTGATTCGCCGCCAGGATCTCTTGCGATGCCACCAGCGCACTAGGCGCCGCCAGTTCATTACCAGAGAGATGATGAAACCCAGAACCGCCAGAACTAGCCCTGTGGTCGTAACCACCAACACCCCGTACAGACCCGGACGAGAATCGAGGAAGGTGCCAACATCAACCACAACAGAAAAGACTGTCAAGAGAGCAAGGACCACCAGCATCAGATTGAGCGTACGCTCGCGCTGGGAAGTCTCCTCCTGGTGTTCAAATCGCCTGCATTTCGTAGAGAACATCAGCAGCATTTGATATTCGATCCCGAATTTCTCCAAGCTTCGACGATTCAGCAAACCTGCTGAAGTACCTTCGGTCTTCCTCCGCTTGGCTGACCAGTCCGAAGTCGGTGAGGTTAACTGCTCCGACAGCCATTCTGTGAAGCTTGTTCAGCTCTATGGATGAGCGTGGCCGTCGACTTTCTAAGCCGTTGCTTACCGCGTGGTCGACGATTTCATCCCGAATCAGGTTCATGTACGCTTCACAAGTCCCAAAGAAACGAGTGTGCGATTTTGACATCCTCAAGCATCTGTTCCAAGTCTTCGGCCCGCTTAGGAGGTGGGACCTTAAACCGCATGCTTTGCGGTTCAAGAAGACAAGACGGCCACGTGTAATGCAGTGTTCCTCGGTCAAAAGGTAGCCGGTCTTGACGTTCCACACCCTGTAAACGGAGTAGCCGAGAAAGGAAAACCTCATCGCCGTCGTCGACACATAGATACAGTTTCGTGAACG
This sequence comes from Arthrobacter sp. RT-1, assembly GCF_003367205.1. Taxonomy (NCBI): domain Bacteria; kingdom Bacillati; phylum Actinomycetota; class Actinomycetes; order Micrococcales; family Micrococcaceae; genus Arthrobacter; species Arthrobacter sp. RT-1. The sequence goes on from NZ_QRGQ01000007.1 coordinate 96,981, forward strand.
CGCTGAATAGAGTTACTTCCAACTTCGATGACTGTTCTTCGCGTGGTGGCTGCCTTTTCGTGAGGCTTCTCACTGGGATTACTGTGGGCACTGCTGCTGCGCATGCATGTTTATAGGCAGCGTCTGCCAGCAATGTCGAGATTTCTTTAGTGTACGCCGCGAACTCAAAGCATCTTAGTAGTCCGAGTGCATATTTGAGCGGAACGCGCGAATTGAACTGCAAATAAACATAGCCGATACCAATAGCAAAGATGGTTATTTCACAAAGATCAACTCCTTGACCCGCCACATACGTTGAGAGTTCGAGGTCAAATTGTCGGCGCTTTCGAGGCGGGCCCACCCATCCAACATCGACTGGGTCGTGGCGCGATATCTGCGTGACGGCTTCCCGACGCCATTTGTCAAGAACGAAATCGGGAACCGTAGCGGTCGTGCCCCACCCAAGTGGGCTACGTACAGGAACGCGCCCAATATCTGGCCGTAAAGTCACTTTCTCCTTTTTAAATGCATTGTCTCCAAGTCCAAAGGATTCTCCGAGATCAAAGTAGCTCACGATGGCAATTCGCAAGGAGACCTCATTCTAGCGTCATGCCCACTCACCTCCGGCCGGCGCGTAACCGATTGTGTCTGTCATGTGGGTCTGAATTTGCATTCCTTGGACTCGAATCTAGGTCCTTCAGCGTTACTTCCACGTTACGAGGAATAGCAGCTCCGTCCCAGGCCCAGGCGTAAAGGGCCATGCGGCCGTCGCCCCCGGAGATAGCTTCCATTACCCGTTGGGGTGATTGCTCCACCAGGCACAGCTCGATCGGCTCGGCAGCCTGCTGATGTGGTCGCGAACTTCACGCTCTGGAAGCCGATCCAGACTGGACAGACACGCCCACTGGTCCTCGTATGGTTCGAGGGTCGTCGTGTCGAGGAACAGGGTGGCGCCATGCTGGCGGCGCTTGCCGTTCAGCGGTGCGGCAATCAGTTCCCCATACGTTTGCCACAATGAACGGAAAAAGCCTGTCGTAACTGGCCAGGCTCATGCTGCCTCGCAGCGCACCGGCCTCATGAATGAGGCCGGTGCCAAGCTAGCGTGCTGCAGACGCCGGGACTGCGTCGCTGAAGAAGAGCCAGACATAGGCACCACGCCCGGATTGGGAAACCTCCAGGGCGGCGGGTGTTACCTCGAAAGCGAGCAGCCTTGACGTACGCCAATGCATCCAGCATTGCGGCGCCGCCATCAATGTCCGCGGCGACCCACCAGCAGGTGTCCAGTGCCGTCTAGGAATAGAGGCCAATATGCTGCGCTCCCCTGCTCTCGCCGCATGGCTGTTCCGACACCGCAAAGAGGCAAGGGAAGGACAGCTGGTGCCGGTCTTCCGCGGCGGGCCTCAGCGCCCTGCCCGGCTGGGATCGCATGGCGGGTTCTGCCCACGGTGTCCGGCCCATGGCAGACGGTCTGACCCTGGCACCGACGGCTGGCCGGGGGATGGACCTGGGACCGATACCTTGTACAGGTCCATTAAAATCGTCGTCCGACCGCCTGGCTAGGTTTTCGTTCCGCCTTCTCGCCCCCGTTTCATCTGAGCGCCACTGTATTTGGCCGGGACGTGTCGCGTGCGTATTTACTTCTTACTGCAAGATGGGACGCCGCACCGACAAACTCTTTACTGCTAGCCCCAGCGCACTGCGCGCCGTCCGGCTATCGTCCCAATAGCCAGCGTGCACGGACAGGCTTCTCAGCATCAACATGTTGACGAGATTTAGCTTCAGGTCCGGATTCCATTGCCGGTTTTCTTCCGGAACTCGCCGGTCTGCACTATCAGTCGATGACACCAATCCGATTGTGGCCTCGGCTGACTCCTCATTGTCTCGGAAATTGGAGCCGAGCACATCGATTGGCTGATAGATATTGACCCATCTCGGTTTGATGTCCTGCTCGAAGGTTCTGCCTTCCGGGTAGTTCGGACGCACCATACGAACGAGGTCGAATGGGCTACCGATGGTGATTAGCGTGTCTACGAGCTTAAGGTTCTGGCCGGGACTACCACCATGTGGAAAAACAGTATCTACCGCCACCAGCGATCCAAAGCTGTAACCCAGAAGATGTATGTGTTCGACTTCTGGCCGCCGGGAAACCCGTTCGACCAGATCCTGCAGACCACCACACAAACGGTTCCGTAGGACGCCCGTGAAACAGAAGCGAACCATCTGCACCGAACGCTCGCCAAGCCCGTTGATCTTCTCCCGCGCTGTCGGCAAGAGCCCACCGATGACCGCACCGATGAGCACCACCCACTGCGGCCAATGTAGTACTGGCTGGATCGACTCGCCTTCGACGATTGTCACCACTGCCTCTACCAACGCAACGACCGCAATGCCAAAATAGACGACGATGCAGAGCAGCATCAGCAGCACGGCAAGTACCTGCCAGAGCTGAGCCCGAGATTTCGCGCGGCGCCGCACATTCAAGATGACTCCGACCAACGCGACGACGGCGGCCGCGGCGGTCAGCCCGAGGGCAAACACGCGAATCACCTGTTGGGTCGCGGTGGTGTTCCTGTCGAGTTCTGCGACTGAGTCGTAGATATACACATCGAGAACAGCCGAAACTGCACCTTTGCCGTCTGCTCGCTCGATTCTATGCACCACCTGAGCGCCCACTGAAGTGGGCACCGACGCGAAGGTAGTGGCTCGATCGGGGGCTTGTTGATTAAGTTCCCAGCACAGCAATTCAGCGACATGCGCCAGTTGCACAGATTCCGACTTCCCGAGACCTGGAACGAAGATCAACACGTCTCCGGGCGGCTTGATTGCGGGCTGTGCCGGGTCAGTCATATCGTGCGCTCCCTGCTCGTGGCCGACGCCTGCTTCTGACCTCAGGCTTCTCCGCAGAAAATAAGACGTCCTGCGTTACTGCTGCGTTACTGCTGCGGCAGAAGACCTACGGATACAAAGAAGCACATGCCCGTGACAAAGATGCCGGCACTCCTGCACCATCTGGGCGCACCGGCCCTGCCCGCGTGGTTGGCATGGACTCACGCGTCCTGATCGATGCGCTGGCCAGCGTCTTCGCGGCGTTGGGGTTTCGATGGCCTCGGCGACGAGGTCTTCCGCGACCTAGTGATCGCCCGGGTCGTTGAACCAACCTCACTGCTGGATGCCGGCAGGGTACTGCGGGACCTCGGCCAGGCCCCTGCCAGCTACGCCACTATGAAACGCACCCTCGCCCGCGCCGCTGCGGGGAAGTACCGCGATCAGGTTGCGACCTGGTGTTTCGAGCATGCCAGCACCGCTGGTGACGTCTCCCTGGTGCTGTATGACGTGACCACGCTGTATTTCGAGGCGGAGAAGGAAGACGAGCTGCGCAAGGTCGGCTACTCCAAGGAACGCCGCGTTGACCCTCAGATCGTGGTCGGTCTGCTGGTGGACCGTGGTGGGTTTCCGCTGGAGATCGGCTGTTTCGAAGGCAACAAGGCAGAGACGGCAACCATGATCCCGATCATCAAGCAGTTCCAGGCCCGCCACGGTCTGGCCGACATGGTCGTCGTCGCCGACGCGGGCATGCTCTCAGCGGGGAACTTGCGTGAGTTGGACGAGGCGAACCTGCGGTTCATCGTCGGCTCCCGGATGACGAAGGCGCCGAACGACCTGGCCTCGCATTTTCGATGGCACGGTGGCGCGTTCACCGACGGGCAGTTGATCGATACCATCACCCCCAGGATCGGCCACAAGAGCGAGAACAACCCCGACCTGCGCGCCGAACCCGTCTGGGACCCAGAGCAGCACCTAGGTTCGTGGCGGGCAGTGTGGGCCTACTCCCGCAAGCGAGCTGTTCATGACAACAAGACGCTGACGGCCCAGGAGAACCGGGCGCGCGAGGTCATCGAGGGCCAGAAGGCGGCCCGGACCCCAAGGTTCGTCAAGACCTCCGGCGGGGCGCGCAGCCTCGATGAGGCGTCACTGACGCGTGCCCGGCAACTGGCCGGTTTGAAAGGGTACGTGACCAATATCCCCGCAACCGTCATGGCCGCAGGGGAAGTCATCGGCTCCTACCATTCCGCAACCTCTCGGCCCGGCTCAGTGAGGCGGGGGGGCGCGGCGCCGACGCCTTGGGCGCCGCCCAGGGATCCGTCACCATCTACCGGCGGCTGGCCGCCGACAACCCAGCACTGTACGAACCAGACCTCGCCCGGGCGCTGAACACGCTCTCCGTCGACCTTGGTGAGGCCGGGGGGCGTACCGCCGAGGCCCTGAGCACCGCCCAGGAATCCGTCACCATCTACCGGCGGCTGGCCGCCGACAATCCAGCACTGTACGAACCGGACCTTGCCCGGGCGCTGAACAGCCTGGCCAACGACCTCGTGGAGGCGGGGGGCGCACCGGCGAAGCCTTGGGCACCGCCCAGGAATCCGTCACCATCTACCGGCGGCTGGCCGCCGACAATCCAGCACTGTACGAACCTGGCCTCGCCCGGGCGCTGAACACACTGGCCAACGGCTTAACCGAGGCCGGGGGGCAGACCGGGGGGCGCACCGCCGACGCCCTGAACACCGCCCAGGAATCCGTCACCATCTACCGGCGGCTGGCCATCGACAACCCAGCACTGTATGAACCTGGCCTCGCCTTCGCGTTGACCAATCTGGCCAACGGCCTAACTGAAGCGGGGCGCACCATTGAAGCCCTGAAACTCGCTCAAGAATCCCTCACCATCTACCGGCGGCTGGCCGCCGACAACCCGGCAGTGTACGAACCCTACGTCGCCCTTGCACTGCACAACCTGGCTAACGACCTCGCTAAGACCGCGGGGCACAGGGCCGACGCCCTGAAGCACGCCCAGGAATGCGTCACCATCTGGCGGCGGCTGGCCGCCGAGAACCCCACCTTGCACAAACCCGACCTCGCCCTGGCGTTGCACAACCTGTCCTGTCGGCTCACTGAGGCCGGGGGACGCACGACGGAAGCCTTGAAGCATGCCCAGGAATTTGTCACCATCTGGCGGAAGCTGGCCGCCGAGAACCCCGCCCTGCACGAACCAGGCCTCGCTCGAGCGCTGCAACACCTAGCCAACGATCTCACTGAGGCCGGAATGAATGCGGAAGCCATCGTCTCCTGGAAAGAACTGCTGCGGATTTATGAACGGCTAGCCCGCCAGGATTCACGGTTCAAGGCACATTTGGCCCGGGTACAACGAAGCATCGGGCAACAGAACCAGCTGGAGTAGAACACGTTCCGGGCATCTGTGCACGCCTCAACGCTTGCGGCCTGTCTGCCGATTCTCGTAAAGGAAGGATTTCAAGAACGGGGCGAACTGAGAATCGTGGTGCTAGCGGCGAGCAGCCGCTGTGACTGTTCCCGATAGATGGCGGTGTTTTTGCGCCGCTCCGTGTCGCCCTCGGATCACTCTCCCAGCGCTGGCACGGGCCCACCAGGCAGTCTCCGCATGCGCCGGTTCGAGCTCGCCTCGAAACCCTAGATTTGTGAGACGGTAGGGCGCTAAAGTGGCTGACAAAGAAATACTTGCCAAGATCTCGCCCCAATATGAGCAACCGATACTCAATTAGCTGTCCACAACCGTCCCCTCAGCTTGTTTGCGTGAATTCTACGACGCCTCCGAGCGCCTGAACTCTGGTCCCGGCGTTCTACATAGGAGTAGCATCAACGCCGACAGCCTTACATCCTTCCGGCGAAGGAGCACGCTAATGGACGCACTGGGAGTACGGCTACATGATCCTGAGCTCGACGACGAAGAACTCGATTCCCTTGCGAAACGCCTCCGTGCCGAACTTCTCGAACTCGACGTCTATGACGTGGTGCCATTTGAAGCTGTAGGCCATATCCCAAGTGGAGCTAAAGGCCTTGAAGTTACCGTTATCGGTTCGCTCTTGGTGAAGCTCATATCCAAAGTCGACGTGGCAAAAGTCGTATCCGCATTGAAGGACTGGCTGATCCGTCAGCGCTTACGTTCCATCGAAGTTACGGTCGATGGGGACACATTGAAACTGACAAATATCACTTCCGAAGAGCAGGAACGCCTGGTCGAATTGTGGGTCTCTCGTCATGCAAAGCCAGGCTGATGCCCCGAGGCGCATTGCCCTCATCATCGGTACCTCCACCTACGAAGACAGCACCCTTGCTCATCTCCGGGCTCCCGGGACGGACGCGCATGATTTAGTAGAAGTCCTTTCGGACTCCCAAATTGGAAAATTCGACGTCCATACCTTTCTCGATGCCCCCCACGACCGGTTGATGCGGGGCGTGCTCGAAGTCTGTGCCGACGTCGGCCCGAGCGATCTTATTCTTGTCTACCTTTCTTGCCACGGGGTGTTGGATGATAAAGGAAGGCTCTACTACGCGACCACGAATACGGAACGTAGGCTATTGGCTGCCACCTCGCTTGCGGCCGCTTGGCTGAATGATCAGCTGGAAGACTGCCGCGCACGTAGCCAGATTCTAGTGCTTGACTGTTGCCACAGCGGCGCTTTCGCGAAGGGTGCCAAAGGGAACGAATCCCTCGCCCTGCAGGAGAGGTTCCCCGGCCGCGGAAAGGTCGTGCTAACGGCGTCCCGTGCGACTGAATATTCGTTTGAAGGAACGGAAACTGTCGGAAACGGGGTTAAGTCTGTTTTCACCAAGGCGATTGTGGATGGCCTGAAGACCGGTGCGGCTGACGTTAACGGTGACGGTGACGTGACGGTTGCTGACCTTTATCAGTACGTTTTCAACAAGGTACGTCAGGAAGAGCCCCGGCAGACACCCACGATGTGGACCTACGGTTCAGAGGGAGACCTCCTAGTAGCCCGCAGCGTCCGCAAACGGGAAATACGCCCAGCACCGCTACCAGCGGACATTGTTCTTGCGATAGAAAGCTCACGGCCGCGAGTTCGAGCGTCCGGAGTGGCAGAGCTAGCCGACCTGCTGGATAGCGGACCACCGGAACTGGCGTTGGCCGCAGAGAACACTCTCAATAGGATGGCGGAGAACGAGGTGCCAAGCGTCGCGGAACTGGCGAGGGCTGCCCTGGACTCGGCTCAGGGCAACGCTCGTCACGCTGTGGCGGACCGAAGTGAAACCAGCCCGGAAGTCAGTGCCGATGGACTGGAACCACGACAGGTCAGGCCAGTCGGGTCAAGTCGTCCTGGCGGACGACCCATGAAGCCGGCTGGCGTAGTCCGGCTGGGAGTGTCCATGTTCCTGGCTGTTTTCGGCAGTCTTTTTACAGTGGGATTCGTCGTAGCCGGCTTAAGCATGATGGGTAGCAACTTCGGTGGCGCCGTCGGCTGGCTTGCGTTCGGCGGGATTGTTGGGTGGCTGACGTGGCTGGTCATCAGATACGGCAGGACGGGATCGTTTCGCGCGAATACGGCTGGGTTACCGGACCGCGAGCGAGGTGAAGAACGGCAAGAGGGGCAGTGAAATCGATAAGGTCGCATGTAGACCGAGCGCCACAGATAGGACTTCAAGCAATGAAAGCATGTACGGGATTGCCAGTTGGGGGAAGAATGACGGCCGACGTACTCGTGAAAAAGGCAAGCTTCTACCGGGCGTAAATTCTAAATGACGCTGCCCGGCAGGATCCGCAGGAGCGAGCCGCTTCGCTTGGGCTACGCGGCTAGCAGGAGCAGCAGTGGATCACCTAATGCTGCACGGGCCTGCAATGGTGACAGTGTGGAGCCCTAAGTTCCCGCCAGTACAGGGACGCAAGAGTGCCAAGTTCTTGGCTTCTTGATACCAATCCCTGCCGTAGATGCTGTCCAGTGGGATTCCTTTGGCACGCCAAAGACGAGAAATATGTTGACTTACGTAAGCCGCGAATTTGTCGTAGGAGCGGTCAAATGGCTGGCTCTTCGTGTCGTTGCAGCACCTTCAAAGAACGAGGCCGAACAGCACATCTTCCGATTTCCTGTGGCTTCGGATCGGCCGCAAGACGCTGTCATCCGCCCAGACTAAACCCACCAGCGCCAGCCAGTCGACGAAGGTCCGTGCGCTTATATTTGTGCTCATGTGAATCAGCCTTTGCTCCGCACCACCAACACGTGCCCGCTTAGTCTTTGGCCAAGGAAGCAAGGCGAACTGAGACATCAGCACTCAGACTTCCAGACTTGATATCTCTTGCCAAAACACCGTCTCCTTAGTGTGCAGCGAGCGGATCTACTGGCCGCCGGCGTTCGACGCGATGACCTCTACGTGGACCAAGGTGTCTCTGGAGCGGGCGCGTCACGACCCCAGTTCGATCGAGCACTCGACGCGCTCATGGAGGGTGACACCCCTCGTCATCACGACTTTGGACCGGCTCGGGCGATCCACTCAGAACATGCTTGCCTTCGCCGACGAACTCCGCAGTAGGGGCGCCGGCCTGCGGGTCCTGAACCTGGGCGGAGGCGACGTCGACACAGCAACACCGTGTGGCTCTATGCTGTTCACGATCATGGCCGCCCTCGCGCAGATGGAACACGAGATCAAGCGCGAACGCGTCACGGATTCAATAATCAAGCGAAGAGAAGCTGGCAAAGACCTTGGCGGCCGACCTCGCCGGGTTACTGATAGTCAGATCAGAAGCGCTGTTCGCCTGGTCAAAGGCGGCGAGCCCGCGGCGCAGGTTGCCCGGGATCTCGGAATGTCCCAAGCGACGTTCTACAGGCGGTCAAGAACGCTTGCCGACTAGCAGGACGAGTCGAGTTTTGAGAAGAGAACGCATCAATGACCGCACACCGGTCAGGCCTTATTCGTCGGAAGTATCAGCGGTAGCCGGCAGCCGCGAGAAATGGCGTCTGCGGAGTTGCCGAGGAGGTGCTGGCTTCGGTAAGCGGCGGATGAGTGCCCGGAGAACATTCGTAAGGAGCTTGGCTATAGCTGCGCTGGCGAGCAGAACCATAAAGGCCCGAGGTGAGCGAGGAACATCAGGAACCCTATACCCAGGGTGCCGGCATAAACGAGATTAAAGACCAAAATGGAGGAATCGGGCATTTAGTGCCCATCGGGGGGTCGTTGTTGGGTTTCCTCTGTATTTACCGGCGCCAGCTTATCGGCCCAGCGTTCGTGTGCCGACTGACGGCTGATGCCTACGGCGCGGCCGATGTCGGCCCAGGATGCCCCGGCGGCTTTGGCCGCGGCTACGGTCATGGCTAGTCGGCGACCGGCCCGGTTGTATTCGCGGGCGGCTGCTTCTAGGCCAAGGAGTGCTTCGGGGGGTGCGATGTGGGCTTTCCACTCGTTGTGGATAGCGTCTTCGACTTTTGTTGAGGCGTGAGCGGAGTCGTCCGGTGCGATGTAGCCGCGGCGGTGGTTTAAGTCGGCATCTGCGGGGGAGGTGACACGTTCCCACCTGTCGCCTCGCCAGCCGCACGAACATTGTCCCCGCCACCCCTTGATTTCGTTGTCGGGGACGACGTCGTAGTCGGGCATCATCTTGTCTGGCTGGTAGCGGCCGGAGATGCCGGGGAATAGCAATCGTTCAGCTGATGATGATGCGGAGAGCCGCCCGTCGGGCGCGACGCACGCTGCCCAGCCCTCGTGCTCGTTATCCGTTGATCCCCAGCCCATGACCTCTCCTGTCAGGCATCCCTGACGGCCATTATGTCAAGGATGCTTGACAATGACTAGGCTCTGCGGCCGCAAGGTGAACCCGAGACGTGGACAAAACGACCAGGCTCGGGAACATCCTCGTCTCGGACAATCACCACAAACCTTCGGGGCAAGTATCTCGGCTTTAAAAAACGCGTACCAGTTACTCGGGGGCATGCCAGGTCGAGGGACATACGGTGATGGCTGGAGCCGGCGACGTTGGCGTTCGCTTGAGACCACGAACGCCTCCCCCAGCCGTCGCCGGCTCCGCATCGGGCGCTGGTTACCGGCAGATGTCGCATGGACGCAGTGAAGGCTCAAGATCGACACAATAAATCTCGATGACGGTCATATATGCTTCCGCCTGGTCCTCTGGCTTCCTAGATTTTTTACAGGTCAGCGCAACAACTACGTCAAGGGGGACGTATGGGCATCAACATTTCGCTCACGGCACCTACACGGCCCCGTCCGAGCAAGCGGCGAAGGACCGGTTCGCCGAGTTCACAGCCGAATGGGGCCAGCGATATCCCGCCATCGTACGGCTCTGGGAATCCTTCTGGGCCGAATTCGTGCCCTTCCTGGAGTACGACGTGGAGATCCGACGGGTAATCTGCACGACGAACGCGATCGAGTCGATCAACGCCCGCTACCGAAGGGCCGTAAGGGCCCGCGGGCACTTTCCGAACGAGACCGCGGCCCTGAAATGCCTGTATTTGGTCACCAGATCTCTTGATCCCACCGGTGGAGGCCCGGGCACGCTGGGTGATGAGGTGGAAGCCTGCGCTAAACGCGTTCGCGACTACCTTCGCGGGCCGGTTCGAAAGAACGACTCAATAATGAAACCGGCCGGACTCCACACACCGTTTATCGGACAGTCCCGACTTTCATTAGCGCGAGTGGCTCGCCTCAAGCACTACTAGTAACGCATCAGTAACGCTCCGTTTAGGACAATTCTCGAGAAGACCGAGCCGACCTGAGAGGCAGGCCATGGGCCGTGAAGTATGGGGCGTTTACTCCGTGCGCGATCACCTTCCGACGCAGGCATGGGCCGCTGATGTTCTTATATATGACCGGCTCGTAGTACCGGTTCCCTCGCCCCGGGGCGACGAAGAGTGGCGCCGGTGGCAGGACCGGGGGTGGGAACCAGAACGGCAACAACGGTTCCTGTCGATACTGGGCGAAAAGGCCTACCCGCTTGAGTGGAGTGACTACCGGCAGAACCTCTGGCGGGATCTACGGGAGAATGACCTCGCAAAGGTGACGGCGCAGATCGAGAGGGAAGGGCACCACCGGCGTATCACAGACGCCTACATGCAAACCGCGATGGTCCTTACCGCGGGCCTGCCGGCCAAAGTAACCGCAGTCAACGCCGTTGCGACATACCGTTCAGCGGACGAGTTGAAGGCAGCGGTCCAGATGCGGGAGGTCGACCCCGAGGCACCAGTGACGCAGGGTCAGGCCGTCGTCGTGATCGGGAGGGAATTCCTGATCCCGGAGCCGGGGCAATTCGGAAGTGACGAGGACCTGTTGCGGGCCGCCGTCGAATTATCGTCGGACAGCGACTACCGGCGCCGCCGGACCGCCTACTGGCGCTGGCAGCGCGAGTTCCTGGGAGAAGGCATCTTCGTTGATCCCGCCTCGGTCACCGCTGCCCTTGAGGAAATGCAGGACCTCGTTGCCGATGAACAGCGTGCGATACGGCGCGGCCAGATCCGACTAGCGACACTATTTGCCCTTTGCGTCGCAACTGCTGGCGTCGGGCTGCTCGCCGGACCGCTGGCTCCCGCAACCGTGGCCACGGCCTTCTTGTCAGTCGGCCAATTTGTTGCAGGAGAAGCACTTGAGGAGGTTCCGTCCAACGCACCCTCACCTGCCGGTCTGCTCATATCCGGCCGCCGGGACCTGGGCTGGCGCGGCTGATCTGCGTCCAGCGGATTTAGAAACAAACCTTGACGGCGCGGAGCCAGTCCGCGCTACGTCTTGTCTGACTCCACACACGTCTGAATAATTTCTTTGCATACTACTAAGAGGTGGGAAATTGCCCGGTAAGTTCAACCCTCCTCCCGGATGGCCTCTGCCTCCCACCGGTTGGACTCCGCCTGTTGGATGGAAGCCAGATCCTAGTTGGCCAGAAGCGCCGCCTGACTGGTCATTTTGGCGCGATGATCCAGAAGCTGAAGGTAAGCAACGCTGGAATTCAATGGGCCTGAGACGAAAGCTAGCAGCCTTATTAGGCACCTTGCTGACGATCGCCGCGCTTGTACTGAGCTATTTTGCTTGGGTCAATCCCGACCCGGCCAACCAGCCTAGCAGCATGAATGAGCGAAAAACCTATCTTAACAAGATTGAGTCCATTTGTTCTGAAGCCGGCGCAACGCTCGACAAGGTATCGATGCAAGACACCACTCCCGTCCAATACAGCGAACGTATGGAAGCAGTAGCTTCTACATACGCGACTGTATTGGAAAGCTGGGCGGCGCTGACCCCGCCTACCCAAGCTGACCACAAACTGATTTTGCCAACCATGGACTCTTTGGAATCGATGATTCTTTCGATGCGTGAAGTGGCAAATTGGATGCGACTAGGTCATCTTCAATTTGCATCGGATGAGTACGAGCGATTGCGGGAGCATGGACAGGAGTTTCGGCGTACTGGACGCGAGTACGGACTAGACAATTGCCTCAGGCTAGCCCCTCAGTAATTCATAACTCGGGGCACCAAAGAAATACACGACAAGGTTCAGTTCATAACGAACACCTTTGCGAGAATCGCAGCCCGCGCGGCCGGTTGGCGAAGGAAGGGGGGCACCGCCGCGCCGCGTTGCTGAGTATCTTTCCCGACGCGAGCCACAGCTGCCCGCTTTCTGGCGGAGGCGCTGGACCGCCTACGCGCCACGGATACGACCGGGCCAAAGCGCGCGCCACTATCCTTAAGTCTCTGCACACGGCCGACCCCTGGGACGTGGAACATCTGGTGGTAGTGCTGGCTTCCCTGAACCTCACGGAGGAAGACCGAGTCCAAGCACGCGCCACCATCCTGAAAGCCCTGCACAACGCCGACGGCTAGGAAGCTCGCGTCCTGGCGGGGCTGCTGCGATCCCTCTCACCCATTGAAACCTGGCTGGCGTGGCTGAACCATAATTGGTGAACGGGGCTATGGAAGAATCTCGTAGTCGTCCTGGCGCGCCGGAGTAAATGTGACACCAGAAGCTGTGCCACTTTCTTCGTCGGTGTTCCCGAGCGGCCGAGCGCCTGGTCTTCACCCAACGCGACGAACGAGGCGCACCGGCGCCGCTAGGGGAGATCTACGAGGAGCGGGCGAATCGATAGTGCGTATTGAATAAGGCCGGTCGGATCGGTGATGACGCAGTTTCATTCAACGATTCTCCGGCTGCGCCATCTCGTAGAGTTCTAGTTCGCGGCCCTGTCGACCGCCCTTTCAGCGGGAGCTCGTATGTCACCCAGCGAGGGATTCGTATTTAGCCCTCAAGAAAACGACTGATCTGCTCTGTCCAAGGTGGCGGCGTTCCAGAGCCTTTACCGTCCCCCAAGATTTGACCTCTTGTACCCCAACGCCTTCGAAAAGTCAAACCTTGTCAACACGGAAAGGACAAAAAGCCTCTGACCTGCGAAAACATAGTGCCCGAGGTGGGACTCGAACCCACACACCTTTCGATACCGCATTTTGAGTGCGGCGCGTCTGCCAATTCCGCCACTCGGGCGCGGAATACATGGAGCCAAAGAGTACGCCCACAGCTGACTGTGAGCAACGCGATTGCTTCACGTACGCGGAATTACTCTACATGCAGATAGGCTGAATTCCAGAATCGCGCCGCCGACGCCGCAACCGACCCATGCAGATCAAGTACAGGACCGGGGCACCTAAGATAGTGATGTCCCCGCCGTACCTTTCCAAGGAGATCCCGTGACTGAACAGACGGAGTCAAAACCCACGTCCCAGCCGGCGCGCCGCGTCATTGTGGCCGAGGATGAAACCCTCATCCGCCTCGACATCATCGAGATCCTGCGCGGCGAAGGCTATGACGTTGTGGGTGAGGCGGACAACGGCGAAAAGGCGGTCCAGCTCGCCGAGGAACTGAAGCCGGACCTGGTCCTGATGGACGTCAAGATGCCCGTTATGGACGGCATCTCCGCAGCCGAGAAGATCGTCAAGGCCCGCATCGCCCCCGTGGTGCTGCTGACCGCCTTCAGCCAGAAGGAACTCGTGGAGCGCGCCCGCGACGCCGGCGCCATGGCCTACGTGGTCAAGCCCTTCACCCCCGCCGATCTTATCCCCGCGCTTGAGATCGCACTCTCCCGCCACGAGGAGATCAAGGCCCTCGAAAGCGAGGTCTCCGACCTTCAGGAACAGTTCGCCACCCGCAAGCTCGTGGAGCGCGCCAAGAGCCTCCTGACCACCAAGATGGGCCTGACGGAGCCGGAAGCCTTCCGCTGGATCCAGAAAACCTCCATGGACCGCCGCCTCAGCATGCGCGAAGTGGCCGAGACCATCATCAACCAGGTCAACTAGCCGCGGCGGATTGAGCCTGTCGAACTCCCTGGATTTCGACAGGCTCAATCACCGGAGAGACAGCTCAATCACCGAAAAGTCACCGGACCCAAAAGGACCCCCGCCAACCGGCAGGGGTCCTTTTCGTTGTCAGAAAGGCTAGGCCTTCTTCTTCTTTTCCGGCCAGGGGCCGAGCTTTTCCTTGTTGCTGGTAACTTCCCCCGCGCGGGTGGAGTCGGCGAGGTCGCCCACCTTGTGCACCTTCAGCGAGTTCGTGGAACCGGCCTTTCCGGGAGGGGAACCGGCGGCGATGACCACCAGGTCACCGTCCTGCACGAGGTCCATCTCCATCAGGCTGCGGTCAACCTGCGCGGTCATGGCGTCGGTGTGGTCCACCATCTGCACCAGCACCGGCTGGATGCCCCAGGTGAGGGCCAGCTGGTTCCAGACCTGCTCCACCGGGGTGAAGGCGAAGACCGGCTTGATCGGACGCAGGCGGGACAGGCGGCGTGCGGAGTCGCCGGACTGCGTGAACGCACAGATGTATTTGGCGTCCAGCTGGTCGGCAATTTCGACGGCGGCACGCGTGATGGCGCCGCCACGCGTCTTAGGCTTGGTCCCCAGCGGGGGGACGCGCTCCAGGCCGTGGACCTCGGTGGATTCGATGATCCGGGCCATGACCTTCACGGTTTCGATCGGGTACTTGCCCACGCTGGTCTCGCCGGAAAGCATCACGGCGTCGGCACCGTCGAGCACGGCGTTGGCGCAGTCGGAAGCCTCTGCACGGGTGGGGCGCGGGTTGTCGATCATGGACTCCAGCACCTGGGTTGCCACGATGACCGGCTTGGCCCAGCGGCGGGCCAGCTCGATGGCGCGCTTCTGCACGATCGGCACTTCCTCCAGCGGAAGCTCCACGCCCAGGTCGCCACGGGCCACCATGATCGCGTCGAACGCGTCAATGATCTCGTGGAGCTGGTCCACTGCCTGCGGCTTTTCGATCTTGGCGATGACCGGCACACGGCGGCCTTCTTCGTCCATGATCTCGTGCACGCGCTTGATGTCCGTGGCGTCACGCACGAAGGACAGGGCAACCAGGTCAACGCCGCGGCGGATGGCCCAGCGCAGATCGTCCTCGTCCTTTTCGCTCAGCGCGGGGACGTTGACGGCAACACCGGGCAGGTTGATGCCCTTGTTGTTGGACACCATGCCGCCCACGGTTACGGTGGCCACAACCTTAACGTCGTCCACCTCGATGGCACGCAGGGCCACCTTGCCGTCGTCGATCAGCAGGGCATCGCCCACGTTGACGTCTTCGGTGAGGCTCTTCAGGGTGGTGGAGCAGATGTCCTTGGTGCCCGGAACGTCTTCGGTGGTGATGGTGAAGGTGTCACCCTCGGCAAGGGCGTGGGGACCGTCGACAAAACGGCCCAGGCGGATCTTCGGACCCTGCAGGTCGGCCATGATCGCCACGGGCTTGCCGAGGTCGGACGCTGCCTTGCGGACGTTGTCATAGGTGTTGTCATGCACGGAGTAATCGCCGTGGCTCATGTTCATCCGGGCGACGTCAACGCCGGCTTCGAGCACCGCGAGGGTGTTCTCATAGCTGGCAATTGCCGGGCCGAAAGTAGCCACAATTTTTGCGCGTCTCATATACCTACCCTATTGGTCTCTTGCATTGGTTAAGTTGTCGCGGGGGTGAACTTAAGCCCCCGGTGCTGCATTAGAGGACGGCGATGGCGCGGTCCGTCGGCGCGACGGGAGCCGGCAGGATGGTGCTTCCCATCAGGTACTTGTCCACGGCTGCGGCGGCGGCACGGCCTTCCGCGATGGCCCACACGATGAGGGACTGTCCGCGGCCGGCGTCGCCCGCCACGAAGACACCTTCGGTGTTGGTCATGTAGTAGCCGTCGCGGGACACGTTGCCGCGGCCGTCGAATTCGGCGTGCACCTGTTCGGTGATGCCCGCCGGCTCTGCGCCGGTGAAGCCCAGGGACAGGAACACCAGGTCCGCGGGGATGATCCGCTCGGTGCCGGCCTTGGGCAGGCGCTTGCCGTCAACGAACTCGGTCTCGGCCACCTTCACGCCCGTCAGCTTGCCGTTCTCGCCAACGAATTCCACGGTGGACGCGAGGTAAGTCCGCTCGCCGCCTTCCTCGTGGGCGCTGGCCACCTCGAAGAGGGTGGGGAACGTCGGCCAGGGCTGGTGGCTGGCGCGCTCGGCCGGCGGCTGCTTGCCGATGGCCAGCGTGGTCACGGATGCAGCGCCGTGCCGGTGCGCGGTGCCGAGGCAGTCCGCGCCGGTATCGCCGCCGCCAAGGATGACAACGTGCTTGCCCTGCGCATGGATCTGGTTCTCCACCGTCTCCCCCGCCACCACGCGGTTCGCCGGCACCAGGTAGTCCATGGCGAAGTGGATGCCGTCCAGGTCGCGGCCCGGGATAGGCAGGTCGCGCGGCACGGTGGCGCCGGTGCAGACCACGACGGCGTCGTAGCGGCGGCGCAGCTGCTCCCACGTCACGTCGGTGCCGACGGCGACGCCGGTCCGGAAGCGGGTGCCTTCGGCCTTCATCTGCTCGACGCGGCGGTCCACCTGCTCCTTTTCCATCTTGAAGTCGGGGATGCCGTAGCGCAGCAGGCCGCCGATCTTGTCGTCGCGCTCGTACACGGCAACGGTGTGACCCACGCGGGTCAGCTGCTGTGCGACGGCGAGGCCGGCAGGGCCGGAGCCAACGACGGCGACGGTCTTGCCGGTGAGGCGCGTCGGGGGCAGCGGGTGGACCCAGTTGTTGTCCCAGGCCTCGTCGATGATGGAGACTTCCACCTGCTTGATGGTGACGGCAGGCTGGTTGATCCCCAGGACGCAGGATGCCTCGCACGGGGCAGGGCACAGGCGGCCGGTGAACTCGGGGAAGTTGTTCGTGGCGTGCAGGCGCTCGATCGCTTCCTCGCCCTTGTCCCGCCACATCAGGTCATTCCACTCGGGAATGAGGTTGCCCAGCGGGCAGCCCTGGTGGCAGAACGGCACGCCGCAGTCCATGCAGCGGCCGGCCTGGGCCTTCAGGGTGCCTTTTTCCTGAGCTTCGTACACTTCCTTCCAGTCCATGATGCGGACGGGAACGGGACGCCGTGGCTGGGTTTCCCGCTGGCGTACTTTCAAAAATCCGCGTGGATCAGCCACCGGTTACCTCCAGGATTCGAGACCACACTTCTTCGCCGTCGGGGTCAAGGCCCTCTTCGATGGCGTCGAGGCGGGTTTGCAGCACGGCCGCGTAGTCGCGCGGCAGCACCTTGGTAATGCGGGCTGCGGTGTCGTCGAAGTTCTCGAGGAGGCGCGCAGCCAGCTGGGAGTCAGTTTCTTCCACGTGCTTGACCAGCAGGCCGTGCACGATGTCGCGGTCCTCGGCGTCCAGCTCGCGGAGCTGGAGTTCGCCGGACTGCAGGGCATCCTTGTTGACCTTGGCAGTATCCAGGTCCAGGACGTAGGCGGTACCGCCGGACATGCCGGCGCCGAAGTTGCGGCCGGTGCGTCCGATGATCAGCGTCTGGCCGCCGGTCATGTACTCGCAGCCGTGGTCGCCAATGCCTTCGACGACGGCCGTGGCACCGGAGTTGCGGACCAGGAAGCGTTCGCCCACCTGGCCGCGCAGGAATATTTCACCGCTCGTGGCGCCGTAGCCGATCACGTTGCCGGCAATGACGTTGGTCTCCGCCTTGAAGACGTTGGTCCGGTCCGGGCGGACGATGATCCGGCCACCGGACAGGCCCTTGCCCACGTAGTCGTTCGAGTCGCCGTACAGCCGCAGGGTGATGCCGGCGGGCAGGAAAGCGCCCAGCGACTGTCCGGCGGTGCCGTTGAGGGTGACGTCGATGGTGTCCGTGGCCAGCACATCGGTGCCGAACGTCTTGGTGACGACGTGGCCCAGCATGGTGCCCACGGAACGGTCCGTGTTGATGACGTCCACGGCGATTTTCACCGGGCTGCGGTCCGTCAGCGCTTCGGTGGCCATGGTGATCAGGCGCTGGTCGAAGTGCTTGTCCAGCTCATGGTTCTGGCCGGTCATGTTCCGCAGCGGAGCGTCGTCGTCGAACTCCAGCCCGTGCAGGATCGGGTCCAGGTCCAGGCCGTCGGCCTTCCAGTGGTCCACCGCTTCCCGGGTGTCGAGGACTTCGGCGTGGCCGATGGCCTCCTCCAGGCTGCGGAAGCCCAACTCGGCCAGGATCTCGCGGACTTCCTCGGCAAGGAACTCGAAGAAGTTGACCACGAACTCGGGCTTGCCGGTGAAGCGGGCACGCAGTTCCGGGTTCTGCGTGGCGACGCCCACGGGGCAGGTGTCCAGGTGGCAGACGCGCATCATGATGCAGCCTTCCACCACCAGCGGAGCGGTGGCGAAGCCGAACTCCTCGCCGCCCAGCAGCGCAGCGATCACAACGTCGCGGCCGGTCTTGAGCTGGCCGTCCACCTGCACCACCACGCGGTCGCGCAGGCCGTTGAGCATCAGCGTCTGCTGGGTCTCGGCCAGGCCGAGCTCCCACGGGACACCGGCGTGCTTGAGCGAGTTCAGCGGCGAGGCGCCCGTTCCGCCGTCATGGCCGGAGACCAGTACGACGTCGGCCTTCGCCTTGGTCACGCCGGACGCCACAGTGCCGATCCCCACTTCGGACACCAGCTTGACGTGGACACGGGCCGAGGGGTTTGCGCGCTTCGCATCGTAGATGAGCTGCGCGAGGTCCTCGATCGAGTAGATGTCGTGGTGCGGGGGCGGTGAAATGAGTCCGACGCCGGGGGTCGAGTGCCGCGTGCGGGCCACCCACGGGTAGACCTTCTGCGCCATCAGCTGGCCGCCCTCGCCGGGCTTTGCGCCCTGCGCCATCTTGATCTGGATGTCGTCGGCATTGGTCAGGTAGAGGCTGGTCACGCCGAAACGTCCGGACGCGATCTGCTTGACCGCAGAACGGCGCTTCGGGTCCAGGAGCCGGTCCACGTCCTCGCCGCCTTCGCCGGTGTTGGACTTGCCGCCCAGCTGGTTCATGGCGATGGCCAGCGTCTCGTGGGCTTCCTGCGAGATGGAGCCATAGCTCATGGCGCCGGTGGAGAACCGCTTGACGATGCTGGAGACGGGCTCCACTTCCTCGAGCGGAACAGCCGGGCGCTCATTCTTGAACTTGAGCAGGCCGCGCAGGGTCATCAGGTTGGTGGACTGGTCGTCCACGCCCTTGGTGTACGCCTTGAAGATGTCGTAGCGGCGTTCACGGGTTGCGTGCTGCAGCCGGAAGACAGTCTCCGGATTGAACAGGTGCGGTTCGCCGTCGCGGCGCCACTGGTACTCGCCGCCGCCCAGCAGCGGGCGGTGGGGCTGCTCGATGCCGCCCTCCGGGTACGCCATCTGGTGGCGGGCCGAGACCTCGGCCGCGATGACATCCAGGCCCACGCCGCCGAGCTGGGAGTGGGTTCCGGCGAAGAATTCGTCCACCAGTTCCTGGCCCAGGCCCAGGGCCTCGAACGTCTGGGCGCCGGTGTAGGAAGCGACCGTGGAGATGCCCATCTTGGACATGATCTTCAGGACGCCCTTGCCAAGGCCCTTGATGAGGTTGTAGACGCCGTCCTGCGGGGTGACGCCGGTGACGTCGCCGGCGGCGATCAGCTGCTCCACGGATTCCATGGCCAGGTACGGGTTGACGGCCGAGGCGCCGTAGCCGATGAGCACGGCAACGTGGTGCGTCTCGCGGACGTCGCCGGCCTCGACCACCAGGGCGGTCTTGGTGCGGTTGGCGCTGCGGAGCAGGTGGTGGTGCACGGCGGAGACCAGCAGCAGCGACGGGATGGGTGCCCACTGCGCGTTGGAGTCACGGTCCGACAGCACGATGTACTGGACACCGCGGTTGATGGCACCGGAAACCTGTTCGCAGATCTCGGTGAGCCGTGCGCGCAGGGCGTTCTCGCCGCCTTCGGGGCGGTACAGGCCGCGGACCTTCATGGCCACGCGGTTGCCGTCGGCGTCCTCGATGTTGGCGATCTTGGCAAGCTGGTCGTTGTTGATCACCGGGAAGGGCAGCTGGACCTGGGGCTGGCGGACCTGCTTGGTGTCCAGGAGGTTGCCGTTGGGGCCGATGGCGCACGTCAAAGACGTAACCAGCTCTTCGCGGATGGCATCCAGCGGCGGGTTGGTGACCTGCGCGAAGGACTGCACGAAGTAGTCGAACAGCAGGCGGGGGCGCTTGGACAGCACGGCCACCGGGGTATCGGATCCCATGGCGCCCAGCGGCTCGGCGCCGGTGCGGGCCATGGGGCCCAGCAGGATCTTCAGTTCCTCGGTGGTGTAGCCGAAGGTGCGCTGGCGGATGTTCACGGACGCAGCCGTGTGCACCACGTGCTCGCGCTCGGGAAGGTCGTTCAGGTCGATCAGGTTGTCCTTGACCCACTCCGCCCACGGGTTGGCGGCGGCAACTTCTGCCTTGACCTCTTCGTCGTCGATGATGCGGCCGGACTCGGTGTCCACCAGGAACATCTTGCCCGGGGACACACGGCCCTTCTTGACTACCTTGGAGGGTTCGACGTCGATGACGCCCACTTCGGAGGCGAAGACGATCAGGCCGTCCTCGGTGATCCAGAAGCGTCCGGGGCGCAGGCCGTTGCGGTCCAGGGTTGCGCCCACCAGGTTGCCGTCGGTGAAGGAAACGGCGGCGGGGCCGTCCCAGGGCTCCATCAGCAGGGAGTGGTACTCGTAGAAGGCACGGCGGGCCGGATCCATCGTTGCGTGGTTTTCCCACGCCTCGGGGATCATCATCATGATCGAGTGCGTGATGGGCCGCCCGGACAGCCAGAGGAGTTCGGCCACCTCGTCGAAGGACGCGGAGTCGGACGCACCGGGGGTGCAGATGGGGTACAGCTCTTCGGGCGAATCGCCGAGCAGCGGGTTGGCGAGCTGGGACTGGCGCGCGCGCATCCAGTTGCGGTTGCCCTTGACCGTGTTGATTTCGCCGTTGTGCGCGATGGTCCGGAACGGCTGCGCGAGCGGCCAGGACGGGAAGGTGTTGGTGGAGAACCGGGAGTGGACAATCGCCAGCTTGGTCTTGAACCGCTTGTCTGAGAGGTCCGGGTAGAACGGCTCCAGCTGGGCGGTGGTGAGCATGCCCTTGTACACGATGGTGCGCGAGGACAGCGACGGGAAGTACACGCCGAACTTGTTCTGGGCGCGCTTGCGGATACGCCAGGCGCGCGAGTCGAGTTCGTTGCGGTCCAGCTCCTCGCCCGTGGCGGACGCGAGGAAGGGCTGGGAGAAGTAGGGCATGCAGGCGCGGGCCATGGCGCCGACGAGGTCGGCGACGACGGGCACCTCGCGCCAGCCGAGGACCTTGAGTCCTTCATCGGCGGCGAGGCCCTCGATGCCTGCCTTCGCTGCGTCAGCTTCGCGCTGCTCGGCGGGCAGGAACGCGGTGCCGGCCACGTACTGGCCGGGCGCGGGCAGTTCGAACTCGGTGACGGCCCGGAAGAACTCGTCCGGGATCTGCATCAGGAGGCCGGCGCCGTCACCAGTGCCCTCGTCGGCGCCCACGGCTCCGCGGTGCTCGAGGTTGCGCAGGGCGGTGAGGGCGGCGTCGACGATGTCGTACCCGGGTTCGCCGCGGAGCGTTGCGATGATCGCAAGACCGCAGGCGTCCTTCTCCTGCTCGGGGTTGTAGAGCCCGGCGGCCTCCGGAAGGGCTGCGAAGCGCTTGAACGGCGACATGGCAGCCTCAGGCTGATCCGGTTCGGACCAGCTGGGAGTGTGAAGAGTTTGGGTCATGGGAGACGTCCTTCCTCCTGATCGTGCGTATGGAAGGGACACCATTGGCCCCACTCGTCGGGCACCGCTCACATGGGCACAACAAAGTGTTACTTACTGGAAATTGTAGGTCAGCCCGGCCTGCTGAACTAACGGTTACGCAGGCCCCTGCCCAGGGCTTCGTCCGGCAGCAGCTCTATGCTGACCAGATTGGGCCCCATGCCACGACGTTGTGGTTTCGGGAGCTCCGAGCGGTGGCTCTGCTGCCCTGCGTGGCCGGCGGCTACTTGCTGGTGCCGGCCTCGGGTGCGGTTCCTGTTGTGGCTGTGCTGCCGGAGTGTCCGGAAGCCGTTGCATCCGTGCCGGGCTTGGTGCCCGCCGGTGCCGCCGTGGCCTCTTCCGTGGGGGCGGAAGTGGGCCTGGAACCGCTTTGGTTATCAGGGAGATTATCACGCGCTTCACTATCTGAGACAACGG
The DNA here is from genome assembly GCF_003367205.1 of Arthrobacter sp. RT-1. Classification (NCBI taxonomy): domain Bacteria; kingdom Bacillati; phylum Actinomycetota; class Actinomycetes; order Micrococcales; family Micrococcaceae; genus Arthrobacter; species Arthrobacter sp. RT-1. The sequence continues at coordinate 119,282 of NZ_QRGQ01000007.1, forward strand.
GGTCCGGATCACGGACCTCATCGCCGGTGTTTACGGCAGCATTTCCGGCGACCGTTTTCGCCGGTTCACGGCCGGGCAAGAACACGCTGTCCGGTTCCGGACGGCCCTTCCTGCCCAACAGGATAAAGGCAACCAGGGCCACGGAAAAGACCAGGATGCTTGTCCAGACGTTAAGCCTCGTGGTGATACCGAAGAGGGAGATCTGTTCGGCATCGTCAATGCGCATCGCTTCGATCCAGACCCGGCCCAGGGTGTAATACATGGCGTACAGCCAGAAGAGCCTGCTCCGGCGGAAATTGAATTTCCGGTCCAGGGCGAGCAGGATCAGGACGCCCGCCACGTTCCACAGGGACTCGTAGAGGAACGTGGGGTGGAACAGGGTGTCGGCAGGCACGCCTGCCGGGAAGTTGGCGTTGTCGGCGTCGATCTGCAGGCCCCACGGGAGCGTGGTGGGGCTGCCGAAGAGTTCCTGGTTGAAGTAGTTGCCCCAGCGGCCTACTGCCTGGGCAAGCAGGAGGCCCGGTGCGGCGGCGTCCAGGAAAGCGGTGAGCTTGACGCCGCTGCGGCGGCAGCCGATCCAGGCGCCCACGACGCCGAGCACCACGGCGCCCCAGATTCCGAGGCCGCCGCGCTGGATCTGCGGGATCAGCGAGAGGTCGCCGGTGCCGTCAAAGCCCGGCCCGAAGTAGGCGTCCGGCGACGAGAACACGTGATACAGCCGGCCGCCGATGATGCCGAACGGGATGGCCCAGACCACGATGTCCCAGACGCTTCCTTCAGGCGCGCCGCGCTTTGCCCAGCGGGCGGAGGTCAGCCAGAGGCCCACCACGATGCCGGCCAGGATGCACAGCGCGTAGGCGTGGATGCGCAGCGTTCCCCACGGCAGGGGAATGTCGAATCCGGACCAGTCCGGGCTCGGAATGCTGGCGGGCACCAGGGCGGGGACCATGGCGGCCGCCTGAAGGATGGTCTGCATCGGGTTAGGCTTCTTCCCGTGTCAGGCCGGAGCTCAGGTCCTTGGTGAGGGCAGCGACGGCGTCAACGCCGCCGTCACGGACTGCTGCCACCAGGGCCGTGCCCACGATGACACCTTCCGCGTACGCGGCGATCTCGCGCACCTGGTCTGCGGTGGAAACACCCAGTCCCACGCACACGCGCTCAGCACCGGCGGCATGAGCCGCAGCCACAACGTCCTTCGCGGCGGTGCTGACGGAGGAACGGGCTCCGGTGACGCCCATGATGGACACGGCGTATACGAAGCCGCGGCTCGCATCCACGGTGCGCTGCATGCGCTCGGCGGTGGACGACGGCGCCACCAGGAACACCCGGTCAAGGCCGTACTTGTCGGAGGCTGCCATCCATTCCGCGGCCTCGTCGGGGATGAGGTCGGGGGTGATCAGGCCTGCTCCCCCGGCTTCGGAGAGGCGGCGGGAGAACTCGTCCACGCCCATCCGGACCACCGGGTTCCAGTAGGTCATGACCAGGACGGCGGCGTCGGTCCTGCTGGTGATGCCGGCCACCACATCGAACACCTGGCTGACGCGGAAGCCGTTGGCCAGCGCCTCGGTGGTGGCGGCCTGGATGACCTGGCCGTCCATGACGGGGTCAGAGTAGGGAATGCCGATCTCGATCAGGTCGGCACCGTTTTCGGCCAGTGCGATGCCGGCGGCGATGGTCGCTTCCACGCTGGGGTAGCCCGCGGGCAGGTAACCGATGAGGGCGGCACGGCCTTCGGCGCGTGCCTTGTCGATGGCTGCCGCCGATTTGCTGGTCGTCTGTGCCTTGCCGGCCATCTGTGCGCTGCTCACAGCTGCTCCCCCTCTTTGCCGATTTCCGATTCCGCGGATTCCTTGTCCAGCAGGTCAAACCATTCGGCCGCCGTGGCCACGTCCTTGTCGCCGCGTCCCGAAAGGTTCACGATCACGATCTTGTCCGCTGCGGCAGCTGCGTCTTCGGCGGCAAGCCGCTGGCCCACCTTGATGGCACCGGCCAGGGCGTGCGAGGACTCGATGGCGGGGATGATGCCCTCGGTGCGGCACAGGAGCCGGAAGGCATCCATGGCTTCGCTGTCCGTGATGGGTTCGTAGCTGACCCGGCCGATGTCCGCGAGGTAGGAGTGTTCCGGTCCCACGCCGGGGTAGTCGAGCCCTGCCGAGATGGAGTGGGACTCGATGGTCTGGCCGTCATCGTCCTGCATGAGGTAGGAACGGGCGCCGTGCAGGACGCCCGGCTTGCCCAGCGTGATGGTGGCGGCGTGGCGTCCGGTGTCCACGCCGTCGCCGCCGGCTTCGAAGCCGTAGATCTTGACCGACGGATCATCAAGGAAGCCGTGGAAGATGCCGATGGCGTTGGACCCGCCGCCGATGCAGGCACAGACGGCGTCCGGCAGGCGTCCTTCCTGGTCCAGGATCTGGGCGCGGGCTTCCTCACCGATGACCTCATGGAAGTAGCGGACCATCGCGGGGAACGGGTGAGCGCCGGCGGCCGTACCCAGCAGGTAGTGGGTGTTGTCCACGTTGGCCACCCAGTCCCGGAGGGCGTCATTAATGGCGTCCTTGAGGGTCTGCGAGCCGCTCGTGACGGGAATGACGGTGGCGCCCAGAAGCTCCATGCGGGCGACGTTCAGCGCCTGGCGGCGGCAGTCCTCGGCACCCATATAGACCACGCATTCGAGGCCCATGAGGGCCGCGGCGGTGGCACTGGCAACGCCGTGCTGGCCGGCGCCGGTCTCGGCGATGACCCGGGTTTTGCCCATGCGCTTGGCGAGCAGCGCCTGGCCCAGCACGTTGTTGATCTTGTGCGAGCCGGTGTGGTTAAGGTCCTCGCGCTTGAGGAATACCCGGACTCCCCCGGCATGCTGGGAAAACCGCTTGGCTTCGGTCAGCAGCGAGGGACGGCCGGAGTAGTTCTTGTTCAGGTCCGCGATCTGGGCACGGAACTCGGGATCGTCCTTGGCCTTGTCGAACGTTTCCTCGAGTTCGTCCAGGGCGGCGATGAGGGATTCGGGCATCCAGCGTCCGCCGTAGTTTCCGAAGTACGGCCCGGGGGCGTGCCGGAGCGAGCCGCCCTGCAGGAATGCTTCCGCGGCGTTGTTGTCAGCGTTGCCTGAAGGTGCGTCGGCCATCAGTCCCGTCCTGTTCAAGTTGATCGGTCAAAAGTATGGCCCGGCCGAAGCCGGGAGTTATGCCGGGCACCATTGCTCTTCGCGCGGCACCCCTGCCGCGCGTCGTACAGGGCGGCCGGTCAGCCGCGTGCGGCGATGGCGGCGGCGCCGGCGGCAGTGAACTCCGCGATCCGCTCCCGGGGGGTGGAGTGGCTCACCAGGGCTTCGCCCACCAGCACGGCGTTGGCGCCGCTGGCGGCGTAGTGCGTGACGTCGTCGACGTCCCGTACGCCCGACTCGGCAACCACGAGGGCCCCGGCCGGGATCTGCCCCGCCAGTGCCGCGAACACGGAACGGTCGACGTCGAGCGTTTTCAGGTTCCGCACGTTGACGCCGATGATGCGCGCGTCCGCCGCGGCCGCCCGTTCAATTTCCTCTTCGGTGTGCGTCTCCACCAGGACGCTCATGCCAAGTTCGGAGCTGAGGGCACTGAATTCGGCAAGCTGGGCGTCGGAAAGGGCGGCGACGATCAGGAGGATCAGGTCCGCGCCGTGGGCGCGGGCTTCCCAGATCTGGTATTCGTCAAGCGTGAAGTCCTTGCGCAGCAGGGGGACGTCGACGGCGGCGCGTACCGCGTCGAGGTCCGCCAGGGACCCGTTGAAGCGGCGCTGCTCGGTGAGGACGCTGATGACGGAAGCCCCGCCGTCGGCGTACTGCCTGGCCAGCGAGGCGGGATCGCCGATGCTGGCGAGGTCGCCTTTGGAGGGACTGCGCCGCTTGATTTCCGCGATGACCTTGAGCTGGTCGCGGGACGCCGAGGGGCCGCCGAGGGCTGCCCAGGCGTCGCGGGCAGGTGCAGCGCCCTGCGCCAGGTCTTTCAGTTCAGCCAGGGAAACGAGCCGTTTCCTGGCCTCCATATCCTCCCGGACACCGGCATTGATGTCGTCGAGAACAGTTGCCATCAGTGGCCGGAGTTCTTCAGCTTGCTGCCTTCGACGCCGTAGCCTGCCTTGCGCATGATGTAGCCGAGGATCAGGCCGACCACCATCACGCCGCCGCCGGCGATGAAGATGGGGGTGTTGGCGATGACGAAGGCGATCGACATGATCAGCGCGCCGACCAGCATGACAATGACGCAGGTCCAGGCTGCCGGGCTGTTGCCGTGGCCCAGTTCCTGGCTGTGGTCGATGGCGCCGGGGGCTACCGTGCGGGTGCCGGACTTGGAAACGGACGCAGGTGCTTTGCTCATGGAAAATCTCCTCAGGATGAATACTGCTTACATTCTGCCATTTTTTGGCCCGCGACCGGTCATCGGCCGGCCGCGTCCGCTGCCCGGTGAAGGCCAGTGCGGGGGTCAGGTGGGATCGTCACCGCGTGACAGCCGGTCCCAGCTGTCGATTTCGTCAACGGGACCTGCTGTTGCTGTGCTGCCCGCCGCTGTGGGCGCGTCATATTTGGTCCTGGTTTTCCAGTACCGGCCTGCCGGGATGATGAGCAGGGCGGCAAGGGCGAGCAGGCAGCCGGCGACGACGGCCAGCGTGGGGAACGCGGTCACCGCCACCTGCGCCTGGGCGCCGGTGACGCCGGTGGCGGCGGCGATGGATCCCTGCGCCGCGGCGAGCGGGTCGGCCAGGACGGTGGCCGCCGCGGCGACGATGCCGGCCGAGGCAAGGACGATGATGGCGGTGATGATCCAGCGCGCGATCCTGCCGGCGATGGCGGCCGCGAGCCCGCCCGCGAGGGCCACCAGAGCAAGGGCGGTCACGGCGGTGGCAGCCTTGCTGCCCTGAACCTCGAGCGCCTCCTGCGCAGCCCCGGCCTGGCCCACCTGGTCGGGGTTCACGGTGACGGACATCCAGGTTTGCGTGGTGGCCCCGAAGACGGCCAGTGCCAGCACAGCGATCAGCAGCACCAGTGAAGACTTGCGGGCCCAGGCGGGTGCCGCCTTTGCCGCGGCAGCCGCCTGTCCTGCTGCCTGTCCCGCGTTGGGCATCAGGCGTCCGTCCCGCCGGGGAGGGATTCCGCCGAGATGTTCTGCAGGGAGCCGGCAGTGTGGACAGCCCGCAGCGGCGCGGCGGCCTTGTTCACGGTTTCGAGTGCTTCGGTGGGGTTGACGGAGTCTGCCACGATGCCGCCGCCGGCCTGGACGTACGCGCGTCCCTCCCTGATCAGGGCAGAGCGGATGGCAATGGCCATATCCATGTCGCCGGCGAAATCGAGGTAGCCCACCACGCCGCCGTAGATGCCGCGGCGGTGCGGTTCCAGCTCGTCCAGCAGCCGCAGCGCCCGTGGCTTGGGTGCGCCGGAGAGGGTGCCGGCCGGGAACGTGGCCTTCAGGACGTCATAGGCCTTCGCGTGCGGCGCGAGCTCCCCCACCACGGTGGACACCAGGTGCATGATGTGGCTGAAGCGCTCCACTTCCATGAACTGGGTGACGTCCACGGTTCCCGCGACGCAGACCTTGGACAGATCGTTGCGTGACAGGTCCACGAGCATGAGGTGCTCGGCACGTTCCTTCTGGTCGGCCAGGAGCTCCTCGGCGAGGGCTTTGTCCGCCTCGACGGTTTTGCCGCGCGGCCGGGAGCCGGCGATGGGGTGCGTGATGACCTCTTCACCGGTGACGGTGACCAGTGCCTCGGGTGAGGACCCCACGATGGAGTATTCCCGGCCGTCGGCGTCCTCGAGGCTGAAGATGTACATGTACGGACTTGGATTGGTGTTCCGCAAAACCCGGTAGACGTCCAGTGCCGAAGCGCTGCACTCCATTTCGAAGCGCCGCGAGATGACCACCTGGAACACCTCGCCGTCCACGATGGCTTCCTTGCCGCGGTCCAGGGCGGCCAGGTACTCGGCTTCGTCCCAGCGTTCCTGGACGCTGGAGGCGAAGTCCAGGGCAGCGGGTGCAAGGACCGAGACAGGCTGCGCCACCGGGGTGCTGACCTGGGCCAGGAGTGCCTTGACCCGGGCCACGGCGTCGTGCCAGGCCTCGTCCACGCGCTCGGAGCTGTTGTCGAAGTTGATGGCGTTGGCGATGAGCAGCACGGTGCCGTCCACATTGTCGTGGACCGCCATGTCGGTCACCAGGTTCAGCGCCATTTCCGGCAGCTGCAGGTCGTCCTCGGGCGGGCTCACCAGCCGCTCCCAGTGCCGGACCGTTTCCCAGCCAAGGAAACCCACCAGGCCGGAGGTGAAGGGCGGCAGGCCGTCGAACCGGTCGGTGCGCAGGGCGTCGATGGTGTCGCGGATGGCGTCCACCGGGCTGCCGTCCAGCGGCACTCCCACCGGCGGCTCCCCCAGCCAGTGTGCGTTTCCGTCCTTGGTGGTCAAGGTAGCCCGTGACTTCGCACCGATAAAGGAGTAGCGGGACCAGGCACCGCCCACTGCTGCGGACTCCATCAGGAATGTCCCGGGCTGGCCCTGCGCCAGCTTCCGGTACAGGCCGATGGGAGTTTCGGCGTCCGCGAGCACCTTAAGCCTGACGGGAATGACACGGCTGTGGCCGGCCAGTTCCCGGAATTCCTCCAGGCTCGGGCTGATGATTCCAAGGTCCTGCATGGCTATGCTTTCCGCCTGTTCTTGTGAGGGCCGGCCTGGCCGGACGCCTTGAATGTTCTTGCAGAAGGCCGGGCTGCTGCTGCGACGGCAGCGGATGCCCGCGCGGCTACTGCTCCGGTTTCAGCCCGCCTGGGCCGTGGTGACGTTCAGCTCCCGGCCGTCGAAGCAGGTCCGGGTGCCGGTGTGGCAGGCGGCACCCACCTGATCGACGCGCACCAGCAGAGCATCGCCGTCGCAGTCCATGGCAACGGACTTTACCCACTGGACGTGGCCGGAGGTGTCCCCCTTGCGCCAGTACTCCTGCCGGGAACGTGAGTAGAACGTCACGCGGCCGGTGGTCATGGTCCGGTGGAGGGCTTCGTCGTCCATCCAGCCGAGCATAAGGACCTCATTGGTGTCGAACTGCTGCACGACGGCGGCCACCAGGCCTGCGCTGTCGCGCTTCAGGGCGGCGGCCAGCGCGGAAGGCAACGGGCTTTCAGTAAGGGCCGCTGCAGGGGCGCCGGAGGGGGCTCCGGGCACGGCGGAACCGGGGGTTTGGACGGGGGCGGGCTGCTCAGACATCAGGTCAAGTCTAGTGCCTTCGGCGGACCCGGATCGGATGTGAACAAAGGCACGCCAGCAGCCGCAGGTACGCTGCCCAACTTCCGGCCTCTCGTGCTAGTTTCACAAGTGATGCATTACGTCGAACCGTCCCGAGAAGTCCTGGCCGAGACCCTGCTTGCGGCCGGTCCCGATGCGCCCACGCTGTGCAAGGGCTGGCGTACCAGGGATCTTGCCGCGCACCTGTACCTGCGAGAGCGCAAGGCTGCCGTGGGACTGGGCCTGATCATCAAACGCCTGGCCAAAGCATCGGACCAGGCGACCGCCAGGCTGGCCGCGAAGCTGACCACGGCGGAGGACTATGCCGGGCTGGTGAACACCTTCCGCGCCGGGCCGCCGGCCCTTTCCCCGATGAACATCAAGGCGCTGGACGAAAGCTCCAACCTCATCGAGTACTTTGTGCACACTGAGGACGTCCGCCGTGCCGTGGACCGCTGGGCGCCGCGCGCCCTGGACGAGGCCTACTCCGACGCCCTGTGGGACGAACTCGTGAAGCGCGCCGCCATCCTGTACCGCGGCGTCGACCTTGGCATCGTGCTCGTGCGCCCGTCGGGTCCCCGCCACGTCGCCAAGCGCGCACCGGTCTCGGTGGCCATTGTCGGCGAGCCGGGTGAACTGCTGATGCACGCCCACGGCCGCACCCGCCACGCCCTCGTCACGTTCGAAGGCCAGCCGGACGCCGTCGCACTCCTCCAGTCAGCCGAAGTAGGGCTCTAGGTTTCGACAGGCTCAACCACCGAATCGTTAGCGGACTTCGAAGCCTGCTGCCCTGATGGCGTCCTTGACCTGGTGCATCATGTCGTTCGGACCCCAGTGGAAAATCGATGCAGCCAGCACGGCGTCGGCACCTGCCGCCACCGCGGGCGGGAAGTGGGCCGGTTCCCCGGCGCCGCCCGAGGCGATGAGCGGAACCTTGACGGCAGCCCGGACCATGCGGATCATTTCCAGGTCGAAGCCGTCCTTGGTGCCGTCGGCGTCGATGGAGTTGAGCAGGATCTCCCCCACGCCACGGTCGGCGGCTTCCTTGGCCCACTCGATGGCGTCGATTCCGGTGCCGGTGCGCCCGCCGTGGGTGGTCACCTCGAAGCCCGACGGCGTGGGCTTGGATCCGGGGCGGGTGCGGCGGGCATCGACGGACAGGACGAGGACCTGGGAACCGAAGTGCCGGGTGATTTCGTCGATGACGTCCGGGCGGGCGACGGCGGCAGTGTTGATGGCCGCCTTGTCCGCACCGAAGCGCAGCAGCTTGTCCACCTCGGCGACGCCGCGGACGCCGCCGCCCACGCACAGCGGAATGAACACTTCCTCCGCGGTGCGGCGGACCACGTCGAAGGTGGTCTCGCGGTTGCCGGATGACGCCGTCACGTCAAGGAACGTCAATTCGTCGGCCCCGGCATTGTCGTAGCGGTGCGCCAGCTCAACGGGATCCCCCGCGTCGCGGAGGCCTTCGAAGTTAACGCCCTTGACGACGCGCCCGGCGTCCACGTCAAGGCAGGGAATGACGCGTACTGCTACTGCCATGGGAACTCCTGGAATGTTGCGGTTGGTACTGCTGCGCGTGTTACTGCTGCGCGGGCCGGCTCAGATGCGGCAGGCGTGGATGCTGCTGACCAGGATGGCGCGGGCGCCGAGGTCGTAGAGCTCGTCCATGATCCGGTTGGTTTCCTTCTTGGGCACCATGGACCGGACGGCAACCCAGTCGGAGTCCCGCAGCGGGGAGACGGTGGGCGATTCCAGGCCGGGGGTCAGGGCGGCGGCCTGTTCCACAAGCTCCTTGCGGATGTCGTAGTCCATCAGGACGTACTGCCGCGCCACCAGGACGCCCTGCAGGCGCCGGATGAGGACGTCGATTTCCCGGGCGGTGCCGTTGGCGGCGCCGCCTGCGCCGGTACGGCGGATCAGGACTGCCTCGGACTTGAGGATCGGATCGCCGAAGATTTCCATGCCGGCGGCCTTGAGCGTGTTGCCGGTCTCCACAACGTCGGCGATGGCGTCGGCCACGCCCAGCCGGACCGAGGATTCCACGGCGCCGTCCAGGCGGACCACCTTGGCGTTGATGCCGCGTTCGGCCAGGTAGGTGCGGAGGAGTCCGTCGTAGCTGGTGGCCAGGCGCTTGCCCTCAAGCTCCTCAACCTTCCCGAAATCCCCTACCGGGCCGGCGAAGCGGAACGTGGAGGCGGCGAATCCCAGCGGAAGCAGCTCCTCGGCTTCCACCTCTGCGTCCAGCAGCAGGTCGCGTCCGGTGATGCCGACGTCGAGCGTTCCCTGGCCGACGTACACGGCGATGTCGCGCGGGCGCAGGAAGAAGAACTCGATGTCATTGTCCGGGTCCACCATGACCAGTTCGCGGGTGTCGCGGCGCTGGCGGTATCCGGCTTCGGACAGCATGGCGGAGGCGGCTTCGGACAGGGATCCCTTGTTGGGGACGGCTACTCGCAGCATGGGAAATCTTTCTGGATTGGGAGGTCTAGGTGTTCAGGCAATGCAGGCCACAGCGGGCACGGCGGCTCGAGGCGCGCCGGACCGGTGGCTACAGATGCTTGTAGACGTCTTCCAGGGTCAGGCCTTTGGCGAGCATCAGAACCTGCAGGTGGTACAGCAGCTGGGAGATTTCCTCTGCCGCGGCTTCATCGGATTCATATTCGGCAGCCATCCAAACCTCGGCTGCTTCCTCAACGACTTTTTTGCCGATGCCGTGAACACCGGACTCCAATTCAGCGACGGTGCGGGAGCCTTCCGGGCGGGTGGCTGCCTTCTCGCTGAGCTCAGCGAACAGCGTCTCGAAATTCTTCACGCCCTCCAGCCTACTTGCTGCGGCCCGAAGGGCGCTTCCCGGGCCGTTGCATGACGGGCGCGATGTGAGCGAATACACACCGCGCCCCTCGCATGCTAGGAGTACTGCTTGAGGACGACGGCGGTGGCCAGCGCCGCCGTGACGGCCTCGTGTCCCTTGTCTTCCTTGGAGCCGGGGAGGCCGGCGCGGTCCAGGCCCTGCTGTTCGGTGTCGCAGGTGAGGACGCCGAAGCCCACGGGTACGCCGGTGGCCACACTGACGTCGGTGAGTCCCGACGTCGCGGCCTGGCAGACGTAGTCGAAGTGCGGCGTGCCGCCGCGGATGACGACGCCGAGGGCCACGACGGCGTCGAAGTGCGGCGCCAGCCGCGCGGCAGCGACCGGCAGTTCGAAGCTGCCGGGGACGCGCAGGACGGTGGGCTCGGCGATGCCGGCATCCTTCGCCGCGCGCAGGGCTCCGTCGAGGAGTCCGTCCATGATCTGGGTGTGCCAGCTGGCCGCCACGATCGCCAGCCGCAGCTGCGACGTTTCGGCGGGGTTGAGGGTGCTGAGGTCGATGTCGGGGGCGCCGTGTCCGCTCATAGGTTCGTTTGTTCCGTTCAGTCTTGTTCGTGGATAAAAGTATCGGGGGTGGTCACGGGCACAGCTGCCACGTGGTTGTCCAGGATCAGGCGGTGCTCCATCCGGTCCTTCTTGGTCTGCAGGTAGCGGATGTTCTGGTCCCGGGACGGCACTTCGGTGGGGACCATCTCCACTACCTTGACGCCGGCACGTGCCAGCCTGTTCTGCTTGTCCGGATTGTTGCTCAGCAGCCGGACCTCGTGGAGGCCCATCTCGGCAAGCACCTGGGCTGCGGCGTTGTACGAGCGCGCATCCACCGGGAGTCCCAACTGCTCATTGGCCTCCACCGTGTCGAAGCCGGCCTCCTGCAGCGCGTAGGCCTTGATCTTGTTGGCGAGGCCGATGCCGCGGCCTTCCTGGCCGCGCAGGTACAGCAGTGTGCCGCCGTGCTCGTGGATCACTTCAAGCGCATAGGCCAGCTGCTCGCCGCAGTCACACCGGTACGAGCCGAACACGTCACCCGTGAGGCATTCGGAGTGCAGGCGGACCAGGGGGGCCTTGCCGTCGCGGGGAGGGTTGGGGGAACTGACAGCCAGGTGTTCAACGCCGGTCACAAGGTCTGTCCATGCCTGCGCCACGAAATCGCCGAAAGCGGTGGGCAGCTGCACGATGGGGCCGCCGCTGACCGGATGGGGCACAACACCGCTGCCGGTGCGTCCCGTCCGGTGGCCATCCTGGTGCATGCCGTCGCTGGCTGCGGACGCCGTCATCTTGTCTCCTTCTTCCCGCCCGGAACCTCCCGGGCGCTGTCGTGGGGAACACCCGGCCCTGCTGCGAGGTAGGCCGCCAGGTCCTCAATGGAGACCAGGGGGCAGCCATGCTCTGCCGCAAAGGCGCGGAGCCCGTCCAAACGCATCATCTCGCCGTCGTCGTACACCACTTCTGCAATGACGCCCACCGGCTCAAGGCCGGCCAGGCGGCACAGGTCCACCGCGGCCTCCGTGTGGCCCGGGCGTTCCCGCACACCTCCGTCAACTGCACGAAGCGGGAATATATGCCCCGGCCGGGTGACTGACGCGGGCACGGCCTGCGGATCCGCCAGCACCCGGGCCGTGAGGGCCCGGTCCGTGGCCGAGATCCCGGTGCTGACACCCACGGCCGCATCGCAGGAGACAGTGTAGGCGGTTCCCTTGGCATCTTCATTGACTGCCACCATGGGCGGCAGTGCCAGGGCATCCGCGCGGTCGCCGGAGAGCGGGACGCAGATGACGCCGGAGCTGTACCGGATGGTCCATCCCATCAGTGCCGGGGTGGCGTGCTGGGCGGCGAAGATGATGTCGCCTTCGTTTTCCCGGTCCTCGTTGTCCACCACCAGCACGGGCCGGCCGGCGGCGATCGCCCGTACTGCTTCCTCGATGGAATCAAGTGCACGGCCAGGTTCCGCCTGGGCGTTGCCGGCCAGGGCACTGCCGGCACCGGAACCGGCCGCGGCGGCGCCGGCTACTTCGGGCTGGAGCCGGAGGGCCGCGTTCATCGTGCGCCTCCTTCGGCAGCGGCGGGGCGGGACGTATTGAACGCCAGCAGGCGTTCGGTGTACTTGGCCAGGACGTCCACCTCGAGGTTGACCCGGCTGCCCGTACGTTTGGCGCCCAGGCCGGTCTCCGCCAGGGTGGTGGGAATCAGACCCACTTCGAACCATGGCTCGGGTTCGGTGGCGGCACTGACGGCCGTGACGGTGAGGGATACGCCGTCGATGGCGATGGACCCTTTTTCGGCGATGTAGCGGGCCAGGTTGGCGGGCACACCGAAGCGGAGCCGTTCCCAGTTGCCCAGCGGCTCCCGCTCCAGCAGGACTCCCACCCCGTCCACATGGCCCTGCACCACATGGCCGTCCAGCCGTCCGCCGGCCGGGACGCAGCGTTCCAGGTTCACGGAGTCGCCCGCTGCGAGTTCGCCGATGGTGCTGCGGACCAGGGTCTCCCCCATGACGTCCACGCTGAACTCCTTGCCGTCAATTTCCGTGGCCGTCAGGCAGACACCGTTGACTGCGATCGAGCCACCCAGGGCAAGGCCCTGCGTGGTGCTTGGTGCCTGGAGCCGCACTGTGGCGCTGGTGTCGCCGTCACGGTCCACGGACAGGACGTGTCCCTGTTCGGCAATAATTCCGGTAAACATCAGTAGCCTCCCTGGGCTTGCTCCGCGCTGCCGCGGGACGGTTGTGGGTTGAGTGCTGGTTGTGGATCGAGGGCAACAGTCCGTTGCGGTCTCAGGTGAAGTCTCAGGTCGCGGCCCAGCGTACGCACCGCACCGCCGTCGGACGCGTCCCACTCCCACTGCTGGGCGTCCGGAAGGCTGGTGATGCCCAGGCCGTTCAGGGCCGGGGTTCCGGACCCCAGCAAGGTGGGGGCGAGGTACACGATGAGTTCATCGACCAGCCCGGCGGTGAGGAATGCGCTGAGGATGCGCGAGCCTCCCTCCACCATGATGTGGCGGGCGCCGGATGCGTAGAGCGTGGACAGGGCCTCCCGGGGTTCCCGGGTGGGAAGGTGCACGGCCAGGCCGTCGTCACCGCGGATGGCGGCCCCGGCCGGGATATCGCGGAGTCCCATGACGGCACGCACCGGCTGCTTTGCAGCGGGTGCTCCCTGGGGATCACGGGCTGTCAGCCTCGGATTGTCCACCAGCACAGTCTGCGTGCCCACCAGGATGGCGTCGATGCGGGTGCGGATGGCGTGATTGTCGATCAGGGATTCCGGGCTTGAGATCCACTGGCTGGTGCCGTCCTCGGCGGCGATGCGGCCGTCGAGGGTCTGCGCGATATGCAGCGTGACGAAGGGACGCCGGGCAGCCACCGCCTCGAACCAGCGGCGGTTCAGGTCCAAAGATTCGGCGGCGCCGAGTCCGCTGCGGACCCGGACCCCCGCGGAACGGAGCGTTGCGGCTCCGCCGGCGGCGGGGTCATGGGGATCATCCACGGCGTACACCACGTCGGTGATACCGGCGGCGATGATGGCCTCGGCGCAGGGGCCGGTACGGCCCACGTGGTTGCACGGCTCCAGCGTCACCACCATGGTGCATCCGGCCAGGTCCAGCCCTGCGGCGTTGGCCTGCTCGATCGCGTCAGCCTCCGCGTGGGCAGTTCCCGCGCCGCGGTGGAATCCGGTGACGAGGGTGCGGCCTTTGGGATCGACGACGACGGCGCCCACCAGCGGGTTCGCTCCGCGCGGCCCCTGCAGGGCTGCTTGGAGGGCAGCCTCCATGGCAGCGGTTTCAGTGGCGCTGAAGGCTGTGACGATTCCGGCGGCGGAACTCAGTCCCGGGTGTCCGGATGGCAGGGTTCCAGTGGCGTCCTGACGGAGGTTTTGGCTTTGCGCCGTAACCGGCGGGTTGCTGACCGTCATGCGGCTGCCACCACAGTGGGGGTGGCTGCCATCGAAGCAGCGGTGTTATCGGCATCAAAGAGCCATCGCTTGGGGTTCATTCCTGTGTCGTTCCTTCCCTCTCGAACCGCGATGGCTCCGGGGGTATACGACAGCAGAACGCTGCGGAGCCCGACGGCCCCGCAGATACAGCTGTACGTGCTTCTCTCATCCAGACTTTAACTGTCGGTACCGGAATTTCACCGGTTCAACCGTCTGCCGGGATTCTCCGAAGAAAACCACCGGCTCGCGGGTCGCGGACTGTCACCGCCGGTTCGGACTTACACCGACCCCGGAGCACGTATGTGTTTTGTTATTGTGCCACAACCAGAACCTACTCCCGGTTATTCCGACGCTGCGCGTAACGTCCGCGCGCCTTCCTGCCGCAGCCGGTCGATTGCAGCGGCAGGATCATCGGCGCCGTAGACAGCAGAGCCGGCGACAAAGACGTTGGCGCCCGCTTCCGCAGCGCGGGTGATTGTCTCTTCGGTGATTCCGCCGTCCACCTGGATGGCTACGCCGATTCCCGAGCCGTCGATCGCCGCCCTCGCGCGGCGGATCTTGGGCAGTGTCACGTCCAGGAAAGCCTGGCCGCCGAAGCCCGGTTCCACGGTCATGATCAACAGCATGTCCAGTTCCTGCAGCATGTCCAGGTAGGGCTCCACCGCAGTAGCGGGCCGCAGGGCCATCCCGGCCTTGGAGCCCCTGCTCCGCAGTTCACGGGCCAGCTTCACGGGGGCGATGGACGCCTCGGCGTGGAACGTCACCGAGGCCAGGCCGGCGTCGGCGAAACCGGGTGCCCAGCGGTCGGCGTCGGAAATCATCAGGTGCGCGTCAAGCGGGACGGGGCTAACGGCCTGGATTCGCTGCACCACGGGCAGCCCGATGGTCAGGTTGGGCACGAAGTGGTTGTCCATAACGTCCACGTGCACGGCGTCGGCATTGCTGATGCGCTGCAGTTCAGCCTCAAGGTTGACGAAGTCGGCGGAGAGGATGCTCGGGTTGATGCAGCATTGCGTCACGGGGTTGCCTTTCACTGTTTCTGCTTCTTCCTGATGAGGGCGAGGAACATGGCGTCGGTGCTGTGGACATGTGGCCAGAGCTGCGCGGTGGACTCGTGCCCGGCACCCAGGCTCCCCGTCAGGCTGACGGCGTCCAGGGCCGCACCGGCGTCGAGGAGTTCGAGGTCGTCGCGCTTGCGGAGGGCATCAGCCACCACGGCCTTGGTTTCGGCCGGATGCGGCGAGCAGGTGACATAGGCCACCACTCCCCCTGGCCGGACGGCGGCCAGCGCCGAAGCAAGGAGCTCCCGCTGCAGGGGACCAAGGTCCGTCAGGTCCTTTGGCGAACGGCGCCAGCGGGACTCCGGACGGCGGCGGAGGGCTCCCAGTCCGCTGCACGGTACGTCTACCAGTACGCGGTGGTATGACTCCGGCTGTTCTATGCCGACCTCGCGGCCGTCACCGGTACGGACCTGCCAGGTGTCGCGGGGAACGGCAGAGAGCGCCTGGCTGACGAGCTTGGCGCGGTGCGGCGCCGGTTCATTGGCCAGCAGGGTGGCCTGCCGTTCCCTGGCAAGGGCGCCGAGCAGCGCCGCCTTCCCGCCGGGGCCGGCGCACAGGTCCAGCCAGGCTTCAGCATTTCCGTCACGGGCGCCGCCAGGGCCGAGGTCCACCGCCGCCATGGCGCGGGCCACAAGCTGGGAGCCGACATCCTGGACGCGTGTGGTGCCTTCGCGGACGGAGGAAAGCCGGCCCAGGTCCCCGCCGCTGGACAGCGCCGACCCTTCCACCAGTTCCCCCGGGGTTGCGCCGTTTTCCAGCGCC
The DNA here is from genome assembly GCF_003367205.1 of Arthrobacter sp. RT-1. Taxonomy (NCBI): domain Bacteria; kingdom Bacillati; phylum Actinomycetota; class Actinomycetes; order Micrococcales; family Micrococcaceae; genus Arthrobacter; species Arthrobacter sp. RT-1. The sequence goes on from NZ_QRGQ01000007.1 coordinate 135,142, forward strand.
TCGTCCAGGCTCCCCAGCCCCGGGAGTGCCACCAGGTTGACCACGGGTGCGGCGTTGTCTGCTTCCAGGAGTTCGTTGATCTCGGCCACCGGACGTCCGTGTGCCACCAGGGACTGGCGCATCGCGCGGACAATCCACTCCGGGTGGGCATGGCGGAGGGAAGCGATCCTGGTTTCATCGGTTTCGCCGTCCACCAGGAGGTCGAGCCATTCGTCGAGGCTGTGTGCTGTGACTTTGCGAAGCACGGCGTTGATCAGCGCTGACGGCCCTGCACCGATAACGGCGCGGGCCAGGCCCACGGTCTGGTCCAGGGCAGCATGGGCCGGGACCCGCATGGCGAGCAGCTGATGGGTTCCGATGCGCAGGGCATCCAGGATGGCCGGGTCAAGCTGGTCCAGCGGCCGGTCCACGCAGCGTGCCAGGATGGCGTCGTAGGTGCCCTGGCCACGGAGGGCCCCGTAACTGAGTTCAGTGGCGAAGCCGGCATCGCGCTTGTCCAGTCCGTGGTGGCGGATCCGGGTTGGCAGGACCAGGTTGGCGTAAGCGTCCTCGGCCGCTACGGCGCGCAGCACCTCGAACGCCACAAGGCGTGCGGGATCCGCCCGACGGGTGCGCTGGGACGGGGCGTTCCCGGTGAAGTTCCGCTGCGGGCCGCGATTGCGTTCGCGGCCCTGGGCGTTGCGCCGGCTGTCGTCCCGCGGGCCGCCCTTGCCGCGGCCGCCTTGACCGGCGCCACGTCCGCCCGCGTTTCCCTGCCCCCCTGAATTGCCGCCGGACCCGCTCATTCGAACACCACGCTTTCCAGTGAACCTAAACCGCGTGCCCAGTCGGCAGCGGACATCATCTTTTTGCCGGCGGGCTGGATCCGGGTCAGTTCCACAGCGTGGGAGCCGGTGCCCACCAGGACGCTTTTGCCTTCTACTGCCATCGAGCCGGGCGCCAGCCCGGAGACATCGGGGCGGAGCCGGAGTGGTTCCAGTTTGACGCGTTGCCCGTGAAGCATCGTCCAGGCACCCGGCTCAGGAGTGACCCCCCGTGCCTGCCGTCCCAGGGCCAGGGCGGGATGGCCCCAGTTGAGGCGGCCGTCCTCAAGCGTGAGTTTCGGCGCCAGTGATACGTCGCCGGACTGGGGCTGAGGCGAGGCCTTCCCTGCTTCGATTGCCGAGAGCGTCTGCGCCAGGAGGACCGCGCCGCTGTGGGAAAGCCGTTCGAGCAGCTCACCGGCGGTGTCATCCGGACCCACCGTCTCGGTAAGGGTGCCATAAACAGGACCCGTGTCCAGGCCTTCCTCCAGCCGGAACGTCACGGCGCCGGTCACGTCGTCGCCCGCCATCACTGAACGCTGCACGGGCGCCGCTCCGCGCCAGGCGGGCAGCAGCGAAAAGTGCAGGTTGACCCAGCCGTGGCGGGGTATGGCAAGGGCCGCGGGCGGGACCAGTCCGCCATAAGCCACGATGGCCGCAACATCGGGATTGACCGCTGCGATGCTGGCAGTGGCTTCGGCATCAACGCGGGCTGCACGGATGACCTCTATCCCGAGTTCGGCGGCACGGGCGGCAACGGGCGACGGCGTGAGCACGCGTTTGCGCCCAATGGGGGCGTCCGGGCGCGTCAGGACGGCAACAACGTCAAAGCCTGCCTCGATGAGGGCATTCAGGGACGGGACGGCGACGGTTGGCGTGCCTGCGAAGAGGACCCTCACCCGTTGATACCAGCCGCGCCGGCACCAAAGCTGGAGCCGCCGAAACTTGACCCTACTGTCTTGGCGCGTTTCGCCGTCGTGCGTTCCGTGACTGCCTCGTAGTTGGCGTTCCGGATGGAACGCAGGGCGGCCTTCCGGTCCTCCCCTTCCAGGCGGTCCGTGTAGAGGATGCCGTCCAGGTGGTCATTCTCGTGCTGGAAGCAGCGTGCCAGCATCCCCTCAGCCTCGACGGACACGGGGTTCCCGTTGACATCCACGCCGGTGACGCGGGTGGCGCGGAAGCGCTTTACAGGAAAGCCCAGGCCGGGGATGGAAAGGCAGCCTTCCACCTCATCGGGCTGGTAATCCTCGCTGTTGTCCAGCACAGGATTGATGATGTGTCCCTCGACGCCGTTGATGCGGTAGGTAAAGACGCGCTTGCTGACGCCCACCTGGGGCGCGGCGAGGCCTGCACCCTCCACGTCCTCCATGGTTTCGGTCATGTCCGCGACCAGTTTTGCAAGCTCAGGCCCGAAATCCGTCACGGGATCGGCGACTGTGCGCAGCACAGGATCGCCAATGATGCGGATATTCAGAATAGCCATGCGCTGTTTTTCCTTAAGGTTGCGGCAAAGGGGACCAATCCAGTTTAGGTGCTGTGACCGTTCCTATGCGGTGCGCACCTGTGCCAGCGGCGGCGGGGCAATGGGCAGCAGCGCAGTGCCTGCGCTGATGGTGTCCGCGGAGAGCTCCCACACCCGCCGCAGCGCGCAGAACTTCCACCAGTGGTGCTTCAGGACCTCAGGGTTGGCGCGCACCGGCCGCACTTCCGTTTCGCCGATGGCGACCGCCAGCAGCACGGGGTTTTCGCCGTACTTCCAGGGTTCCCAGGTTCCCGCCACCGGATCAACCAGGCTTTCCTCGGCCTTCATTCCGGCCACCAGCTGCATGACCACCTTGTCATCCAGCGGCTTGACCAGGCCGTCACGGGTGGTGCCCTTGGTCTTGTAATCGATCAGGCAGACGCGGCCGTTGATGCGCGCCACCAGGTCCAGGGTGCCGGCATAGCCGACAGAGTGGTTCCACACGGTAATTTCCGGAGCGATGGGCTCCACCCGGTACAGCTCCCACCATTCGTCGAACCGGACGGCAAAGGCTTCCTCGCCGTTGGCCGCCAGGGCCTCCCGGGTCTCCTTCATGGCATGCGGCCGGCCGAGCGCGCGGAGTGCCACCTGTTCGCAGTAGTTATGGACCCGGTCTCCCCTTTTGGCTGCCTCGTCCCGGTAAGTCTCGGCAGCCTTGGCGGCACGGTTAACGGCCTGCTTGATTTTGGCGGGGCTTCCCAGGCAGTCGGCCAACAGGGGATCCTTGGCCAGGCTGCTGGCACCCATGTATCCGAACCAGCCGTCCAGCCCGTGCGGCTGCTGGCCGATCACCGTAGTGATGGACGGTACCGAGAACTGCTCGGATGTGGACCGCGCGTACATCCGGCCGTACTCGGTGGCGTGGGCGAGAAGTGGATCAGTCATACAAAAGACTCTTTCACAGGGGGCCGACAAAAACTCCGGGCTCAGGTCCGGGCACAAAAAAGGTCCGTTTCCACTGCTAATGAGCGGAAACGGACCAATTTTTGGTGGGCGATACTGGGTTCGAACCAGTGACCTCTTCGGTGTGAACGAAGCGCGCTACCACTGCGCCAATCGCCCTGATGCATTTGAATGCTAGCCCACCATCCGGCCATTTCAAAAATCGGCATCCAGCGGCAGTCGCCCGCGAGTAAACGATCCCTGGAATGCCCTGTCGAAGCTGCCCCTATAAGTGCCACGTATAAGTGCCACGTAACGTCCCGCCGTCGGGAATTACACGCCTGTAACTCTCCGGGAACCGCGCCATTACAGGGAAGCGGGCGCATTGCCGGCCCCGGCGCAGCACCCGATTTGGAGAATCCCGGAACCTCCTATATTGTTTTTACTCGTTGGAACGCGAGGAAATGCCGGGAACGGCAGCGAATCACCTCTCCAAAATGCGGACGTAGCTCAGCTGGTAGAGCACCACCTTGCCAAGGTGGATGTCGCGAGTTCGAATCTCGTCGTCCGCTCGCAGGACACTGTCACGGCAGGATTCCCCGGAATCACGCTTACACGGTGGGTTGGCCGAGAGGCGAGGCAGCGGCCTGCAAAGCCGTATACACGGGTTCGAATCCCGTACCCACCTCGGTGAAAACCATGGTTTCCGGAGAAAATCCGGATGCAATGGGCGATTGGCGCAGCGGTAGCGCGCTTCCCTGACACGGAAGAGGTCACTGGTTCGATCCCAGTATCGCCCACTGGGCAAGGAAACTTGCCTTACGCAGTCCGGCTCCGGCCGGAAAATACTGCACACGCGGACGTAGCTCAGCTGGTAGAGCACCACCTTGCCAAGGTGGATGTCGCGAGTTCGAATCTCGTCGTCCGCTCTCTTACTTCTTGTACAATCCCATAAGCCGGGCTTCCGGTTCCGGGCGATTGGCGCAGCGGTAGCGCGCTTCCCTGACACGGAAGAGGTCACTGGTTCGATCCCAGTATCGCCCACACTTTTCAAGCAGCTCTCCGGAGCTGCTTTTTTCGTTTCCCCGGATGCCCCATCAGGTCCAGATGCCAAGACCGGGCAATAGGAACCACAACTGATGGGGCAAGGTGGGGCATCCGCTCCGGGCGAACACCGAAAGCTCCCAATTTCCTTGGCAGCCTTCCCTGGCAGGGCTAGGATCGAAGGCGCGAGGAGCGACCTGGCTCCGCGATTGAAGGGAGGTGCTCGTGGGACTAATTGACGATCTAAAGGGCAAGGCTCAGGGTCTCATCCATGGCAACGAGCAGGCCATCAAGAACGGCATCAGCAAGGCCGGCGATTTCGTCGACACCAAGACCGGAGGCAAGTACTCCGGCCACGTCGACAAGATCCAGAATGGCGCTTCCAAGCTCATTGACAAGAACGGAACCCCGGGCCAGGCACCTGCCGCCGAGCAGGTTCCCCCGGTTACTCCCGTCAACCCGGTTCCGCCGGCTGACAGGACTCCGTAAAGGATTTGGCCAGGGCCTTGCCCTAGCACGTCAAGGGGGCGCGGGTCCCGCCGGGAGGCGGCACCCGCGCCTTTGGCGTTTAAAACAGCAGGTGCCGCTTCCGATTGCCTGTTCGAGCGGGGGCGCCGGTAACCTGCGGGTATGGCGAAGTCCTCCCCACTGAAATCCCACCAGGCCGGCCAGCCCTCCGGATTCGATTCCCGGCCCGTTGTTGCAGGCATCGTCACCGCCCTGGTGGGCTTCACCTCATCCTTCGCCGTGGTGCTGGCCGGCCTCAAGGCGGTGGGCGCCGACCCGGCCCAGGCGGCGTCCGGCTTGCTGGCCCTGACCCTGGCTGTCGGCGTCGGCGTGCTCCTGCTGACCTGGCGCTCCAAAGTCCCCGTGACACTTGCCTGGTCCACGCCCGGCGCAGCGCTCCTTGCCGCATCCGGAACGGCCGACGGCGGGTGGCCGGCCGCCGTCGGGGCCTTTATCGCCACCGGCATCCTGATAGCCCTGACGGGCCTGGTTCCTTCACTTGGCCGGCTGATGTCCAGGATTCCCACCACCCTGGCGCAGGCCATGCTTGCCGGAGTCCTCCTGCAGCTCTGCCTGGCCCCGTTCAAAGCCCTGGGAAGCGTCCCGCTGTTTGTGGCCCCGGTGATCGTCTGCTGGCTGCTGATGATGAAATTCGCGCCGCGCTGGGCAATTCCGGCTGCCCTGCTGGTGGCGCTTGGCGTCATTGGCATATCGATTGCGGCCGGCGGGAGCGGGCTGGGCGCCGGAAGCTTCCTGCCGGCTCCAGTCTGGACCACGCCCACGTTCAGCCTGCAGGCCATGGCGGGAATTGCCCTTCCACTGTTCGTGGTGACCATGGCCTCGCAGAACGTCCCCGGCGTGGCTGTCCTCCGGTCCTTTGGCTTCGAAACCCCGTGGCGCCCTTCCATGCTGGTGACTGGCGCCGGCACCGTCCTCGGTGCACCATTCGGCGGGCACGCAATAAATCTTGCTGCCCTCAGCGCGGCCCTTGCCGCCAGCGAAGAGGCCGGCAGCGACCGGAGCAGGCGCTGGGTGGCAGGTTTCACCTCGGGGTTGGCCTACCTGGTACTGGCTGCCTTCTCCGCCGCCCTGGTAACGGTGGTTAACGCCGCACCCGCCGGGATGCTGGAGGCGGTGGCGGGACTGGCGCTGCTGGGAACCCTGGCCGCGGCGGTCTCGTCCGCACTGGCGGACGCAGAGGACCGGATCGCCCCGTCCGTCACTTTCCTGATGGCGGCTTCCGGGCTCGCCTTCGCGGGGATCGGCTCGGCCTTTTGGGCCCTTCTTGCCGGCCTGGCGGTGCGGTCACTGCTCGTTCAGCGCGGTGACCGGTCCCCGGCGGACGAGAAGCCCGTCAGGACGGTTCGTGGTTCTGGCCCTCGCGGGCCAGTGCGGTGAGGCGGGAGACGGCGCGGAAGTACTTCTTCATGTAGCCGCCCGTCATCATCTCCTCGGTGAAGAGCTTGTCGAACGGGACGCCGCTGGCAAGGATGGGAACGTCCTTGTCATAGAGGCGGTCGGCGAGGACCACGAACCGCAGCGCCACTGCCTGCTCGGTGATGGTTTCCACGTTGCGCCACACCACTCCGTCGATGCCGTCGATCAGCTGCCGGTAGCGGCTGGGGTGCACGCCCGCGAGGTGGTGGATCAGCGTGGCGAACTCGTCCTGGGCCACAGTCTTGCCGTCGAACTCCGCCTTCATGTGGGACGAGAGTTCGCTGTTCTTCAGCGGTGCCGGGGCGGCGGGCAGTCCGCGGTGGCGGAAGTCCTCGCCGTCGATCCGGATCACGTCGAACTGGTCGGCCAGGACCTGGATTTCGCGCTGGAAGTCCACGGCGGCGAACCGGCCGTCGCCCAGGGAGCCCGGGAGGGTGTTGGATGTGGCGGCAAGCTTGACGCCGGCGTCGGCCAGTTCGCGCATGAGCCGCGACATCAGGACGGTGTCGCCCGGATCGTCGAGTTCAAATTCGTCGATGCAGACAAGTTTGTAGCTGCTCAGCGCATCCACGGTTTTGCGGAAGGACAGGGCACCCACCAGGTTGGTGTATTCCACGAAAGTGCCGAAGGCCTTGGGGCCCGGCGCCGCATGCCAGAGGGACGCAAGCAGGTGGGTCTTGCCCACGCCGAAGCCGCCATCCAGGTAGATCCCGGCACGGGAGGTGTCCTTCTTGCCGAACAGCTTCTTGAACAGGCCGCCGCCGTCACCCGATCCCACGCCCTCGGCAAAGCCCTGAAGGGCGCGGACTGCTGCGGCCTGGCTGGGCTGTTTGGGATCCGGCCGGTAGCTGGCAAAGGAGACCTGGCCGAATCGCGGCGATGGAAAGAATCCCTTGAGGAGTTCATCCACCGAAACTGCCGGAGTGCGGGCGGCAAGCTGTTCGATCTGTACCAAGGTGGTCCGTTCTGCTGGTAGGAGGTCCCCAGAAAGGATACCGGCAACAGGCTGCAGCCCCGGGCTTCATCCGCCCCGGCAGCCGGATGCGTGATGAAGGCAACATTTCGTCCTGTTAACGGAATACGGACATCGCGTGGGGCGCTGGCTAGTGTGGGACCAGGTCCCAACACCGGCGCCCTTCCACATTCAGCTGTCCCGTGTTCTCAATGAAAGGCCAACGCTATGCCCTACCCCGTTGAACAGAACGAGAAATTCGCTGCCTACGCCCACCCCGAGCGGCTGGTCTCCACCGAATGGCTTGCCGCGGCCATCGAAAGCGGCGCGGTAGCCAACGGTGAACTGGTTGTTGTCGAATCCGATGAGGACGTCCTCCTTTACGAAACCGGGCACATTCCGGGTGCCGTGAAGATCGACTGGCACACCGACCTGAACGACGAGGTGACCCGGGACTACGTGGACGGCGCCGCCTTTGCCGAGCTCGCGGCGTCAAAAGGCATCTCCCGCGACAGCACCGTGGTCATCTACGGTGACAAGTCCAACTGGTGGGCCGCCTACGCCCTGTGGGTCTTCACCCTTTTCGGCCACCAGGACGTCCGCCTGCTGGACGGCGGCCGCGACAAGTGGATTGCCGAAGGCCGTGAGCTGACCAAGGAGAAGCCGGCCCCCGCACGCGGCAGCTACCCGGAGGTCGAGCGCAATGACGCTCCCATCCGCGCGTTCAAGGAGGATGTCCTGGCGCACCTGGGCAAGCCCCTCATCGACGTCCGCTCCCCCGAGGAATACACCGGCCAGCGCACCCACATGCCTGCCTACCCGGAGGAGGGCGCGCTGCGCGGCGGCCACATCCCCACCGCCGCTTCCATTCCGTGGGCACGCGCCGCCGCCGCTGACGGCACCTACCGCAGCCGTGAGGAACTTGAGGCCCTGTACCTTGGCGAAGCAGGCCTGGCTGAAGGGGACGACGTCGTGGCCTACTGCCGCATCGGCGAGCGTTCCAGCCACACCTGGTTCGCCCTTAAGTACCTCCTGGGCTTCGAGTCCGTCCGGAACTACGACGGTTCCTGGACCGAGTGGGGCAACGCCGTCCGCGTCCCCATCGTCAAGGGCGCCGAGCGCGGTTCCTTTCCCGTCCCGGCAGGAGTCTGACGGGAGTTCCTCCCGCGTAGAATTGGACTGATGACTACTCAAGCCCTGCCTTCCGCCCTGGCGGCGATCGTGGACGACTTCCAGGCCCTGACCGAACCCGAGAGGCTCCAGCTGCTGCTGGAATTCTCGGAGGGACTGCCCGAGCTTCCGGACCGGCTCAAGGACCACCCTGAGCTGCTGGAGCAGGTTGTGGAGTGCCAGTCCCCGCTGTTCCTCACCATCGAGACGGAGAAGAACGACGACGGCCCGGCAGCTGCCGCCGTGCGGCTGTTCTTCAAGGCCCCGGCCGAGGCTCCCACCACGCGTGGTTTCGCCGGCGTGCTGCATGAGGGCCTGGACGGGCTGACCGCCGGTGAGATCCTGTCAGTGCCGGACGACATGCCCGAACTGCTCGGCCTCACCCGGGCCATCACGCCGCTCCGGATGCGGGGCATGACGGCAATGCTCGGGCGGATCAAACGCAAGGTGGCCGCCACGTCCGGCGTCCGCGCCTAGAGCGTATGGCACGCAAAAGCACCGCACAGGGAACTCCGGCCACAGCGGCATTGACCGCAGCCGGAGTTCCCTTTGTGCTGCACCCCTATACCCATGATCCTTCCGCTGCCAGTTATGGCGCGGAGGCTGCGGAAGTCCTCGGCATCGACCCGGCCCGGGTCTTCAAGACCCTGATGGTGGAGGTCGAGGGCAAGCTGGCGGTCGGCATCGTGCCCGTCAGCGGAACGCTTGACCTCAAGGCCTTCGCCGCCGCGCTGGGTTCCAAGAAGGCTGCCATGGCGGATCCCGCTGCTGCCCAGCGGCGGACCGGCTACGTCCTCGGCGGTATCTCTCCGTTGGGCCAGCGGCTCCCCTCCCCTGCCGTGCTGGATTCCAGTGCGCTGGCGCTGGATACCGTGCTGGTTTCGGGAGGCAGACGCGGCCTGGACATCGAGCTCGCGCCCGCCGACCTGGTACGGCTGACCGACGCCGTGACAGCGTCCATCAGCTCGCTGGCACAGGGCCACGGGCACGAGTGAGCGAAGAGCAGGCCCTGTCCGGCGGCAACGCTGCGGATTTTGTTGTGCGGGTCGGCAATACCGTGCGGAAGCCCTGGGAAACCTCCACCCCGGATGTGCATCACTTTCTTTCCGTCCTGGCGGCTGCGGGGCTGGATGTTCCGCGGGCCGCGGGACAGGACAACGAGGGCCGCCAGGTAATCGAGTACGTCGAAGGAACCCTGGCCATCGACCGGGGGCAGCTGGAAACGGCCGATCTCCACAAGGTGGGCGGCATGATCCGGGCCATCCACGACAACAGCCCGTTGTGCACCCCGGAGGATGTCAGCCGATGGAAGGTGCTCATCCCCGCACCGGAAGCCGAGCTGATCTGCCACAACGACCTCGCCCCGTGGAACCTCGTGACGGGTGGCCGCTGGGTGTTCATTGACTGGGATGGCGCCGGCCCCAGTTCACGGCTCTGGGATCTTGCCTACGCTGCACAGTCCTTCGCCGGATTGTGGGAAGGTGCGGACCCCCATGAGGCAGGCGTCCGCCTTCGCGCATTCAGGGACGGCTACCGCGCGGATGAAGGGCAGCGGCGGGCGCTTCCGCAGACGCTCGTCCACCGCGTGCAGGCAATGTACGGCCTCTTGCAGGAAGCGAAGGATTCGGGGCGCCAGCCATGGGCGCGCATGTACGACGACGGCCACGGGGAACACTGGAAAGCTTCGGCGGAGTACGTCGCACGGCACATTGACGTGTGGCGGAGCGCGCTCCTCAGCTGACGGCGGCCCCTACTGGCCAGGGCGCGGGGATCCGGCCGCAGTCGCAGCACCGGGGTTCAGCCGCGGGGCCAGCTGTTGCCGCAGCCACGCCTTCACCAGCCTCTCCCACCGCTCCGGATCAACGTTCCACTCTTTCGTGTGCCGTGCACGGCTGAAGGTCTCAAACGTGACCATCTCCGGGTTACGTTCGGCCAGCAGGGCTGACGGTTTGTACGGCACGTACTCGTCGTCCACGCTGTGCAGGATCAGCGTGGGAGTCCGCAGCTCCACGGCGCGCGACACCCAGTCCATCGCTTTGAGGTCAACCGGGGCAGCGAGGCCGGTGAGCCGGCGGCCGAGCGGGTGCCCCAGCATCAGCTGCCCGTAGCGGCCCACCAGCGACGGGATGCGGTTCAGCTGTGCGTGGTGGGCCAGGACGTTCACCCAGTCGATCACCGGCGCATCGAGCACCATGGCGCGGATCAGGTGGCGGTAGCGGGACAGATCGGCGGCCTGGAGACAGATGGCGCCGCCCATCGACCAGCCGAACAGCACGATCTCCTCGGCTCCCTTGCCCAGCGCATACTCGATGGCAGCCTCGACATCCCGCCACTCGGTGGAACCCAGGCCATACCGGCCGTCGTCCGCCGACGGCGCCAGCCCGTCGTTCCGGTAGGACACCACCAGGCTGGTGAGTCCAAGCTCCAGGGCCGGCCCCACTGCGCGCAGCGCCTCCTGCCGGGTGGCGCCGCGCCCGTGCACCATCACCGCCCAGGTCCGGGCGGTACCTCCGGCGCGTACCAGCCAGGCCGGCGCTTCGCCGCGGTCCACCGGGATCATCACGTCCTCCGCAGGAATTCCGACGGCGGCCGGGTCCGGGTAGGTGGCACCGCTCCACCAGCCCCAGCGCGCCGTGGAGAGGTCACCGGAATACACGGCCTCCACCTCGCGCAGGACCGTCCTTTCAGCCGGCGAATAGGAGACGATGCGGCCGATGCGCGCATGCCCCTTGCCGCCGTCGAAAAAGAATCCGTACACCCCCTCCATCGTGGTGTCGTCAGTGGCTGCCAGGATCACCTGCTGCTGCCGGCCGTCCCGGATGACGGCCAGCACTTCCTGGTCGGCCGTCCTCTGCCGGGACGGCGTGATGACCCGGCGCGCAAAGTAGACGGCGAGCGCAGACGAACCCGTGGCGAGGAGCCCGGCCAGGGAAACCCCACCGATGGCCCCGCCGATGGCCCACTTGGTCCCCAGGGACATTCCGCCGTCCTCGGGGGTGCGGACAACAGGGGCAGGGCTGGTGCGCTGGAAAAGAGCCATGGCACTATTCTTACCGCCTCGAAACGGAAGCCCACATTCCGCACCGCGGTGGCGGCCGCGGGCGGAGCCGAAGATTGAGTGCGGCGCCCCATGCACAGGGCTAGGCTAAGGCCATGAGTGATCCCATCGTCATCCTGACCGAAGAACCCCTGGGGGCGGACGACCGCCTGAACATAGAACGGCTCGTGGACGGATCGGATTCCAGCCTGCTGGTGCTGGTGCCGGCAAACACCGAGCGGCACCTGCTGGTGGACTTCCTGGAGAACCTGTCCATGCTGGACATCGCCAAAGCCTTCCGCGAGCTCACGTCCCACACCCCGGACCCCACCACCGAGCGGGCGCAGGCATCGGAAACCCTTGCCGTGTCGCTGGCTGCGCTGGAAGGACTGGGCAGCGGCGTCACCGGTGAAGTTGTGGACGGCGGCGCGGTCAACGGGCTGGTATCCAGGGTCCGCGAAACGGGCGCCTCACAGGCAGTGGTGATTACCCGGCCGCACGCCGTGGCCGATACTTTCCATACCGACTGGGCCAACAAGGCCCAGGACCAGCTGGGCGTCCCCGTGCTGCACCTGTACGCGGGCTCGGGATTTATCGGCGACTCCTAAGCGTTGGCATTCATATGAGCATCTTCGGAAACAGCATTTTCGGTAACAAGGCCACCGACGCGGTGGCAGATCCAACGGCGGCACCGGGTGAGCCCGCCGCAGCGAAGGCCACCGTCCAGAAAAGCGACGCCGAGTGGCGGGAAGAACTCACGCCCGAGGAGTACCACGTCCTGCGCCAGGCCGGTACCGAGCGCCCCTACACGGGAGAGTACTGGGATACCCACACCCCGGGGGTCTACCAGTGCCGGGCGTGCGGGGCGGAACTGTTCACCAGCAACGAGAAATTCGATTCGCATTGCGGCTGGCCGTCGTTCTGGGCTCCCCTGGCTGAGGGCACCGTCCGGTACATCCATGACCGCACGCTGGGCATGGAGCGCGTGGAGGTCCGCTGCGCCACCTGTGATTCCCACCTGGGCCATGTCTTTGAAGGCGAGGGCTACGGCACCCCCACCGACCAGCGCTACTGCATCAACTCGGTGTCCCTGAAACTGGTTTCGAACGAAAAGCCGCAGGTCAGCGACGGTAACCCGGGAAACTGATTCCCCAGCGGCGGTCATGTCTCGCCCAGTTGATCCCGTCCTCTAGCCACAGCATTTCTTAGGCTAGGGTGCTTTTCAGATTAGTTCTGCTGGTTGCTTGCTACGCTCGGCACTAGTTAGCAAGCAACCAGAAAGGCAGCCGACGATGACTGAAACCCTGACCGCCGCCGTCACCGGGATTTCCGCAAACAACCAGGACTGGCTCCGGCTTAAGGCAGCAGCCACCGCCCTCCAGGCCCTCCAGGTCCAGGACGGGTCCATCCCGGACACTGCCGCGCACAGTGAAGCCTCCGCCCAGACCAAGGTGATCATTGACGCCGTCAGTGCACTCTCCCCTGCCTTCCCGCACGACTCTGCGTACCTGGAGGCCGTCTGCGCAGACTTTTCCGCCTGGGCAGCCGGTGGATTCGGTGTTCCCGACTTCCTCTCCTCGCTGCTCGCTTTCCAGCCGCAGGAGCAGCGCCGGGACGGACTGCAGCACCTGGTGGTTTTTCCCATGTACACCCAGAACGGCAGCAGCAGCCGCCTGGTGGAGGCTGTCCTGATCGAGGTCATCTGGCCCGAGTTCATTGCCGGCCTGGAAGGCGGCGACTACTCCAACAAGCTGTTCGTCCCCATCCGCTTCCTGGACTTCACCGCCGGCTACGACACCAACTCGGCGGTGCTCTTCCCCGAGACCGTCGCCGTGCGCGAAACCCCCACGTTCACGTGGGGTGCCATCTTCGCTGACCGCGAGGCGGCCCGCTTCCGCCGGGTGCTCAAGGCCGCCGCCGAAACCACCAGTCTGGAACTGCCGGAGGGCGCTGCCGAAATGCTGGCCGACCAGGACCTCACGGAAGCCGCCTTCGTGATGTGGGACCTCATCCACGACCGGACGCACATGCGCGGCGACCTGCCGTTTGATCCCTTTATGATCAAGCAGCGCATGCCGTTCTTCCTGTACTCCCTGGAGGAACTGCGCTGCGACCTCACCGCCTTCCGCGAGTCCGTCCGCATCGAGAAGGACGACGACGCCGACCCGGAGGCACGCCGGCACGCCAAGCTGGTGCAGTACGCCATCATCTTCGACCGTATCTTCCGTTTCGCCATCACCGGAAGCCGCGTCCGGAACTACGACGGCCTGGGCGGACAGCTACTCTTTGCCTGGCTCCACCAGCAGCATGTCCTGCACTGGACCGACACCCGGCTCACCATCGACTGGGACGAAGTGGCCGACGCCGTCATTGCGCTGGGGGCAAAGATCGATGACCTGTACTGGCGTTCCATCGACCGGCCCAAGACCGCGCACTGGCTCGCCGCGTACGAACTGGTTTCGGAAACCGTCACCCCCCACCCGGCGTCCGTTTGGGCGAAGGGTCCGGCTGCCCTTCCCCTGTCCGGCGCCCCGCGCGGCCTGACCGACCAGGTGCTGGATGATGAATTCCCGCTGTCCATGTTCTACGAGGCATTGGAGAAGAAAATGCGCCCGGTCATCGAATCCACCGCCGGAATCACGGGCAGTTCCGCCCTATGAGCGGGCCCCAGGGCGCGGAACCGCTGAAACTCACCGTCCTGGTCACGGGCGGCAGCGGAGCCTCCGGGGTGGCAGTAGCCCGCGCGCTGCGGGACGCCGGGCACCGGGTGGTCACCGCGGGGTCCGACCAGGCGCGGATTGAGGCTGCTGCACGCCAGGCGGGCGACGGCGTCACACCCCTCGTATGCGACCTCGCCAGGCTCGACGACGTCCGGCAGCTGCGCAACGAAGCCTCCGCCGTTGCCGGGCCCGTGGACGGCGTCATCCACCTGGTGGGTGGCTGGCGGGGAGCGAAGGGCATCCCGGACCAGTCGGACGAGGACTGGGACTTCCTTCACCAGGCCGCCGTCACCACGCTGCGCAACGTCTCCCGGGTCTTCTTCGACGACATCGCCGCCTCCCGCCACGGCAGGTTCGCCATGGTGTCTTCCACCGCCCTCGACAAACCAGGGGCGGCAGTGGCCAGCTACGTCGCCGCCAAGGCGGCCGCCGAAGCGTGGACCATGGCCATGGCGGACGGCTTCCGCAAGGCAGCAACTGCCGACGGCGGCGGGCAGGCTGCCGCCGTCGTGCTGGTGGTGAAGGCCCTGGTGGACGATGGACTGCGCCGCAGCCATCCCGAAAGGTCCTTCCCCGGCGCGACGGACGTCAAGGACCTGGCCACCGCCGTCGTGGGACTCTTCAGTTCCCCGGCAGACGACGTAAACGGCACCCGCCTCCGGCTGGCGCCGTAGGCGGACCAGCACCGTACGGCTCCTGACGTCACGGTGCCTGACTGTACGGTGCAGTGAAGATACATAGACTGAAAGCGTGAGCAAAGGCATGACAACAACAGCAGAAACAGGCACGGCCGTGCGGCTGCACGACCCCACCGTGCGGGGCTTCGCGTCGGACAACTACTCCGGCGTCCACCCCGAAGTCCTGGCCGCACTCGCGGCAGCCAACGACGGCCACCAGGTCTCCTACGGGGAGGACGACTACACCGCGCGGCTGCACGAGCTGATGATGGAGCATTTCGGGCCGGGCATCGAGTGCTTCCCCGTATTCAACGGGACCGGCGCCAACGTGCTGTCCCTTCAGTCGCTGCTCCCCCGCTGGGGTGCCGTGGTATGTGCCTCCACCGCCCACATCAACATGGATGAGAACGGCGCCCCGGAACGCATCGGCGGCATCAAGCTGCTGCACGTCCCCACGCCGGACGGCAAGCTCACGCCCGAGCTGATCGACCGGGAGGCCTGGGGCTGGGGCGACGAGCACCGCGCCCAGCCGCTGGCCGTGTCCATTACGCAGACCACCGAGCTTGGCACCTGCTATACACCCGAGGAGGTTCGGGTCATCGCCGACCACGCCCACGCCAGGGGCATGAAGCTGCACATGGACGGCGCACGGCTGGCCAACGCCGCAGCCCACCTCCAGGTACCGCTGCGTGCCTTCACGCGCGACGCCGGCGTGGACATCCTTTCCTTCGGCGGCACCAAGAACGGCCTGCTGTTCGGTGAAGTGGTGGTGGCACTCAATCCCGAGGCCGCGCACGGCCTGGTCTACCTGCGGAAAATGAACATGCAGCTGGCCTCGAAGATGCGGTTCATGTCGGCCCAGTTCATTGCCCTGCTCGAGGGCGACCTCTGGCTGCGGTCCGCGTCGCATGCCAACGCCATGGCGGCCCGGCTCCGCGCCGCCGTCGACACCATCGACGGCGTCCAGCCGACGCAGAAAACCGAATCCAACGGCGTCTTCGCCATCCTGCCCCCGGGCGTGGCAGACAAGCTGCGCACCTCCTTCCGCTTCTACGACTGGAATGAGGCAGCCGGCGAAGTGCGCTGGATGTGTTCCTTCGACACCACCGAGGAGGATATCGATGCCTTCGCCGCAGCGATCCGCCATGAACTCCGCGATCACCGGAACGGGCAGTCCGGCTAAGCCGCCGGCGGCGAGCCTTCCCGCCCTGCCCCTTCCCGTTGCGTAACCTGCGAAGGTGAACGCACTTGACCAGGTTCCCCCGGACTTTCTCCACGCGTTGGGAACCCTCAGGAAAGCCCAGTGCCGCAGGGAACTCCGCCTCGCGGAGATCCCCGCGCCGGCACGCCTGGCACCTTTCGCCGTCGCGCTGGGTGCGGAAGTCATGGCACCGGGCACCGGAACCGCCACTCCCCTGCACGGCCCCGCCGCCATGGCCCTCGCCTCCGCGGCGGGGACAGTGGACGACGACGAAACGGAGCTGGCTACCGGCCGTTTCATCCTGCTCCATGACCCCGACGGCTCGGCAGTCTGGGACGGCGAGTTCCGGATTGTCACGTACATCCGGGCCGAACTGGAACCGGACATGGGCAACGACGAGATGCTCGGAACAGTCGCCTGGACCTGGCTGGTGGAGGCGCTGGAGAACCACAAGGCGCAGTACCGGGCCGCCGGCGGAACTGCCACCCGGGTCCTCTCCGAGAGCTTCGGCACCCTTGCGGAACGGCCCGGCTCCATCGACATCGAGCTCCGCGCCTCGTGGACCCCGGCATCCCCGGACGTCACGGCACACCTCGAGGCCTGGTCCGACATGGTCTGCACTTTCGCCGGCCTGCCGCCGCTTCCGGACGGCGTGACGCCCCTGCCGCACCGGCGGCGGAACTAGGCATGGCCCTGCCGCCACCCGTCCGCGGCCTGCCGGCCGGTAAACTGGGGGCATCATGACCCCTAATATTCCGGAAAACACCACGGCCGGCGTTCCGGCTGCTGATACCGCACCCCACATCACGGTGGAAGGCTTCGACAGCCCCATCCCCGAAATCATCGAACTTGCCGCGCCCCGGGACGGCGTACCGCTGGTCATCGAAACGCAGGCCGGCCTGGAGCGCTGCGCCGCCGCCATCGCCGCCGGAACAGGCCCGGCAGGAGTCGACGCCGAACGCGCTTCCGGATTCCGGTACGGGCAGCGGGCTTTCCTGGTCCAGATCCGCCGCGAAGGGGCCGGGACCTGGCTCATCGACCCCGAACCCTTCGAGAACCTGGACATCATCAACGATGCCCTCCGCGGCGTCGAATGGATCCTGCATGCCGCCAGCCAGGACCTGCCCTGCCTCTCAGAGCTCGGCATGTGGCCGGACAAACTCTTCGACACCGAACTGGCCGCCCGCCTGGCCGGACTGCCCCGGGTTGGCCTGGCCGCGGTGATCGAACAGCTGCTGGGGTTCGGCCTCGCCAAGGAGCACTCGGCCGCCGACTGGTCCACCCGGCCCCTGCCCGAGCCGTGGCTGCGCTACGCGGCCCTCGACGTCGAGGTCCTTACCGAACTGCGCGAAGAACTCGTGGAACTTCTCGAGGCGGACGGAAAACTCGACTACGCCGAGCAGGAATTTGCTGCCATCCTCGCAGCGGGCGTGGCCCCGCCCCGGGTCGACCCCTGGCGGAAGACCTCCGGCCTGCACCAGATCAGGGACCGCCGGCAGCTTGCCGCCGTCCGGGAACTGTGGCTGGAGCGCGATTCGCTGGCGCAGAAAAGGGATGTGGCACCGGGCCGGCTGATCCCGGATTCCGCCCTGGTGGCAGCGGCCAAGGCCATGCCCGCCACGGTGCCGCAACTGCTGGGCACCAAGGGCTTCCATGGCCGGGCGGCGCAGCGGGAAGCCCCGCGCTGGCTGCGCTGCATCGCCACCGCGCGCGACCTGGAAGAACTTCCGCCGCTGCACCTGGCCACCAACGCCCCGCCGCCGCCGCGCGTCTGGGCAGACCGCGACCCCGAAGCGGCCGCACGGCTGGCCACTGCCCGGCCCCTGCTGCAGGAGAAAGCCGACCAGCTGAACCTGCCGCTGGAAAACCTGCTGACTCCGGATTACCTGCGGCGCGTGGCATGGCGTCCTCCAGCGGAAATCAGCGAAGCATCGGTGGCCGCTGAACTGCGCACCCTGGGGGCACGCGAGTGGCAGGTCGGACTGGCGGCACCCCTGATCACCCACGCTTTCCTCAATCCACAGCCCCTGCCGCCCAAGGAGCCCAAGCCGGCTGCCGCCGTACCGGCGGAACAGTAGCCCCTCCCGGTAGTTCGGCTCCGCGCCGGCCGCCCCCGCCGGAAGGCACGGGCTCTCCTCTTGCGGGCTAAGTTACTGACGAGTAACATCGGGTTCACTGCCGTCATGATGCTGCCGTAGTCCGGCATGCATTCAGGCGCCTACGTCTCGATGAGGAGTTAAACGTGAGCCACCACGGAAGCGGCGCATCCCAGCGCACTGTCCGCGACATCGTCTTTGTTGACGGCGTCCGCACACCATTCGGCCGGGCCGGCGAGAAAGGCATCTACGCCGGAACCCGCGCCGACGACCTGATCGTGAAATGCATCCGCGAACTGCTTCGCCGGAACCCGTCCCTGCCGCCGGAGCGCGTGGATGAAGTGGCCATCGCAGCCACCACCCAGACCGGTGACCAGGGCCTCACCCTTGGCAGGACTGCAGCCCTGCTGGCCGGCCTGCCGCGGACCGTCCCCGGGTTCGCCATTGACCGGATGTGCGCGGGCGCCATGACCGCCGTGACATCGACTGCCGGAGGCATCGGATTCGGCGCCTACGACGTTGTCATTGCCGGCGGGGTGGAGCACATGGGCAACCACCCGATGGGCTCCGGCGCCGATCCCAACCCCCGTTTCATGTCGGAGCGGCTGGTGGACCCGGCGGCACTGAACATGGGCAACACCGCCGAAAATCTGCACGACCGCTTTCCGGCCATCACCAAGCAACGTGCCGATACCTACGCCGTCGCGTCCCAGGCCAAACTTGCCGCCGCCTACGGAATGGGCCTGATCCAGCCGGACCTGGTTCCGGTGGCTGCCCGGAAGCCGGGTGAGGGGTGGACTGTCCACAGCGTTGACGAACCGCCGCGGCCCGGCACCACCATGGCGGACCTGGACGCCCTGCGGACACCTTTCCGGCCGCACGGCCGGGTCACCGCCGGAAACTCCGCCGGCCTGAATGACGGCGCCACCGCTGCGGTGTTGGCCTCCGCAGAGGCCGCCGCGGAGCTCGGCCTGCCGGTGAAGATGCGCCTGGTCAGCTATGCCTACGCCGGGGTGGAGCCCGAGGTGATGGGCATCGGCCCCGTTCCGGCCACCGAGAAGGCACTGGACAATGCCGGGCTCACCATTGGGGACATCGGCCTGTTCGAAATCAACGAAGCCTTCGCTGTGCAGGTCCTCAGCTTCCTGGACCATTTCGGAATTCCCGACGACGACCCCCGCGTCAACCGCTACGGCGGCGCGATCGCCGTCGGGCATCCCCTTGCTTCCTCAGGCGTCCGGTTGATGACCCAGCTCGCCCGCCAGTTCGAGGAGGATTCCTCCGTCCGCTTCGGCATCACGGCCATGTGTGTGGGCCTGGGCATGGGCGGCACCGTAATCTGGGAAAACCCCCACCATCCCGACTACAGCGGAAGCACAGCCGCAGCGTCGGCAACTGAAGGAGCCACGGCATGAGCGCCGCAGATTTCATCGGGTTCGCCGCCCTGTTCCCCGACGAAACCGTCACCCACGCGCTCGTCCGGGACATCGAACTGCCGGCCGCCGCCGGCAAGCCAAGCCCGGGAACCTTCGCCCTCATCACCCTCGACAACGGCCTGGACCACTCCAAGCCCACCACGCTGGGACCCAGGACCCTCGTGGAACTCGGCAAAGTACTCGAAGGCCTCCGGGAGCGGGCCGCCCGCGGCGAGATCGCCGGCGTCGGCGTGACGGGGAAGCCCTACTACCTGGTGGCGGGCGCAGACCTTTCAGCGGTGAAGGCACTTGAGAAGCGGGAACACGGGCTGTGGATGGCGCAGCTGGGGCACGACGTCTACCGCACGCTCGCCAACCTGGGGGTTCCCAGCTTCGCGTTCATCAACGGCGCGGCCCTGGGCGGCGGGCTGGAAATCGCCCTGCAGTCCACCTACCGCACCGTGTCCACGGGCGCGGGGGCCCTGGCACTGCCGGAAGCCTTCCTTGGCCTGGTACCCGGCTGGGGCGGGGTTTACATCCTGCCGCGCCTGATCGGCCCGGAAAACGCCGTGAAGGTGATGATCGAAAACCCGCTCAGCAACAACCGGACACTGACCGGACCCCAGGCCTTCGAACTCGGCATCGCCGATGCCGTCTTTGAGCCGGCGGACTTCCTTGAGCAGTCCCTGGCATGGGCCGCGGAAGTCATCTCCGGCGGTCTGGTGCCGGAACGTGCCAACGCCGTCGACCCCGCCGCGCCGGATACCGCAACCAGGTGGGCTGCCGCAGTGGCAGCAGGACGCCGGTTCGTGGAGGCAAAGACCTCACATGCCGCACCCGCCCCGGGAAAGGTCCTTGACGTCCTGGAGGCCAACCGCACCATGACCCAGGCGGAGTCTGCAGAGCTGGAATGCGAAACACTTGCAGAACTCATGCAGACCGACGAGTTCCGCGCCACGGTGTACGCCTTCCTTGACCTGGTCCAGAAACGCTCCAAGCGTCCCGCCGGCGCACCCGACCGCAACCTGGCCCGTCCGGTCACCAAGGTAGGCGTGGTGGGTGCCGGCCTGATGGCCAGCCAGCTGGCGCTGCTCTTCGCCCGCCAGCTCAAGGTCCCCGTGGTGATGACGGACATCGACCAGGGCCGCGTGGACAAGGGAGTGGGCTACGTCCACGCCGAAGTGGACAAGCTCCTGGGCAAACAGCGGATCAGCCAGGACGCCGCCAACCGCACCAAAGCGCTGGTGACGGGATCCGTGTCCAAGGACGTGTTCGCCGACGCCGACTTCGTCATCGAAGCCGTCTTCGAAGAACTGAACGTCAAGAAGCAGGTGTTCGCCGAGCTCGAAGCCATCGTCAGCCCTGACTGCATCCTGGCCACCAACACCTCCTCGCTGTCCGTGACCGCCATGGCCGAGGACCTCCAGCATCCGGAACGGCTGGTGGGGTTCCACTTCTTCAACCCCGTGGCCGTGATGCCGCTGCTGGAAATCGTCAGGGCCCCGCGGACCGATGACGCCGTCCTCGCCACCGCCTTTGAACTGGCCAAGGCGCTCAAGAAGACCGGGGTACTGGTCAAGGATGCACCCGCGTTTGTGGTCAACCGCATCCTGCTGCGCCTGATGGGCGAAGTCACCGCCGCCTTCGACGAGGGCACCCCGGCAGACGTGGCGGACAATGCCCTGCGGCCCATGGGCCTGCCGATGACCCCCTTCACGCTGCTGGCCATGGTGGGGCTGCCGGTGGCCCAGCACGTCCAGGAATCGCTTAACGCCGCTTTCGGTGACCGCTTCCCGGTGTCCGCCAACCTGCAAAAACTCATCGACAACGGAGTGAAGGCTCTCTGGGAAACCGCCCCGGACGGCACGCAGGAAATCCCGCAGTCCACGCTGTCGCTGATGTCCTTCGGCACCAGCCCCTCCACCGGCGAAGACGTCCTGCGCCGTACCCAGGACGCCCTGGCCCAGGAGATCGGACTGATGCTGGACGAAGGCGTGGTGGCAGGCCCCGAAGACATCGACCTCTGCATGATCCTCGGCGCGGGCTGGCCCATGTTCCTCGGCGGCATCACCCCGTACCTGGACCGGGTGGGGGCCTCGGAACGCGTCAACGGCAAGCCCTTCCTGCCGCCGGGCAGGGCGTCCCGCCCGGCCGCGGGATAACCGGACCGGTTCAGGCTTCCGCTAGCCGGCCGGCGCCGAGCGCAATGGTGCGGTGCGCCGCCGATCGTGCGTAACCCAGGTCATGGGTGACCAGCACGACGGCGGCTCCCTCCGCCGCCGCGGACCGGACCGCCGCATCCAGGACGGCAAGCCCATCGCCGTCGAGGGCGACGGTCGGCTCATCCAGCGCGAGGACGGCGGGTTTGCGGGCCAGAACTGTCGCCAGGGCCAGCAGCCGCTGGCGGGACGCGGGCAGCTCCGCGGGGTGTTCCTGGGCTGCCGCTGAGAGACCGACGGCCGCCAGTGCCGCCGCGGCCCTTTCCCCTGCCTCATCCTGCCCAAACAACCGGTCCAGGCCGAACCGGACCTCCCGCAGGGCGGTGCGTTCGAACAGCTGCTCGCGCGGGTGCTGGAACAGCAGGCCCACCGCGGCTGCCGTGGAACCGACCGGTCTTCCGGAAATGTCCTCCCCCTGCACCAGGACGGTTCCGGTGGTGGGCCTCAGCAGGCCGTTGAAGTGCCTCAGGAGCGTTGATTTTCCCGCCCCATTGGGCCCGGTGACGGCCACGATCTCGCCGGGATGGACCGCAAGGTCGACTCCCTGCAGCACCGTCGATTGGTTGTCAGTGGTACGGGAGCCCTGACGGCGTTGCCACGTGAAGCCCTGCCTGGCGGGACGGCCGTCCTTCCGGTACCCGAAGGAAACCCCGCGGAGCTCCAGGGCCGGGGCGGAATGTCCGGCATGGCGGGGAGCCGGCGCAGCGCCGCCGGTTGCCCGCTCGTCGTGGATGCGCCGGATAGCCGCCAACACCGTGGGTGGCCCTGCCTTCAGCGCGGCGGGTGTTCCGCTTGCCTTGACCGTGCCGTCCGCCAGGACCAACCAGTGATCGGCTTCCCGGAGCAGCCCGTCCACCATCTGGCTAAGGATGACGACGGCGGTGCCGGCCTTCACGAGGCCGCGCACCAGGTCACCCAGTTCGCGGGCGCCCGCAGCGTCAAGGGAGGCGAAGGGCTCATCCATGATGAGCACCGGCGGGCGGGTAATGATGGCGCAGCCGATGGACAGGCGTCGAAGCTGGCCGCCCGAGAGCCGGGCCGGATGGCGACCCAGCAGGTTGCGAAGTCCCAGCAGGCCCGCCGTCTGCTCAACGGCTGCCACCATGGCGGTACGGTCCATGGCGGAGCTTTCGAGGCCGAACGCGAGTTCCTCCGCCACGGTGGCCCGGACCGTGGACAGGACGGCACCAGCATCCTGGGGAACAAAGCCCACCTGCCGGCCCCACTGCGCGGGGTCAATCCGGGGGTCCCCGGCGTCGCCGTTGAACTGAAGCCGGGTGCCGGTGAGCTCCAGGAACCCGGTGAGGTTCCCGCCGGGTCCCGGGGGCAGCCAACCGGCAAGGAGCCTTCCCAAGGTTGTTTTGCCGCTTCCGGAGGTGCCCAGGACGGCCGTCAGGGTCCCGGGGACGACGGCGACGTCCACGCGCTGGAGGACCGGCCCGCCGCCGTCATGGAAGGTGAAGTCCCGGATGCCGGCCGCCATAACCGGCTCTGCGGAATACGGCACGCCTAGCCCCCGGCCCCGGCCGGCCATAACCGCCAGGCAACGGCAACCGCAGCCGCCCCGACCAGGAGCATGCGCAGGAGGCGCTGGATAACGGAGTCGGGGACCTCCCGGTAGCTGGTACGCGGCCCTGGACTGCTGAAACCGCGGGCTTCCAGGGCCGCGGCGCGGGTTCCGGCGTCCTCCACCAGGGAGAGGACCAGCGGGATGGCCTGCAGCCGGAACGCCGCCACTTTGTGCAGCAGACCGCGCCGGATGACCAGCCCACGGGACTCCTGGGCCTGCCGGATCCGTCCCGCCTGCGCAGTAATGGCGGGCAGCAGGGTCAGGGTGGAAGCCAGCACAAAGCCGAACCTGCCGTGGACGCCGCGCGACGACAACGCGGCCACCAGGTCCGGAACGTTGACGCTGAAGGAAAACACCAGCAGGGCCAGGACGGCGGCTGACAGTTGGGCCGCCCGTTCCCCGGCGAAGGCCAGGCCTTCGGCGGTTACCCGGGCCGGGCCGAACTGGGCCAGGACCGTCCGGCCCTCGGGAAAGGACAGCCCGTGCACGATCAGCAGGGACAGGCCCAGCGGCACCAGCACGGCCGCGGCCGCAGGCACCAGCCGCCGGGCGGTGCCACCGGCAGCGGACAGGCCCAGTGCACCCGCGCCCACGGCGAGGGAAACGGGCCAACTCGCTGCCGCCGTCGTGATAACCGCCGTGCTGCCGGCAAAGGCCAGGGAAGTCAGCGGGTGGAGGCGCATGGGCTGGTGGTTCCTGTTCAGGAGGTCTGTTCAGGAAGTCTGTGTGGAGCCCTGCGCTGCTGCCGGTTCGTTCGTGGTTCCGCCAAGGACACGGTGCCTGCGGACAAACGGGAACTGCAGCCGGGTCCGCCGCGGCAGCGCATAGACCAGGACGGCCACCACTGTGAAGACGATGGCCTTGTCCATGGGGTCGGAAATGAGCGCCTGCTTGGTGATGGCTGCCAGGAGGGTGTCGCCCATGGAGCGGAAGGCGCTGACGATCGCACCCGTGGCCACACCGGACGTGCCGCCGAAGACGAAGGCTGCTACCGGGGCGGACACCACACCGCCAATGATGCCCGTGGCAAACCCTGCTACGGGGGCGAGATAGAAACGGCGGAACAGGCCGCAGCGCGCGGCCAGGCCGGCGAGGCAGCCGATCAGTGCGGCGCCGGCGGCGAACGGCAGCACGGTGGGGTTGAAGAAGGACCAGACGATGCTGCTGAGGGCTCCCGTGGCGGCACCCGCTGCGGGTCCTGCCAGCACAGCGATCAGCACCGTGCCGATCGCGTCAAGGTAGAACGGGACCAGGGTGCTGCCCACGAACTGGCCCAGCACGATGTTCAGGACAAGGGCCACCGGGATCAGCACGAGGGTGGAGGCAGGAAGCGTGGGCAGGACCGCCACGATGAGCAGGATGGCCCCCACCAGGAAACCTGAAAGGGCAATCAGGGCCGAGGCGCTGCCGGGTCCGCCGGTGATGTCCGCGGGCTGGTTCAGGACCAGGTAGATGTAGGTCCCGGCAATGGCCAGGGCGCCAAGGATTTCCAGCAGCCGGCGCCTGCGGGCAGCAGCGGGCGCCGGGGACGGCAACGTCAGGGAGGGCGATGACATGGGGTTCCTTCTGAGTGCTGGCATGGGAGCCCGGAGATCCCGGGCGGAACGGAACGCCACCTATGTCACCTCGGTGGCAGCCGCCGGATTCTGCAGCGACATACTGCAACCGGCGGGCCGCGGACCATTCTACCGGGACGTTGTGCGGCATGGCTGCTGCCGGGCGGACGGTGCCCTAGACTCCCCCTTATGCCCCACTACGACCTTGCCATCATCGGCTCCGGCTCCGGCAATTCGCTGATCACCCCGTTCTGGGACGGCAAGCGCGTGGCGTTGATCGACGGCGGGGTGTTCGGCGGCACGTGCCTGAACGTGGGCTGCATCCCAACGAAGATGTTCGTGTACCCGTCGGCGCTGGCGGCAGTGCCCGCCGAGGCCGGCCGCCTGGGCGTTGACCTGACCCTGGACAAGGTGCACTGGAACGACATCCGGGACAGGATTTTTGGCCGGATAGATCCGATATCCGCAGCCGGCCGCCGGTACCGGGCGGACGAGCTGGACCACGTGGACCTGTATGAGGAGTACGCCCGCTTTACAGGACCCCGGGCGCTCCGCACCGCCTCCGGTGTGGACATCACGGCGGACCAGGTAGTGGTGGCGGCGGGCTCGCGGGCGGTTCTTCCGGACGTGCCGGGAGCCAACCTTCCCCAGGTCCACACGTCAGATACCGTCATGCGGATCGACGGGGCACCGGAGAAGGTGGTGGTGGTTGGCGGCGGGTACATCGCCGCGGAGTTCGCTGCCGTTTTCCACGGTTTCGGCGCGGACGTCACCCAGGTGAACCGGTCCGGGCGCCTGTTGCGCGGCAATGACGCCGAAATTTCGCGTCGCTTCGCCGCGGCCGCCGCAAGCCGCTGGAAGCTGGAGCTTGGCTGCCACCTGCAGTCCGTGGAGGACAACGGCGACGACCGGGCCACCGCAGTGTTCCTGGACGACGCCGGCCGCAGCCTGAGCGTGGTGGCGGACCTTGTCCTGATGGCCACCGGCCGGGTGCCCAACACGGACCGGCTGGACGTGGAAGCCGCAGGCTTCGACCTGGACGACGACGGCACGCTGGCCGTCGATGAAAACCTCCGGATTCTTTCGGGCGGGCAGCCACTGGCGGGCGTGTACGCGCTGGGCGACGTCGCGAATTCCTACCAGCTCAAGCATGTGGCCAACCGGGAAGCCCGGGTGGTGGCCCACAACCTGGAGCACCCGGGCCGGCTCCGGCCCATGGACTACACAGCGGTGCCGGCTGCTGTTTTCTCCAATCCGCAGGTGGCCTCGGTCGGCCTGACAGAGGATGAGGCCCGGGCGCAGGCTGCACCGGGGACGGAGATTGTCACCGCAATCCAGGAGTACGCGTCCACGGCGTACGGCTGGGCAATGGAGGACGAAGAAGGCGTGGTCAAGCTCATCGCGGAGCGCGGTACGGGCCGCCTCCTCGGAGCGCACATCCTGGGCCACGAAGCGTCGCTGCTCATCCAGCCGCTGGTCCAGGCGATGGCCACGTCAGTGCCGGTGCACCAGCTGGCGCGGGGTCCTTTCTGGATCCACCCTGCGCTGATGGAAGTGGTGGAGAACGCCCTGCTGGCGCTGGATGTGGACCTGCCGGAGGATGCCCCGCTGTAGGGTCCTCAACCCACCCGGGCCGCGAGGCTCCCCACCGCGGACACCAGTTCGCTGAAGGCCTGCGCCGGGTTGCTGCCGGACACCACCCTGGCGTTGGGCGGGACGCCCCACAGCCCGCGGAAATCGGCCACGGTGGTTCCGACCAGCAGCGGGGACACCGTTTCGACGTCCACCGTTGCCGGCCGGGCGCTGTATTCCAGGGTGCCGGCCGCCACCCCGGCGGCGAAGAAGTCGTGGACGTGGGCCAGGTAGCCCTGGTCGTACAGACGGTGGAACTCGAAATAGAAGCGCAGGGCATCGGACAGGTGCCTGACCAGCGCATTGTCCGAGGTACTGCGCTGCCCCTCGGGCTGGTCCGGGAGCACGAGCTCGGGGACCATGGCCCCCGCCGCTTCCGCCAGTTGCCGAACGTGCTCCGGGTGCATCTCCATCCGCTCCGTCGTGTCCAGCGAACAAACGATGGGCAGCTTGTCGAAGGGCCGGCCCCGGTAGGCGGCGTACACCTCCTTGGCCGCATGGGGGTCAACGTGGGTGTTCCATTCCGCGGTGGGAGTGGTGTTGCCCTGGTAATAGAAGCAGCCGCCCATGATCACGACGTTGGCCAGCAGGTCAGGCAGTGCCGGCTCCTTGCGGAGTGCCAGGGCGAAGTTGGTCAGCGGCGCCGTGATCAAGGCCGTGAGCTCCCCCGGCCGGGACCGGGCATGCTCGATCCAGAGGTCCACCGCGTCCCGCTCCGACACCTGACCTGACGGTTCCGGCAGGACGGCGTGGCCTATCCCCTGGGGCCCGTGCGTTTCAGGTGTTGTCAGCAGCGGTATGGACAGCGGACGGCGGGCGCCGATGGCCACTTCCACGCCGGGCCGGCCGCACAGTTCCAGCAGGGCCAGGGTGTTGCGGGCCACCTGGTCGGCATCGACGTTTCCCGGTGTTGCCGTGACCGACACGAACTCCGTGTCCGGGAGTGCGGCGAGGTAGGCCAGCGCCAGGGCGTCGTCGATGCCGGTGTCGACGTCGAGGAGGTAGGCGGTCACGGCGGCCTAGAAGAGCGCGATCTTGGGCGCCGCGGGGAAGATGCTGCCCAGCTCGGCGAGGTCCGCATCCGACGGCACCCAGTCTGCCGCTGCGGCGTTTTGCCGGACCTGCTCAGGCCTGGTGGCACCGGCAATAACGCTGGCCACGGACTTTTGGGCCGCCAGCCAGGAAAATGCGACCTCGATTTCGGTCAGGCCGCGCTGCTCGGCGAACCGGCTGAACGCGCCCAGCTGTTCCCAGTCGGCGTCGTGCACCATGTTCGTGCGGGTATGGCTGAGCCGGGACCCCTCCGGTGCGTGGCCGGGCGCGTACTTGCCCGTCAGCAGCCCGTTGGCCAGCGGGAAGTACGGGAGGACCCCCAGCCCGAATTCCTCTGCTGCGGGAGTCACCTCGAGTTCCGCGCGCCGGTCCAGGAGGTTGTAATGGTTTTGGGTGGAGATGAAGCGGGCTCCACCCAGCTGCCGCGCCACGTACTCAGCCTGGGCGATCTGCCACCCGGCCCGGTTGGAGTGGCCGATGTAGCGGACTTTTCCGCTGCTGACGAGCGCGTCGAGCGCGGCGAGGGTCTCCTCGATGGGCGTCAGCGGGTCCGGCGTATGGAACTGGTACAGGTCGATCCAGTCCGTGCCCAGCCGGCGCAGCGAGGCTTCCACCGCCTGGAGGATGTAGCGCCGTGATCCGCGGGCACCGAAGTCGAGGCCGCTGGCACCCTTCATGTCCATCCCGAATTTGGTCGCCAGGACCACGTCCGCGCGCCTATTGCCCAGGGCCTTTCCCAGCATGGTTTCGCTCAGCCCGGGTTCGCGGCCGTACGTGTCGGCGACGTCGAACAGGGTGATCCCGGCATCGAGGGCCGCGGAGACCACGGCGTTGGTGGCCTCCTGGGATTCGGTGGCGGTGTTGGCGCGGCCAAGGTTGTTGCAGCCCAGGCCCACCGTGGAGACGGTCAGGCCGGATTTTCCAACGCGGCGGTACGTGGTCACGGACGGCTCCTAGAGGCTGAAGCCGGTGGCGGGCTTGGCGGAGTGCTTGAGTTTGAAGTTGGCCGGCTCATTGAAGGGCGCGGCTCCGATGCTGAGCTTGGTGAAGTCCAGGTCCTCGCCGCGGGCGCAGATCTTGATGGCGTTGACGGCCTTGTTCACGTCCGGGCAAAGGCAGAAGATGTTCAGCTTGTAGTCGGTGAATTCGGAGCGCTCCACGGTACCGAGCCCCCGCCATGCGAGGTGGCTGATGAGGGCGTCCTTCGCCTTTTCCTCCAGGTAGCGGTCCCGGTCGGTGCCTTCCTTGGTCTTCAGGGCGAACTGGGCCACCACCCAGAACTGTTCCCCCTCCGGGATCTCCGCGTAGCCGTCCTCGGCGCACTGCACGGCGAAGGCGTCCAGGAGGCCCTCGGCGGCATCGGGGTCGGCGACGTCCGTCTCTTCCGTTGTGCTCTGGTGTCCCACGACGCCGAAGTTCATCACGAACTGGGCGTAGTCCTCGTCGAACCAGGCCTCCCTGAAGTGGAGGGTTCCCTCGTCGTCGCGCTTGTAGACCCTGACTATTCCGCTCATCCACGTCCCTTTGTGAACCATTCGACGTCGGTACCGTCGAAAGGTGCCTGCTGTGCCTTGACGGCCTGGTAAAGCTTTTCTGCGGAGGCCTGGAGGGACTCTGCCAGCGCTGTGGGGTAGTCCATCGCCACCCGGTGTTCAGCGAATTCGTCCTCGTCGTCAATAAAGACACCGCGGCTGGCCGTCCGGACCACGTCCAGGTCCATGTCGATGACGTGGAACTCAGTGACTTTCGGGCGGATGGAGTTCCACTCGTGCGCGACGGCCAGGTCGATGTAGATCCGCACCCCGCCGGGGTGGGCGTCATCGTAGAAGGTGGCAACCCAGTCGCCGTCGCGGGGTACCAGGAGCACGGCGTCGGACTTGGTGTAAAAGGCGGCACCGGGCCGGGAACAGAATTCGTTGGTGCCCTGGAAAATCCACCAGCCGTGCCGGTCCTCGCCCAGGTAGCGGCCCGGCACCACCCAGTGGGCTTTGCCGTTCCACTTGCGGTTGCGCGCCACCACCAGCTGTCCGGGCTCCAGGCCTTCCGGAACACGGGTCCCCGCGGGGTGGTCCTCCGCCGCCGGCTCCCGCAGGACCCCCGGATACTTCAGCTCAACTTCTCCCCTCACAGGATGGGAAGGCTGCCGGTGGTGGGGTGCTGCTGCCCGGGCAGGGGACGCGCGAACGGAACCTTTGTTCCCAGAACCTGCGCGACGACGTCGTGCGCTATCTGCTGGGCGGTCAGCCCGACGCGTTCCAGGACCTGCTTGCGGGTGCCGTGGTCCAGGAACTCAACCGGCAGGCCCACCTCGTTCAGGGCAGTATCCACGCCTGCCGCGCGCATTTCCTGCCGGATCCGCGAGCCCACGCCGCCGGCCCGCACGCCGTCCTCAATGCAGATCACCAGCCGGTGGTGCGAGGCCAGCGCAATGATGGAACGGCGGACCGGAAGCACCCAGCGCGGGTCCACGACGGTGGTGCTGATGCCCTGCGCGCCCAGCCGGTTGGCGACGTCCAGGGCAAGCTCTGACATGGCACCGACGCTGATGATCAGGACATCGTTTTCGGTGGACCCGGAAGGACGGCGGGCCAATACGTCCACGCCGTCACTGAGGCGTTCCAGCGCTTCAATTTCGGCGCCGACGGACCCCTTGGAGAAGCGGACCACGCTGGGGGCGTCGCTGATGGCAACGGCCTCCCGGAGCTCCTCACGGAGCCGGGTGGCGTCGCGGGGCGCGGCCAGGTGGAGTCCCGGAACGATCTGGACCATGGACATGTCCCACATGCCGTGGTGGCTGGCGCCGTCGGGTCCGGTGACCCCGGCACGGTCCAGGACGATGGTGACGCCTGCCTTGTGCAAGGCAACGTCCATGAGCAGCTGGTCGAAGGCGCGGTTGAGGAAGGTGGCGTAGACCGCCACCACCGGGTGCAGGCCCCCGAAGGCCATTCCCGCAGCAGCGGTGAGTGCATGCTGTTCGGCGATGCCGACGTCGATGACCCGCTCCGGGTGCCTGGCAGCGAACTTGTGCAGCCCCACGGGAATCAGCATGGCGCCGGTGATGCCTACGACGTCGTCACGCTCGTCGGCGATGGCCGCGATTTCGTTGGCGAACACGGAGGTCCAGGACTGGGCACCCGCGGTGCCGGTGGGCTCGCCCGTTTCCGGATCAATGATGCCCACGGCGTGGAACTGGTCGGCCTCGTGGGCACGCGCGGGGGCGTAACCGTGACCCTTCTCGGTCATGGCGTGCACAATGACGGGCCCGTTGTAGTGCTTGGCCGTGGCGAGGGCATGCTCCATGGCCTGGAGGTTGTGCCCGTCAACCGGTCCGATGTACTTCATGCCCAGGTCCTCGAACATGCCCTGGGGAGCCCACCAGTCCTTAATGCCCTTCTTCATGGCATGCAGGCTCTTGTAGGTGAACTGGCCCGCCGGGCCGCCGTTCTGGAGCTTCTTCTTCCACCAGTCCAGCGCCACCTCGTACGCGGGGGCCGCGCGGAACGAATCGATGGTGGGGCGCAGCGAGGCGAGGTAGTCCGCGAAACCGCCAACGGTGGGCGCGTAGGACCTGCCGTTGTCGTTGACCACGATGACGACGCGGCGCCGCCTGTCGGCGGCAATGTTGTTGATGGCTTCCCAGGCCATGCCGCCGGTCAGGGCGCCATCACCGACGACGGCGACGACGTGCCGGTCGCCCTGGCCGGTCAGCTGCCGGGCACGCGAGATGCCGTCGGCCCAGGACAGCGAGGAGGAAGCGTGCGAGCTTTCCACGATGTCGTGCTCTGACTCCGCCCGGGACGGATAACCGGAGAGGCCGCCTTCCTGGCGGAGGGTGCTGAAATCCTGGCGGCCGGTCAGCAGCTTGTGGACGTACGACTGGTGGCCCGTGTCGAAGACGATGCTGTCACGCGGCGATTCGAAGATGCGGTGCACGGCGAGCGTCAGTTCCACCACGCCAAGGTTAGGGCCGAGGTGTCCGCCCGTCTGGGAGACGTTCGTGATCAGGAAATCCCTGATCTCCGAAGCCAGCTGCTTGAGCTGTTCTTCGGTTAACTCGTTCAGGTCCTGCGGATTCCGGATGGTGTCCAAGATTCCCAATGACCCCTCCTTCGGGTGGTAGACGTGCCGTTTAACTCTAACGCCTTGGTACAAATGCAAAGCCGAAGCCCCGGCTGGTCGGTGACCGGCCGGGGCTTCGGGATGGTGGTGCCTGCTGGGCAGTTACCGCTAGTTCGCGGAGATCTGGCGCAGCACGTACTGCAGGATGCCGCCGTTGCGGTAGTAATCCGCTTCACCCGGGGTATCGATGCGCAGGACCGCGTCGAAGGACTTTGTGGATCCGTCTTCGGCGGTTGCGGTGACCTTGAGGGTCTTGGGCGTGGTGCCCTCGTTCAGGGCGGTGACGCCCTCAACGGAGAACGTCTCCGTGCCTGCCAGGCCGAGCGTCGCGGCGGACTCGCCGGCCGGGAACTGCAGCGGCAGGACGCCCATGCCGATGAGGTTGGAGCGGTGGATACGCTCGTAGCTCTCGGCGATGACGGCCTTGACGCCCAGCAGGGCCGTGCCCTTCGCGGCCCAGTCACGGGACGAGCCGGAACCGTATTCCTTGCCCGCCAGGACCACGAGCGGGGTGCCGGCTGCCTGGTAGTTCTGCGCGGCGTCGTACACGTACGCCTGCGGGCCACCCTCCTGGGTGAAGTCGCGGGTGAAGCCACCTTCGACGCCGTCCAGGATCTGGTTCTTGATGCGGATGTTTGCGAACGTTCCGCGGATCATGACCTCGTGGTTGCCACGGCGGGAGCCGTAGGAGTTGAAGTCCTTGCGCTCCACGCCGTTGGCCAGCAGGTACTGGCCGGCAGGGGTGTCGGACTTGAACGAACCGGCCGGGGAGATGTGGTCGGTGGTGACCGAATCGCCCAGCTTGAGGAGCACGCGGGCACCGGTGATGTCCTTGACCGGCTCCGGCTGCGCCTGCATGCCCTCGAAGTACGGGGGCTTCCGGACGTAGGTGGAGTTCGGGTCCCAGGCGAAGGTGTCACCGGCGGGGGTGTCGAGCGCCTTCCAGCGCGCGTCGCCGTCGAAGACGCCTTCGTAGCCCTTGGCGAACATCTCCTTGTCGATCGAGGAATCGATGACCTGCTGGACCTCAACCGGGTTCGGCCAGATGTCCTTCAGGAAGACGTCGTTGCCGGCCTCGTCCTTGCCCAGGGCATCGGTTTCGAAGTCGAAGTCCATGGAACCGGCCAGGGCGTACGCGATGACCAGCGGCGGGGAGGCCAGGTAGTTCATCTTGACGTCAGGGTTGATGCGGCCTTCGAAGTTGCGGTTGCCCGAGAGGACAGCAGCGACGGCGAGGTCGTTGGCCTGGATTGCCTCGGAGACTTCGGCTTCCAGCGGGCCGGAGTTGCCGATGCAGGTGGCGCAGCCGTAGCCCACGATGTAGAAGCCCAGCTTCTCCAGGTAAGGGGTCAGGCCGGACTTTTCGTAGTAGTCCGTGACGACCTTCGAGCCGGGGGCGACGGAGGTCTTGACCCACGGCTTGGCGGTGAGGCCCTTTTCGACGGCGTTGCGGGCCAGCACGGCGGCGGCGAGCATGACCGAAGGGTTGGACGTGTTGGTGCAGGATGTGATGGAGGCGATGGTCACCGCTCCGTGGTCCAGCTCAAACTCGCGTCCGTCGGCCATCTTGACCGGAACCGGGCTGGAGATGCGGCCGGCGCCGCCGTGCGCTGCCGAGTACTTCGGCGGTTCGCGGTCGGTGTCGGAGATGTGCGTGGCTCCGGCGGTGAAGGAGGGCGAGTCCGAGGCCGGGAAGGTCTCCTCGAGCGACTCGTCCAGGGTGCCGGCGTCGGCGTCGTGGGAGACGTAGTTCTTGAGGTCGTGGCGGAACTCGTCCTTGGCCTCGGTCAGCTCGATGCGGTCCTGCGGGCGCTTGGGGCCTGCGATGGACGGCACAACCGTGGACAGGTCCAGTTCCAGGTACTCCGAGAACTTGATGTCGCGGGACGGATCGTGCCAGAGTCCCTGTTCCTTGGCGTAGGACTCCACGAGTGCCACGTTCTGGTCCGAGCGGCCGGTGAGGCGCAGGTAGTCCAGCGTGACGTCGTCGATGGGGAACATGGCGGCGGTGGAACCGAATTCCGGGCTCATGTTGCCGATGGTGGCGCGGTTGGCGAGCGGCACTGCGGCCACGCCTTCGCCGTAGAACTCGACGAACTTGCCCACTACACCGTGCTTGCGGAGCATCTCGGTGATGGTCAGCACAACGTCGGTGGCGGTGGCGCCTGCGGGGATGCTGCCGCTCAGCTTGAAGCCGACCACGCGCGGGATGAGCATGGAGACGGGCTGGCCGAGCATGGCTGCCTCGGCTTCAATGCCGCCGACGCCCCAGCCGAGCACGCCCAGGCCGTTGACCATGGTGGTGTGCGAGTCGGTGCCGACGCAGGTGTCCGGGTAGGCGCGGAGGGTGCCGTCAACCTCGCGGGTCATGACGGTGCGTGCCAGGTATTCGATGTTGACCTGGTGCACGATGCCGGTTCCCGGGGGAACCACCTTGAAGTCATCGAATGCGGTCTGGCCCCAGCGCAGGAACTGGTAACGCTCACCATTGCGCTGGTATTCGATCTCCATGTTGCGCTCCAGCGCGCCGGAGTTGCCGAATGCATCGATCTGGACCGAGTGGTCAATGACCATCTCGGCAGGTGCCAGCGGGTTGACCCGCTTGGGGTCGCCGCCCAGTTCCTTGACGGCTTCACGCATCGTCGCCAGGTCCACCACGCAGGGGACGCCGGTGAAGTCCTGCATGATCACGCGTGCCGGCGTGAACTGGATTTCTGTATCGGGCTGGGCGTTGGGATCCCAGCCGGCCAAGGCGCGAACGTGATCGGCAGTGATGTTCGCGCCGTCCTCGGTCCTCAGCAGGTTTTCAAGCAATACCTTGAGGCTGAACGGAAGGTTTTCTGCACCTTCAACGGAGTTCAACCGGAAAATTTCGTATTCGGTTCCGGCTACATTAAGTTTGCCTTTTGAACCGAAGCTGTCCACAGTGCTCATCGCAGGACTCCTCTCGCAACAGTTTCATCTTTGTCGCGCGGTTGACCGCCTGCTAGTTAGGACGCCCTAATTAGTTCCGGGCCCGAAAATTGCACACGGCCGGCCGTGATTACGGAGCGCGACGTGGGACTACTACGCCCCATAGTAGTGGCATCATCCGCCGGGAGTCAGTAGGGCAACGGTCTCCATGTGGTGGGTATGGGGGTAGAGGTCGAAGGCCCTGAGCCCCGCCAGGTCCCAGCCGGACTGCCGGAAGTAACCTACATCACGGGCGAACGACGCCGGATCGCAGGACACGTAGGCAATGGCGCGCGGCTGCGACGCCACGAGCTGGCCCACCACCGCCTTGCCGGCGCCGGCCCTGGGCGGGTCCAGGATCAGGGCGTCGAAATTCCGCGGTTTTTGGCGGAGGATCCGCTCCACGCGGCCCTGGACGATCTCCACCTGCGGCGCTGCGTGCAGGTTCTTGCGCGCGTCCCAGCTGGTTCCGGGAGCACCTTCCACGGACAGCACGGAGCCCGTCTCCCCCACTGCGTCGGCCAGGACGGCCGTGAAAAGGCCGGCACCGGCATAGAGGTCTGCCACCACGGCGCCGGCATGCAGGAATCCGCCGCTGTGCAGGAATTCTGTGACAGCCCCCACAAGTGCCCCGGGCGCGTCGCGGTGGATCTGCCAGAACCCGGCACCGGTGACGCGGTAGTCGTGCCCCGCCGCCGATTCCTGCACCCACATGCGGCCCCGGACCTGCCGGACGTCTTCCGTGGCCGGGTCGAAGGAGGCAACCGAGACGTCCTCCGGCAGAGCGGCCGCGATGGCGTTGAGCCGCTTGGCTTTTGTCCCGGGGGCCGGGGCGAGCAGCACCAGCGGCCGGGAACCGTTGCCCGGGGCAGCCACCTCCACCCGTTCGATGCCCTGCAGGTCGATGTCCCACAGCCGCAGGTTGTTGATTGCGTCGGTGGCCAGCGGCATCTCCCGCACGGGAACGATGTGCCCGGACCGGTGGGCGTGCATGCCAAGTTTGCCGCCGGGGGTGACCGAAAAGCTGGCGCGCGTCCGCCACCCCAGCCCGCTGCCGCCGTCGGACGCTTCCCCCACGGACTCCACCGCGTTGGCGTCCAGCCCCGGCGGCAGGTGCTCGACGCCGGCCAGCCGGCTGAGCTGCTCGGCCAGCACCTCGGCCTTCAGGCTCCGCTGCCGCGCGAGGGCAATGTGCCCGAATTCGGCACCGCCCACGGGCGGATGGCCGTGCCCCCACGCGCGGCGGGCATCGGCCGGGCGCCAGAAGTGCTCCACGCGGTCCGGTGAGGCGTCCAGCACTTCGACGACGTCGGCGCGCCAGAACTTGGCCTTGTCCTCGGCGTCCGTCAGCCGTACCCGGACCTTTTCGCCGGGGATGCCGTGCCGGACAAAGATGACGCGTCCCTCGTGCCGGGCGACGGTGTGGCCGCCGTGGGCAATCGGCCCAAGGTCGAGGACCGCTTCTTCGCCGGCGTGCCCGCCGGCGTCCGGCGTCAGGGCTGGTGTGGTGGATGTTCTGGCAATCATTGGACGTCCTGGAGGTTCTTTGCTTCTTCGGATGATTTGAGCTGCCACGGGACACTGGCCACCATGACCCCTGGTTCGAAATGCAGCCGTGTCTTGATGCGGAGCGCGGTCTGGTTGTGCACCAGCTGCTCCCACCACTTGCCCACGACATATTCGGGGATGTACACCACGATGAGGTCGCGCGGTGAATCAAGCCTCATCTGCTTGATGTACTCCATGATGGGGTTGACCGTTTCCCGGTAGGGGCTTGCCAGCACTGTCAGCGGCACGGGGATTTCGAGCTTGTCCCAGTCGGCTACCGTCTGGGCTGTCTCCTCCGTGTCGATGTCCACGGTGATTGCGTCCAGCCGCGAAGGCCGGGACGCGCGGGCGTAGGCCAGGGCCCGCAGCACGGGCTTGCGGACGTGGGATACCAGCAGGACCGCGTGGACCCTGGTGGGCAAAGCGCGCGGCGATGAGTCCTCGTCCACTGCCAGCTCCTTGGCCACGTTGTCGTAGTGCGCCCGGATGCTCCACATAATCAGGAAAAGCACGAACATGGCGAGCAGCGCGATCCACGCGCCCTGCTCGAACTTGGTGATCAGGACGATCACCAGGACCAGCGCCGTCATGCCGAAACCGATGCTGTTGATGGTGCGGGACTTGAGCATGCGGCGCCGCACCGCTTTGTCCTTGGCCAGTTTCAGCTCCCGGCCCCAGTGCCGGATCATGCCCAGCTGGCTGGCGGTGAAGGAGATGAAGACGCCCACGATGTAGAGCTGGATGAGTTT
Source organism: Arthrobacter sp. RT-1 (assembly GCF_003367205.1). Lineage (NCBI taxonomy): Bacteria > Bacillati > Actinomycetota > Actinomycetes > Micrococcales > Micrococcaceae > Arthrobacter > Arthrobacter sp. RT-1. The sequence continues at coordinate 172,003 of NZ_QRGQ01000007.1, forward strand.
GGTCACGTCCGCGTTGAACGCGATGATCAGCACCAGCGCACCGGCTGCGAGGGCAAGGACGCCATTGCTGAAGGCGAGCCGGTCGCCGCGGGTCCGCAGCTGCCGGGGAAGGTAGCCGTCCTGGGCCAGGATGGAACCCAGGACCGGGAAGCCGTTGAAGGCGGTGTTGGCCGCAAACACGAGGATGACCCCCGTGGCCGCCACCACGATGTAGAACGGAATGGACCCGGACCCGAAGATGGTCTGCGCGATCTGGCTGATGGCGGGGTTCTGGATGTAGCCCTCGGGCAGCGGACTGCCGTTCAGCAGGAACTCGGTGGCGGGGTCCAGGACGATGTGGACCTTGGTGGCGTTGGCCAGGTAGATGATGCCGGCCAGCATCGCGGCGCCGATCACGCCCAGGAGCAGCAGGGTAGTGGCGGCGTTTTTGCTCTTGGGCGGGCGGAAGTTGGGCACGCCGTTGCTGATCGCTTCGACCCCGGTGAGTGCGGCGGCACCCGAGGAGAAGGCCCGCAGCAGGAGGAAAGCGCCGGCCAGTCCCACCAGCCCCTCGTCAAAGCCGGGGGCGGGCACGATGGTAAAGGCGGCCGACGGGGCCTCCCCCAGTCGGCCGGTGGCCGCCTGGAAGATTCCCACCGCCGTCATGCCGAGGATCGAGGCCATGAAGATGTACGTCGGGACGGCGAAGACGCTCCCGGCTTCCTTGACGCCGCGCAGGTTCACGAGGGCAAGGACGACGACGCCGATGGTCGCGATGACTGCCTGCTGCCCGTGCAGCGACGGGATGGCAGTGGTGACGTAGGCTGCGGCTGAGGACATGGACACGGCCACGGTGAGGACGTAGTCCACCAGCAGCGCCGACGCCACGGTGAGGCCGGCGTACTTTCCCAGGTTCTCGCCGGCGATTTCGTAGTCGCCGCCGCCGGACGGGTAGGCGTGGACATTCTGCCGATAGGAGGCCACCACCGTCAGGAGCACCACCATCACGGCCAGCCCCACCCAGGGCGAGAACGCCACCGCGCTGACACCGGCCAGGGCCAGGGTGAGGAGGATTTCATCCGGCGCGTAGGCTACGGATGAGAGGGCGTCGGACGCGAAAACCGGCAGTGCGATCTTTTTGGGAAGCAGCGTATGGGCGAGGCGGTCGTTCCGGAATGGCCTGCCCACCAGCACGCGTTTGACGGCGTTCAATATTGTCAGCACTCCACAAAGCTAGTCGGATTCCCGGGTGATGTCATGACGGCATCGAGGCGGCAGGAACCTGCCGGGCTGCCGGTAGAGTTCTAGCTGCACAACCTGGACGGAATTACAGAGGAGATACGGTGGCGCATTTCGTGATCATGGGATGTGGCCGGGTGGGGGCGACGCTGGCGCACACGCTGGAGGATGCCGGGCATTCCGTAGCCATCATCGACCAGGACGACCGCGCCTTCCGCCGGCTCCGCCAGGGTTTCACCGGCCGCAAGGTCACCGGCGTCGGCTTTGACCGCGACACCCTCAAGCAGGCAGGCGTGGATGAGGCCTATGCCTTCGCCGCGGTGTCCAGCGGTGACAACTCCAACATCCTGGCCACCCGGGTGGCCCGCGAAACCTTCCACGTCCCCCACGTCGTCGCCCGGATCTACGATCCCGGCCGCGCCGAAATCTACCAGCGCCTTGGCATTCCCACCGTCGCGGCGGTGCGCTGGAGCGCAGACCAGGTGCTGCGCCGCATCCTTCCCGAGCAGCACCTCGCAGGTGACTTCCGTGAACCATCGGGACGCCTGGTCCTCGCCGAACTTGACCTCGACGCCGGCTGGATCGGCCACCGGATCACCAGCATCGAGAAGGCGGCCGATGTCCGCGTGGCCTACCTCACCCGCTTCGGTGAAGGACTGCTGCCTGACGCCGGAACCGCCTACCAGGACGGCGACACCGTGCACGCCATGCTGCAGGTTGACCGCAGCTCGCAGGTCGCCCAGATCCTGGCCAAAGCCCCCGCCAAGGAGATGCAGTGAAAGTCGTTATCGTCGGCGCAGGCAGCGTCGGATCGTCCATCGCCAGGGAACTGCTGGCGCACAAGCATGAGATCCTGCTGATCGACCTCAAGCCGGAAGTAATCGGGCGCAGCGGCCTTCGGGGCGCGCACTGGCTGGTGGGCGATGCCTGCGAGTTGAGTACGCTCCAGGGCGCGAAGGTGGAGGAAGCGGATGTGGTGGTGTCCGCCACCGGCGACGACAAGGTCAACCTGGTGGTGTCCTTGCTGGCGAAGACCGAGTTTGGCGTCGGCCGCACGGTGGGCCGCGTGAACAACCCCAAGAACGACTGGATGTTCAACGATTCCTGGGGCGTAGACGTCGCCGTGAACACCCCGCAGCTGATGACCGCGCTGGTGGAGGAAGCCGTGGAGATCGGCGACCTGGTCCGGCTCCTCACCCTCCAGACCGGCGTTTCCGCGCTGGTCGAATTTACCGTCCCCCATGATTCGCACGTGATTGGCCAGACCGTGGGAGAGATCCGCTGGCCGGAGGATTCCACCCTGGTGGCAATCCTGCGGGACCACGCCCCCATCACTCCCAGCCGTGATGACGTCATCGACGGGGGCGACGAGCTGTTTTTCGTCACCACCATCGCGGCGGAGGACGATCTGCGCGCCCTGCTTTCCGCCGATGCCGCGGAAACGGCCGGTGCCGCGCGTCCAGGTGCCGAAGAGCCGGCAGTTGCCGCGCCCGCCGAGCAGCAGGCGCCCGAGGACGACGGCTTCGACGGCTAAGGGGCGTCACGCTTTCGCTGCCGGCCCCTCGCTTGCAGGGTCGACGGCCGGCGCCGGCCGGGTGACCAGCCAGGCGATCCAGACGCCCAGGATGTACAGCGGCGCGCCCATCAAAAGCCGGGTGGTGGCAAGTGCGGCAAGGCCGTCCTGGCCCATCAGGTACAGCGGGACCTGGACGATGAGCCGCAGTGCCAGGACAGCCACGATGATCCACGTCCCCAGCTGATAGGCCCTGAGCCGGTCCGGTTCCTTGCGCCAGTCAAGGCCTTCGTTGCGGATGAAGCCAAAGAGCAGGCCGGCCACGGGCCACTTGATGAAGACCGAGACCGCCATCGCCAGGATGTAGCCCGCGTTGGTGAAGAAGCCGAGGAGGTAGAAGTCCTCGGCCTTCCCGGTGGTGTTGGCCAGCCAGGCGGAAATTCCGACGCCGACAACACCCGCAAGTGCCTGGGTGAGGGGCCGCCGCTGGATCAGCCGTACGACCGTAAACACCGCTGCCGCGGCCAGCGCGGCAATGAGGGACAGCGTAAGTTCCTGGGTGATGGTGAAGGTCACCAGGAAGACCAGGCCCGGCATGATGCTTTCGGCGATGCCCTGGACTCCACCGGCGCTGCGCAGGACATCGACCCGGCCGTCGTGGGTACGGTGCAGGCCGGCCTTGGCAGCGTAGTCGGCGGCGAGGCCGGCAACGGGCGAGGGCTCCTGGGGCGTCCGCGGATCCCTTTCCTGGCCGCTGCCCTCGGACTGGGACGGGTCGGGCTGGGGCGCGGTCATTCGTTCTCCTGATGGGACAGTATTTCGTAGCGGGGGTTGAACATGGTGGGCATGCCCTCACTGCGGGACAGCATGCCTTCAAGCCGGAGTTCGGTTCCCGCTTCAATCCCCGGCACGCGCCTGCGTCCGAGCCACACCACGCGGAGCCTGGCACGCCGGCCCTGCGCAACTCCAGCCCGTTCGGGTTCGGCGTCGGAAACGATGGCGCTGAAGGCGGCCGTCCGGTCGGCCGGGACGTAGGTGATGGATTCGATGCGTCCCTGGCAGAGCACGCGGCCCTTGGGCGGCAGCTGGCTGAGGGGGGTGATCCCGGCGTCGCCGCGTGATGTTCCCCCTGGCACGGGATCAGCCAATTGCTGTGGTTTCGGGCCCACGCTCTGGTTCCTGCAGGTTGGGGGCAGCCGGCGGCGGCGTGGTGGTTGCGTCCTTGGGCAGCCGCAGCTGGAGCAGGTCACGGGGCGGCATGGGGCTGTCGCCGCGGATCACCACCACCTGCCGGAACAGGGCTTCGAGCGGTTCTGCTGCCTCGCGTTCCAGAGCCGCTGCACCGCCGAGGACACCGCGGAGGAACCAGCGGGGACCGTCGACGCCGATGAAGCGGGCCACACGGTAGCCCTGGCTGCCGTCGGGGAGGCCTGCGGGAAGCTTGGCCACGAGTTCGGTTCCGAACGTGCCCTCGATTTCCTCGACCTGGCCGCCCTGGGCGCCCACGGATTGCCCGATCTGGCCGCGGATCTCGTCCCACAGCTCCTCCGTCTTCGGGGCGGCGAACGCCTGCAGCTGGAGGCTGGACCCGTTGAGGTCCAGGGTGACCGCGACAACGCGCTGGGTGGCTTCCTCCACCTCGAGGCGCAGCTGGAGGCCCTCGCTGGGGGTGATCAGGAGCGCGCCAAGGTCAACGTAGCCGTCGCGGCTGCTGATCTCGGATTCATCGAACGGCCCGCTGGTGCGGCGTCCGATGCCGTCCGCAACGGCCTCTGCGGCGTCCGCGGCCGTCAGCGGCTCGTCCGGTTCGGCTGCCTGTTCCTTCTTGGCTTTCCTGCCGAGCCCAAAGACCATGAGGGGTGTCTCCTTTAATTATGAAAGTTCCGGTCCGGCCCAAGGCGGCCCCGCCGTCGTTCTGTGCTGTCCCCGGCCGGCCAGCTGCCGGGGCAATGAATCAGGCTCAGGGCAGGTTGAAGCCGCCGGTTGACCCGAAGCCTCCCGTGCCGCGCACGGAGTCGCTCAATTCGTTGACGGGGATGAACTGCGCATGCTCGACGCGCTGGATGACCATCTGCGCAATTCTATCGCCGCGCCGGAGTTCTATGGCCTGGCTGGCATCGGTGTTCAGCAGCGTGACGGAAATTTCACCGCGGTAGCCTGCATCCACTGTTCCGGGGGCGTTCACGATGGTGAGGCCGTGCTTGGTGGCCAGGCCGGACCGGGGGTGGATCAGGGCCACGAAGCCGTGTGGAAGCGCAATGGCCACCCCGGTGGGGACAAGCCTGCGCTCCCCCGGCTGCAGGACAACGTCTTCCCTGGCACGGAGGTCGGCGCCGGCGTCGCCCGGGTGCGCGTAGGAGGGCGCTTCGAGGCCGGGGTCCAGCATCTTCAGCTGGACTTCGAGGGTGGGAGCCGGAGCGCCGGCGGCCAGGCCGGCGGGCGCGTCGCCGGAAACAGTGTCAAGTGTGGCGGGTTGGTCAGTCACAGTCACTCACTCTAACCCGCGCGCCCGTATCCGTCCTAGGGCGGGCCCTCCATCTCCAGGACGCGCTCCTGCGGACGCTGCCAGGACGTCCTGTGCGGCCGGGCGCCAAGATGAAATAGCCAGGCAAAGGTGGAAAGCTTGGCGCATGCCCGAATCAAGCTCCCCTGCGCCCGTTCCCCACCAGCCGTCCACGGGAGCGCCGGTGATCTACAAAGAGAAGCTCTGGCCCAATGCCTGGATGTGGATCATCGCGGCCGGCGTCTCCGGGGCCGGGATCCTGGTGTTCGCCCCCATCAGTGCGGCCGCCGGCTACACCGCCGCAGCGGTGCTTTTTGCCATCATTGCCGTCCTCCTGGTTCTGTCCACCCCCAGCATCGTGGTGACCGATGACGCCCTGACCGTGGGGCGGGCAACCATCGAGCGCAAGTTCGTGGGAGCGGTCCAGCAGTTCCGCGGCGAGGAAGCAACGGCGGAACGCGGGACGCGGCTCAACGGTCTGGCATACCTCTGCATCCGGGGCTGGATCGATCCGGTAGTGAAGGTGGACATCACCGACCCGGCGGACCGGACACCGTACTGGCTGGCCTCCACCAGGAATCCTGACCAACTCACGGCAGCCCTGACCCGCAGGTAGCGCCCGGCCCGGGCTTCGGGCCTGGCCCTTCGCAACCCTTGCAGCGGGACTCGCCGCCCCGTTACCTGCCCCTACCTCCCCCGGACGTACCCGGATCCTGCGGAAAATCGCGGCGCGCCCTGCCCCTTGAGCCAAAACAGGTGCAGCGGGTGGCAGAGTTTCGGTTGATAGTAATGCCAGGGTGGAGGATTTGTATGCAGGATCTACGGCTTGTAGGCGTGCACGACGACGGGACGCACCTCCTGTTGAGCAGTGCCGGCGGCGAGATGTTCCAGCTGCCGATCGACGAAGCGCTGAGGACGGCGAGCCGGACAACGGGAAAGCGGTCGGCCGAGCGGCCTGCCATTCCCATGTCCCCTCGGGATATCCAGGCACGGATCCGTGCCGGTGCCACGGCAGCCGATGTTGCTGAACTGTCCGGCCTGCCGCTCGCTAAGGTTGAACGCTACGAGGGCCCTGTCCTGGCGGAACGGGAGTACGTGGCGCAGCAGGCACGCAAAGTGGAGGTTGCCACGCCCTCCCCCGGCCACGACGCCTACCGTTCAGCCTTCGGTGACAACCCGGCAACCCTGGCCGAGATGGTGGCCCATCGGCTGTCCGCCCACGGCATCGACCCCTCAACAGTTGAGTGGGATTCCTGGCGCCGGCAGGACGGTACCTGGACAGTTTCGGCCAGTTTTGAGCCGAAAACCGACGGCACGGCGGGCATCGGCGAGGAGCCGCCGGCACTGTGGACTTTCAGCCCTGCGCGCAGGTCCCTGCACAATGCCAACCGCTGGGCGCAGCAGCTCAGTGAACTTGAACCTCTCGACGGCCCCGTCCCCGCCCGGCGCCTCGCGGCCGTGTCAGACCGCCCCTTCGACTTTGAGACCGATGCGGACACCGCACGCACTGGCCCCGCCAGCCACACCGCGCCTGTCCAGTCTCCCGGCAAGGAGTCGGACGGCCTGCTGGACATGCTCCGGTCACGCCGGGGACAGCGGCTGGGCGTGGACGAGGATTCCGACGACGCCCTCGCAATGCTGCTGACGCACGGCGTGCCGGCCGCCCATCCGCGGCCCTCGGAAGTCATTCCGGAAGCGGAAGAGCAGGACCCGGAGCCGCAGGAAAAGAACGACGACGCTCCCGCCGCCAAGGGCGATTCCTTCATCCGCCGGCGCGACACCCGACCCTCGATGCTGTCCAGGCTCAGCCTCATTCCGCCGCACCATGATCCCACCGAAGAGGCCTTGCGGCTGCACGACGGCGTCAGCACCGAGACGCGCGAAATCACCATCGTTGCGTCCCCCACGCGTCCGTCCGTGGCCACGCCTCCTGCTGAGGGAGATGGCGTGCCTGCACTCGGTACTGGCGCGGGAACGGGCACATCCCCGTCGTCCGGTGCCGGACTCGACGAACTGCTGGGTGGAAATGTCCGGCGCAGGGCATCACGCCACGACGAAGGCTCTCCTGCAACAGGCCAGTTGCCCGAGACGGATGCCCCGGAACGCCAGCCGTCCAGGCCCAAGCGTTCCAGTGTGCCGTCCTGGGATGAGATCGTCTTCGGCACCCGCGGCGACTAGCACGGTCCACCAGCCACCGAAGTTCCATCGCCCACCAGCGGCCCATCAGTTACGGTGGCACCCGCAAAGAGCTATGGGGCGCCTTGTCCGGTGCTGGATCCGCCCGCGCCGCGCCACAGGCAGGCGTCCACCTCGAAGGGCAGCAACTGGTCCTGTTCGGCCATGAGATTGGCGCCGTGCGCGGTGACGCGCCTCATGTAGTGACGGCGGCACAGCGTCTCGTAGCCCACTACCGGAGCGCTGCCGGCACCGGCGGAAGCGGTCGTTTCCAGTGCCATGTCCACGTCGCCCACCACCACCTGCGCGCCCTCGGTGACCATCACGCCGTCGACCGTCCTGGCGTTGTGCGTGGCACGGCGGCCGCACCAGCACAGCGCCTCCACCTGCAGCACCTGCACCCGGTCCGCCAATTCGATGAGCCGCTGCGATCCCGGAAACAGCCGGGTGCGGAAATCGGCGGTGATGCCAAAGGCGAAAACGTCCACGTCAATCTCGTCAACCACTTTGGCGAGCTGTTCCACCTGCTCGGGCGAGTAGAACTGGGCTTCGTCACAGATGAGGTAGTCCACGCGCTGTCCCTGGGTGCGCCGCCGCATGACTTCCTCCCAGAAGTCAGTACCGTCGCCCACCTCCACGGCGTCCTTTTCCAAGCCGAGCCGGCTGGAGATCCGGGATTCACCGGCGCGGTCGTTCCGGCTGAACCGTACCCCGCCCCGTCCCCGCGCGCGGTGGTTGTGGTCCATCTGCAGTGCCAGCGTCGATTTCCCGCAGTCCATGGTGCCGGAGAAAAACACGAGTTCAGCCACGGCGTGGGCCCTTGCCGCCGGCCTGGAAAAACAGCAGCGGAACCTCCCGCTCGGCTTTCGTCAGCGAGCCGTGCTGGCCCACCACCTCCATGGCGGTTGGACGGCTGCGCCGGGTGTCGTACAGGGCAAGGCTGTCCCGCGCCGCGATCATGATGTCACCGATCCTGCCTTCGACGGCGGGACGGACGTCGCCGAACAAACCGGCGGCCAGCGCTTCTTCCCGCGTGAAGGCCCAGACCCGTCCGCCGAACCGTGCGCGCCACGCGGCGAGCAGGCGGTCCCGGTCGCGGCCCTCCTCCAGGTACAGGTGCACCATCCTGGGCTCGCCGGCAGTGTGCCGGACGCCATCCACCAGGGCGGGGTCGGCGGAGAAGTCGATCCGGTGCTGCTCGGGCACGTCCAGCATGCCGTGGTCGGCCGTGAGAAGGATGCTGGTGCCGGCCGGAAGCGAGGCGTGAAGCCGCTTCATGGTGGCATCGAGCTCCTCAAGCTGGTGCTCCCATTGCTCCGACTGGCAGCCGTAGCGGTGTCCGGCCTTGTCCAGGTCGTTCAGGTAGAAATACATCAGTGACGGGCCGGAACCGGCCATGGCTTCGGCGGCGGCAGCCGTCCGGGCGTGGGCCGTGGTGGCAGGCAGGAACCGGCCGCCGCGGAGGGCGGCCCGGGTCATGGGCGAGTCGCCGAACTGGGGCAGGCTGATGGTGGTGACGTCCACCTGCCCGGCAGCGCGCTCCAGCACGGTGGGGAAAGGCTGCCACTGCTCCGGGTCCACACCCGGATCCCAGTTCCCCAGCAGGTTGACCACCTTGTCCTGCTCCGGGTCGAGCACGTCGTAGCCCACCATGCCGTGCTGCCCGGGAGGCAGGCCCGTCCCAAAGCTTGCCAGCGCGGCTGCGGTGGTGGAAGGGAACGCCGAGTCGAGCCAGACCGGAATGTCACCCTGCCCGGCCTGGATGACCGACCGCAGGAACGGTGTGTGCGCGGTTTTCTGCTTCAGCAGGTTCCGGCCAAGGCCATCGGCGAGGACCACGCACACCCGTGAGGCGGCGGGCAGTCCCAGCGTGTTGGCGAAACCGTCAATACCGAGGCTTGCCGCCGCGCTGGTGAGCACGTCGGCGACAGACCGCCGGCCGTAGGCCGGTGCCGGTGGGAGGCCGGAAGCCTGGCCGGCCGGGGCGGAGGGGACGCTGGGGGCGGGGTGGCGTTCTTCCGGCATCTCAGCGCTGCTGGTGGCCGCGGCTCAGGCGCGTACCGAATACACCGGCGCGGGGCCTTGGCGGCAGTGACTGCACGTGCGGAACCGGGCTGCTGGAACCCGTGTTCACCGCGCGCAGCGCGCGGGCAAACAGCTTGGCGTCCTGGACCGCCTGCAGGCCGTCCGCCTCCGCGCTGATGCGCAGGACGATGTCCTCCTGGGCGATGGTGCCCGTGTAGCCGTGGTCCGCCTCGCACTGCGGGTCACCGCAGCTGGCGGGACCCATATCCAGCCGCTGCCCGCCGGACCAGGCGATGGACAGTGTCAGTTCGCGGACCGGATCGGAGGGCTTGTAGTCCTGCGGCTGGGCATACATGTAGCTGAGCACAACCGAACGGATCTGGGAGACAGGCACGGATTCGGTGGAGATCTGCGCGACGATCTGTTCGCCGGCTTCGTCCAGCTGCTGGTCGTCAACGTGCGTGATAACCAGCATGTCCGCGGTGAGCACCAGCACCGTAATGTGGCGGCGGACTTCGGCGCGGTCAAAGTGGGTTTCCAGGTGCACCAGGTGGGCGACGCAGTCGCGGCCGTCCAGGGCGTCGTCCACGACATCTGCCACGAGGCGGGGGTAGAAACCTGCCTTCTGCAGCGCGCCATCCAGGCTCTGGCCCTGGGAACTGTGGCTGTGTGAGCTGTGGTGACGGACTGCCTGGTTGTCATTGCCGGGCGTTTCGGGCGCCGACGCGGGAGGCTGTGAGCTCATTACCCTATTTTCACAGATGGTCCGGTCACTTTGCTAACCGCCTCAGCCCAGCATGGCCCGCCGGGCGCTGTCCGTCCGCTGGGCGGCGTTACCGATCCGGACGTCCGCGGCCAGGATGGTGGCCCCTGCCGTTCCGCACAGCACCGGGTTGAATTCCACCAGGGCGATCTCCGGGTGGTTGTCCTTCATCCAGGCCAGCCTGCCGGCAAGGTCCTCGAGTGCCTGCACATCAACGGCCGGCAGTCCCTGGTAGGCGAACAGTTTCCGGGCAGCCCGCGGCGCGCGGATGAAATCGTGCACGTCCGCGGCGGACAACGGCGGCACCCGGTGGGACCAGTCATCCAGCAGGCTGGTGGCGTCCCCGGCCAGCCCGAACGAAATCACCGGACCCAGCAGCGGGTCCTCGATGGCCCGGAACGTGCAGGCCTGGCCCACGGGCGCCATGGACTGCACTTCCAGCGACGGGTCGCCGTAGGCGGCGAGCGCCCGGCGCATCTGCAGGACGTTTTGGCGCAGGGACTCCGGGTCCTGGATATCCAGGCGGACGCCGCCCAGGTCCAGCCGGTGCCGGAGGGCGGGATCGGTGGTCTTCAGCGCCACCGGCCAGCCCAGGGATTCGGCCGCCTCAACGGCCTGGTCCGGCGTGTCGAAGCCCACCGACGGGAGGACTGTGATGCCGTAGTGGCCCAGCAGGGACGCGGCCGCCGCCGGGTCAAGCTGTTTGAGCTGTTCCCCCCTGACGTCCCGGAGCAGGACCCCGAGCTCGGCCTGAGCGCGCCGCGGGTCGCAGCCGTCGGGCTCCACGAAATGTCCCTGGTCGCGGGACGCCCACTCCGAATACCTGACCACGGCCGCGAGTGCTGCCACTGCGGCGCCGGGGTTGGAGAAGCAGGGAACGGTCTGCTCCAGGGATCCCACCATGCCTTCCACGTAGACCGAGGAGTCCAGGATTCCGGTGAACGCCGCCACCACCGGCTTTCCGGCCACCGCGGAGCATTCGGCGAGGACCTCGGCGATGCTGTCCACGGTGAGGCCGCGGGCCGGGAGCAGTGCGGCGACGGCCGCGTGCACGGTGTCCGATTCCAGGGTCTTGAGGACTGCGCTGCGCAGGGCCGGCAGGGCGACCGAGCGGCCGGCGTCGAGGTCCACGCCCGTCACCAGCTCTGTGACACTGAGCCCGTGGTCGGCGGCGCTGTCGGCCACCACCTTGCCCAGCGCCTGGGAGTTGCTGAAGATCGCCAGGCCGGGCCCGGCCGGAAGCGGCTGGCCTGAAACAATCTGCGCCACGTCCACCAGCTGCTCAACGGTCTCCACCCGGATCACGCCGGACTGGCGCAGCATGGCGTCCAGCGCCCCTGCCGGAGCCTGGGTGGTGCGGACTGCATGGCCCGGGGGCAGGCGCAGGCCCATGGTGTCGGACTTGGCCACGATCACCGGCTTGGTGCGTGCCAGCCGGCGGGCCAGGCGGGAGAACTTGCGGGGGTTGCCGATCGATTCCAGGTACAGGCCCACGGCGGCGGTGTCGGCGTCGTCCTCCCAGTACTGCATCATGTCGTTGCCCGAGACGTCCGCGCGGTTTCCCGCCGAGAGGAACGTGGACAGGCCCAGCCGACGCCGGCTGGAAGCGGCGTACAGCGAGACGCCGATCGCTGCGGACTGGCTGAACAGGCCCAGGCCTCCGCGCAGGGGCAGGGTGGGTGCCATCGAGGCGTTGAGCGAGACGTCCGGGTGCGTGTTCACGATGCCCAGCGAGGCAGGGCCGATGACGCGCATGCCGTTCGCCCTGGCCTGCCGCACCAGGTCCCGCTGGCGCAGGAGGCCGCGTTCGCCGTCGTCCGCGAAGCCTGCCGAGGCCACCACCAAGCCCTTCACGCCCGCCGCCGCGCACTCCGCCACCACACGAGGAACTTCCTCGTAGGGAACGGCGATCACGGCCAGCTGCACCGGGTCCGGCACTTCGGACAGGCTGCCATAGGACATCATGCCGGCCAGTTCCAGCGCCTCGGGGTTGATCGCGTAGACCGGACCGGGGAACCCGCCTTCGATGATGTGTTCGAGGAGTTGGTAGCCGACCGTCCCCCACTTGCGGCTGGCCCCGATGACGGCAACGGACGACGGCGTCAGCAGGTCGCGGACGCTCCTCGCCTCCGCACGGTGCTCGCGGGATTCCATCACGGCCCGGGATTTCTCGGTGGGGTCGATGTTGAACTCGAGGCTGACGACGCCGTCGTCGAAGTGGCGCTTCACGTCATAGCCGGCGTCGGAAAACACCATCAGCATCTTGCGGTTCTCCGGCAGCACCTCGGCGCTGAACCGCCGGATCCCGTTTTCATGCGCTGCAGCGGCCAGGTGTTCGAGCAGGATGGAGCCCAGTCCCCGCCCCTGGTGGGCGTCGGCGATGTTGAACGCCACCTCCGCCTCGGCGGGGTCATCCAGCCGGTCGTAGCGGCCGATCCCGATGATCTCGTCCCGGCTGGTGATGACGAAGGCCACCCGGTCCTTGTAGTCCACCTCCGTGAAGCGCTTGAGCTCCTTGCTGGACAGCCTGGCCTTGAAGGCGAAGAACCGCATGTAGATTGAATCCTGCGACTGGCCCATGTGGAAGGCCTGGACCGCGTCGGCGTCCGAGGGATGAATGGGGCGCAAATGCGCGGTCCCGCCGTCACGCAAGACGACATCGGCTTCCCAATGTTCCGGATATTCGCCGTCCCCGGGCTGATCCACCATAGGCTTAGCCTAGCCAAAAACTTCCGCAGCACCCCCGAACGCTGCACAGTAACCCCCAGAAGGATTTACCCGCCCCATGGCACGCCGCCAAAGTTCAGCCCCTCCCGTGGACAACACCCCCTACACGGAGAACATCGTGGATATCGATGTCACCTCCGAAATGGAGGGCTCCTTCCTGGAGTACGCCTATTCCGTGATTTACTCACGGGCGCTTCCGGATGCCCGCGACGGGCTGAAGCCGGTGCAGCGCCGCATCCTGTACATGATGAGCGACATGGGCCTGCGCCCGGACCGCGGCCACGTCAAAAGCGCGCGCGTGGTGGGCGAAGTCATGGGCAAGCTGCACCCGCACGGCGACACCGCCATCTACGACGCCATGGTGCGCATGGCGCAGGACTTCTCGCTGCGCCTGCCGCTGATCGACGGCCACGGCAACTTCGGCTCGCTCGACGACGGCCCCGCGGCTCCGCGGTACACGGAGGCCAGGCTGGCCGCCGCGGCCCTCACGCTCACCGACCACCTCGACGAAGACGTGGTGGACTTCGTCCCCAACTACGACAACCAGCTGACCCAGCCGGATGTCCTGCCCGCCGCGTTCCCCAACCTCCTGGTCAACGGCGCCACCGGCATCGCCGTCGGCATGGCCACCAACATGGCCCCGCACAACCTGGTGGAGGTGATCTCGGCCGCCCGGCACCTGATCGCCAACCCCGATGCCACGCTGGATGACATCATGCGCTTCGTGCCGGGCCCGGACCTGCCCAGCGGCGGGCGGATCGTGGGCCTGGACGGGATCCGTGACGCGTACGCCACCGGCCGGGGCTCCTTCAAGACCCGGGCCAAGGTGGAGGTGGAGCAGCTGACCGCCCGCCGCACCGGCCTGGTGGTCACCGAGCTGCCGTACATGGTGGGCCCGGAGAAGGTGATCGAAAAGATCAAGGACGCCGTCAACGCCAAGAAACTGACCGGCATCAGCGACATCGTTGACCTGACGGACCGCAAGCACGGCCTGCGCCTGGTGATTGAGCTCAAGAACGGCTTCAACCCCAACGCCGTGCTCCAGCAGCTGTACCGCTACTCGCCGATGGAGGACTCCTTCGGCATCAACAACGTCACGCTGGTGGACGGCCAGCCCCAGACGCTGGGCCTGGTGCAGCTCCTGACCGTCTACGTGAACCACCGGATCGACGTGGTGCGCCGCCGCACTGTCTTCCGGCTGGGCAAGAAGAAGGACCGCCTGCACCTGGTGGAGGGCCTCCTCATTGCCATCGTGGACATCGACGAGGTCATCCAGATCATCCGGTCCTCGGACGAGGCCTCCGCTGCCCGCGCCCGCCTGATGTCCATCTACGACCTCACGGAGATCCAGGCCAACTACATCCTGGAGCTCCGGCTGCGGCAGCTCACCAAGTACTCCCGCATCGAGCTGGAGAAGGAGCAGGACGAGCTGCGCCGCGAGATCGCGGAACTGGAAGCCATCCTGGGTTCGGAGGAACGGCTCCGCACCCTGGTCTCGGACGAGCTCGGCGAGATCGCGGAGCAGCACGGCACCCCGCGCCGGACAGTGCTCCTGGAATCCGAAGCGGTCTCCCCCACCGTTGCTGCGGACATGGCCGCCGTGGCGGGTAAGAAGGGCAAAGCCGTGCCGCTGGCCCTGGAAATCGCGGATGACCCCTGCTGGGCGATCCTGACGGCGTCCGGCCAGGTGGCCCGCACCAGCAACCAGGAGCCGCTGGCCGAGGCCGGCCCCCGCAGCAAGCACGACGTGTTCACCTCCGTGGTGAAGACGTCGGCGCGCGGGGAGATCGCCGCGGTCACCTCCCAGGGCCGCATGCTCCGCCTCCAGGTCATGGACATGCCGGTCCTCCCGCCGATGTCGGGGCTGCCCAACCTCGCCGGCGGGGTCCCGGCCCGGGAATTCATCACCCTGCTGAAGGGCGAGACGCTGGTGGCGTTCGCGCCGCTGGATGAGGTGCTGGCCATCGGCACCGCCCAGGGCGTGGTGAAGCGCGTCCAGCCGGACTATCCCCTGAACCGCGAAGACTGGGAAGTCATCGCCCTGAAGGACAAGGATTACGTCGTGGGCGTTGCGCCGGCAGGAGCGGATGACGCGGAGCTGGTGTTCCTCACCAGCCAGGCGCAGCTGCTCAAGTTCGGGGCGGCCGCCGTACGGCCGCAGGGCCGCACCGCGGGCGGCATGGCCGGCATCAAACTCGCCGCAGACGACCGCGTGCTGTTCTTCGGTGCCGTCCAGCCCAAGGACGAGGCCGCCGTCGTGGTCACCATAGCCGGCACCACCAGCGCCCTTCCCGGCACCGCCCCCGGTACGGCAAAAGTGACCGCCTTCTCGGAGTACCCCGCCAAGGGACGCGCCACCGCAGGAGTCCGGGCGCACCGGTTCCTGCGCGGCGAGGACACGCTGCTGCTGGCCTGGGCGGGGCATGGCCCGGCCAAGGCATCCTCGGCCGCCGGCGTTGCACGGTCCCTGCCGCAGGAGCACGGCCGGCGTGACGGGTCTGGCGTCCCGCTGTCCCAGCCGGTGGAGGCGGTGGGTCCCGCGATGGCCTGGCCGGATCCCGCTTAGACTGCTTGCATGCCTATCGTTCCTGATGAGAAGGACTGGACCTGGGTCCTGACCCGTCCCTGCCCGGAATGCTCGTTCGACGCCTCCACCGTCACCCCGTCCACCGTCCCGGGGAGCATCGAGAACATGCTTCCCCGGTGGCGGGCCGTGCTCCGCCGGCCGGATGTGGCGGAACGCCCGGACGACCAGACCTGGTCAGCGCTGGAGTATGCCTGCCATGTGCGCGATGTCTTCAGCCTCTTCGACCAGCGGCTCAACCTGATGCTGGATTCAGACGACGCCCGGTTCGAGAACTGGGACCAGGACCAGACGGCCATCGACAAGGACTACGGCAGCGCCGACCCCGCGGTTGTCAGCGCCGAGCTCACGGCTGAGGGGAAGCAGGTGGCGGAGTCCTTCGCCGGCGTCCGCGAGGCGGAGTGGGAACGCACGGGGCTGCGCAGCAACGGCTCCAGGTTCACTGTCCTGACGCTCGCCCAGTACTTCCTGCACGACGTCGTCCACCACCTCCACGACGTGGACGGCTAAGCGTCCCGCACGGTTGTCCCCGCCCGGGAGGCCACCAGGCCTTTCCCGGCCGTCTCATCCTTCGGTTCCGCGCCGGCCAGGACCAGCCGGGCATCCTCCGGATCAATGTCCGCCGGGTTGTGCGTCACCAGCACCACGGTGCGGTGGCTCAGCCCGGTCCGCAGGTCGGCCAGCATGGCCCGGGCTGATTCTGCGTCCAGATGCGCTGTGGGCTCGTCCAGCAGGATGACCTCCGCCCCCGTCATCAGCGTGCGGGCAACGGCCAGGCGCTGGCGCTCCCCACCGCTCAGGAAGGCTCCGCCGGGGCCGATCCGCGTGTCCAGGCCGTCGGGCAGCCGCTCCATCAGGCCGGTGAGCCCCACGGCAGCGACGACGGCTTCCATGTCCGCGTCCCCGCGGGTTCCGTCACTGGAGCCGTTGCCGCTTCCGGCGGGGCTGCCCAGCAAAAGGTTGCCGCGGATGGTCGAGTCGAAAAGGTGCGCCTCCTGGGGGCACCAGGCTGCCTGCCCTGTGACCCGCGCCTGTCCGGCGGCGGCGGGCAGGAAACCGAGCAGGACCGAGAGCAGCGTCGATTTGCCGGAACCGGACGGCCCCGTGACGGCCAGCCAGCGCCCCGGCTCCGCCACGGCGTCCAGGCCGGTGAACACGGGTGCGCCGCCGGGCCAGGCCGCCGCCAGGTTTTCCAGTTCGACGCCGGGCCGGTTGCCGCTGCGCGCGGGTACCGGCTGCAGCCCGTCGGCATTGTCTCCGGCGGTGCCGGCCGCGTCCAGTGCGCCGGACTCCCCTACCCGCCGGAGGACTGTCCGCAGCGCCGGATACTGGCGCACCGCCGTCGTCATGGCTGCGTAGGGTTCCACGAGCGCGAGGAGCAGCAGGACCACCACTGCTGCGGTGGCCGGGGCAATCCGGCTGTCCAGCACTGCCGGGGCTGCCAGCCAGGCGGCGGCGAGCGCCGCGGCGCCGCAGCAGGCGGTGGTGATGGCGTGGCCCAGCCCGTCCGCCCAGGCAGAGCGCTGGGAGGCCCGGGTGGCACTTCGGTCCCTGGCCTGCAGCCTGCCAAGGACCAGGGGCGCCACACCGTTGGCATGGAGTTCGGCGCGCGCGTCAAGCGCTGCCGAGACCTGGCGCAGGACGCCCGAACGCAGCACCTGCTCCGCGGTAGCGGATTTCCGGTCGCCCCAGAGCGCAGCGGCCGGTGCCAGCACCAGGCTTGCGATGCCGGCGCCGACGGCGGCGGGCAGCGCGGGCGGCACCAGCTGCCACGTGGTGACCACGGCGAGCACCGACACGGCCACGGCGGTGACGGGCGGCAGGACCACGCGGGGCAGGAGGTCGCGGACGGTGTCGACGTCGTCAATCACCGTTCCCAGCACGTTGCCGCCCTGGAGCAGGCGGCGCAGCGCAAGGGCGCGGCGGCTCAGCGACTCCCAGAGCCGGCCGCGGAGCCGGGTAAGGGCGGCGAAGACGGCGTCATGGAGCAGGAGCCGTTCCCAATACCGGAGCACGGCGCGTCCGATGCCAAAGAAGCGTACGCCCACAATGGCGGTCAGCAGGTACAGGATGGGCGGCTGTTCGCTGGCGCGGATGATGAGCCAGCCGGACAGGCCGGACAGGCCGACGGCGAAGACCGCCGCCAGGGTGCCCACGAGGGCGGCGGCGGCGAACTTGCCCTGCACGGGTGCCAGGAGTGCTGCCAGGAGCCGGACCGGGCGGTCGGTCCGGGCTTGTGAAGCCCCGCCGGCGGCCGCGACCGTGTCTGGAACAGCAGCGGTGGTCCCGGGGACGGCGCCACCAGCTTGCGCTGCTGCGGCGGGAGCGGCAGGGACCGGCAGGGCCGCGGCGTGCACAGGCCGGTCCGTGCCGGGGTCGCGGCCGGCGCCCGTGTCAGCGGGCGAAACCGGCACCAGGTGGTCGGCGAGGTTCCGGGTGCGTTCGCTGTGCGCCACCAGGATCACCGTGACCTGTCCGCGCAGCCTGCGGATGGCGTCTTCCACCAGCATCGCCGAAACATCGTCCAGGTGCGCGGTGGGCTCATCAAGCAGGAGGACGTTTGCCCCGGCTTCGATCCTGGCGAGCCCCCGGGCGAGGGCCACCCGCCGCAGTTCGCCGGGGCTCAGCTCGGCCGGGTGTTTGCCGGCCAGGTGCCCTGCGGCGGCCTTCACAAGGCAGGACCGGGCAGCGGCCTCCGTGCGGGCACGGTCGCGGGAGTTGCGGGCATTCGCCGAGAGGTAGAGCACCACCTCGTCGAGGACCGTTTCCGCCACCATCACCGGGTGCTGCGGCACCCAGGCAACTGCGCCGCGGTCGAGGCCCTTGACGGAGCCGGTGATGGTGGTTCCGCCACCGTCCCCGATGGTGCCGGCCAGGACGCCCAGGACGGTGCTCTTTCCCGCTCCGCTGGGTCCGTCAAGGGCTGTGATCCTGCTTTGCGGCGCGTCGAAGCTGAGGGGGCCGACGGCGGCCCGGGACCTTCCGCTGTAGGTGACCGTGAGTCCGGTGACAGTGATGGGGGCGCCGGGCCGGCCTGCGGGGACGGCAAAGAGCGGCTGCGGTTCGGGCGCGCCGGTCACCGCCGTCACCTCGGCAAGGGCCACCCGGCCGTCGTCGCTGGCGTGGTGGGCGGTGCCGAGCTCGCGCAGGGGAAGGTAGCAGTCCGGGGCGAGGATGAGCGCCAGGAGCCCGGCTTCGAGCGGCATGTCGCCGTGCACCAGCCGCACGCCGATGAACACTGCCACCACGGCGACGGAAATAGTGGCGATCAGCTCCAGTGCCAGGGCGGACATGAACGCCGTGCGGAGGGTGCCCATGGTGCGGGAGCGGTATTCCTCGGAAATCTCTTCCAGTGCCTTGCGCTGGGCGGTGGCGCGGCCCAGCCCCACCAGCACCGGCAGGCCCTTCGCGAGTTCCAGCATGTGCGCGGACAGCCGGGCCAGCGAGGACTGTGCCTCGCGCACCTTGTCCTCGGTGTACCGGCCGATCAACACCATGAACAGCGGCACCAGCGGCACGGTCAGGACGATCACCACGGCGCTGACCCAGTCGGCGAAAAGGATCCGTGCGCCCAGCAGCAGCGGGATGGTGGCGCAGTTCACCAGGGCGGGCAAGAACTGGGTGTAGTAGCTGTCCAGGGCGTCCAGGCCCCGGGTGGCCAGCACCGCCAGGCCGCCGTCGGCCGGGCCGGTTCCCCTGGCGCCGTTCCGCAGTGCGCGTTCCAGGAGCCCCGAGCGCAGCTCCTCCTTGATGCCCAGGGCAGCCCGGCGGGCGACGACGGCCTGCCCCCAGACGGCGAGCGACCGGAGGACGACGCCGGCCAGTCCCGGCACGATCTGTCCGGCCAGGACGTCTGCGGTCAAGTCCGGCTCCCCGCCGGCCAGCCCCGCCAAAACGGAGGCCACGGCCTGGCCGATGAGGACCAGCGACAGCGCCTTGAGCGCCGCCATCAGGCCGAGCCAGTACAGGGCGGAACGGGTTGCCGGACCGGAGGGGAACGTTGGCCGCACGTCAGCCCTTTGTGGTGAACGCCTTGGCGGCGACTGCGGGCAGGAAGCTGTGGGCTTCCGGTATGGAAGCGGCGCTCACCCTGCGGCGGAACACCCAGTAGGTCCAGGCCTGGTAGGCGATCACCAGGGGCAGGCCGAACGCGGCGACGATGCTCATAAGGCCCAGAGTGTAGTCCGAGGAGGAAGCGTTTGAAATGGTGAGGTCAAAGGCCCCGTCCAGGGTGGACGGCAGCACCACGGGGTAGACCGCTCCGAAGATGGACACCGTGCCGAGCACCAGGAAGGCGCCCAGCGCCAGGAACGCTTTGCCTTCGGCGCCGGTGCGGGCCTGTGCCCAGGCAACCGCTGCCGCGGCAACGGCGAGCACCACCGCGGCCCACGTCCATGGCTTGCCCTCCATGAACTGGATGCTGAGCGCCCAGGCGGCGATGGGCAGCAGCAGGACCGGAAGCAGCCGGACGAACCATTGGCGGGCACGGTGCCGGATGTCGCCGTCGGTCTTCAGTGCCAGGAAGGCCAGGGCGTGGACCAGCGAGAAACCCACGACGGCGAGCCCGCCCAGCACTGCGTAGCCGCTGAACCATGCCATGGGCCCGCCCTCGCGGTCGCCGTTGGCATTCAGGGGCAGGCCGGTGGTGGTGAGGGCAAGGGCAGCGCCAATGCCAAAGGCTGCGAAGAACGATCCCAGGGCGATGGCCCAGTCCCAGCGGGCGCGCCAGCGGTCGGTGTCCACCTTGCCGCGGTACTCGAAGGCCACGGCACGGAAGATCAGGGCGACCAGGACCACCAGCAGGGGCAGGTAGAGCGCGGAGAACAACGAGGCGTACCAAAGCGGGAAGGCAGCGAACGTGGCGCCGCCGGCCGTGAGGAGCCACACTTCGTTGCCGTCCCAGACGGGACCGATGGTGTTCAGCAGCACGCGGCGTTCGGTGTTGTTGCGGGCAAAGGTCTTCATCAGCATTCCGACGCCCAGGTCGAAGCCCTCAAGGAAGAGGTACCCGGTCCACAGCACCGCAATGGCGATGAACCAGATGGTTGGCAGCAGTTCCATTCTTCGTTTCCTCTTGCTCTTCCGGTGCGCGGATCAGTAGGCGAAGGCGAGGACGTCGTCGGCGGGCGTTCCGCCGCCCTGTCCTCCCGGCCCGGGGGTGGCGTCCTCGTTTTCGTCCGCGGGGACGTGGGCGAGTTCGGGCATCGCCGAGACCACACCGCCGCGGATGTACTTCACCAGCAGCTTCACCTCCACCACCAGCAGGACGGCGTACACCGCGGTCAGGGTGACAAGCGATGCCAGCAGTTCCCCGGCCGAGACCCCCGGGGAGACGGCGGCTGCGGTGAACATGAACACCTGGTCGATGCCGTTGGGGTCCGGGTTGGGTGCCACCACGAACGGCTGGCGGCCCATCTCGGTGAAGATCCAGCCGGCGGCGTTGGCACCGAACGGGGCCATGATGCCCAGGACGGCCAGGCGCATGAGCCACGGCGACCGGGGAACGGTGCCGCTCCGGGTGAGCCACAGCGCCACGAGGGCGGCAAGGGCGGCAAGCCCGCCGAAACCGATCATCATGCGGAAGCCCCAGTAGGTGACCTCCATAACGGGCAGGTAGTCGATTTCCTGGCCGGCGCGTTCGCCGTAGATGGGGTTGTCCGGCAGGTTGGTCCCGTACTTTTCCTGGTACTCGGGCAGCAGGGTGTTGACGCCCTTGACCTCGGTGGTGAAGTCGCCCTTGGCCAGGTAGGAGAGGATGCCGGGGACTTCAATCAGGGCCACGATGTCATCGCAGTTCTGCGAACCCAGGTTGCCGATGCTGAGGACGGAGAAGCCGGTGCCGTCATGGCAGGCTGCTTCCGCCGCTGCCATCTTCATGGGCTGCTGCTCGAACATCAGCTTGCCCTGGAGGTCGCCGGTGAGGGCGGTGCCGGCGAAGGAGATCATGGCCACCACGGCACCGATCCGCAGGGACCGGATCCAGACGGTGTGGTCTGCCTTGTCACGGCCGGGAATGCTTGCGGACTCGCCCGGGACCACCTTGCCGTCGGCGCCCAGGGTGTCCACGCCGTCGCGGCGCCTGCGCCAGAGGTGGTACCAGGCGATGCCCAGCAGGAAGCCGCCTGCCACGGCCAGCGCACCGAACAGGGTGTGCGGCACGGCAACCAGCGCGGTGTTGTTCGTGAAGACCGCCCAGGCGTCCGTCATGACCGGCCTGCCGTCCACCATCTCCACGCCCACGGGGTGCTGCATCCAGCTGTTGGCCACGATGATGAAGTAGGCAGAGAAGACCGAGCCGATGACCGCCACCCACAGGCACGCGAGGTGGATGCCGGGCTTGAGCTGCTTCCAGCCGAAGATCCACAGGCCCAGGAAGGTGGACTCCACGAAGAACGCCAGGAGGGCTTCAAGGGCGAGCGGAGCGCCGAAGACATCACCGACGAAGCGGCTGTACTCGCTCCAGGCCATGCCGAACTGGAATTCCTGCACGATGCCGGTGGCCACGCCCATGATGAAGTTGATGAGGAACAGCTTTCCCCAAAACTTGGTCATACGGAGGTACTCGGGCTTGCCCGTGCGGTGCCAGGCTGTCTGGATGAGGGCCACCACCAGGCCAAGGCCGATGGTCAGCGGCACCATCATGAAGTGGTAAACGGTGGTGATACCGAATTGCCAGCGTGCGATTTCCAAGGCGTCCAAGGCAGTCCCTACTGTTAGCCAACGCAGTTTTCTACGTTTCGTAGAACTTCAACTTCTACAAAGTGTAGAACAACTGCCGTGACGGTGTAAACCGACCTTTCCTTTGCAGTACGCCGGCAGGGGGTGCGGCGCGCCCCATGTTCTACCCAACGTAGAAAGTACGGCGGATTCGGGGTAAATTTGATTCCGTAGTTGAAATCGCGTGAAGTCACCGACGCCGCCAGGCGCACGGTGCGGGGAAACAAAGGAAAAGTGCAATGGCTAGTCTTGGTGAACTGGAACGGGCAGTGATGGACCTGCTCTGGGCGGGCCAGGAAGCGGCCACCGCGAACACCTTGCGGGACCGGCTCGCGCAGACGTCAGCAGGACAGGGCGGAGCAGCCGGCCACGAAGGCAAGGAACTCGCCGTCACCACCGTCCTCACGGTGCTGTCCCGGCTGGAAAAGAAGGGGCTCGTGGAGCGCGAACGCGGCATGCGGCCGCACCGCTACCAGGCCGTGTCCAGCCGCGAGGAGCACACGGCTGAGCTCATGCATGAAGTCCTGGGGTCAGCGCCGGACCGTGAAGCCGTCCTGGCGCGCTTCATTGGATCGGTCTCCGAAGGTGAAGCCGAAACGCTGCGCAAACTGCTTGGCCACCTCTAGCAAACCATGTTCTGGGCCTCATACCTGCTGGCGGTCCTGGCGATAATACTGGCGTGGCCAGTGCCCATCCTCCTCTCGCGCGCCCAGTGGCCCGCGCGCTCGCCGTTTACCGCCATGCTCCTGTGGCAGGCCATCGCCCTCGCCGGCGGGCTGTCCATGATCGGCGCCATGCTGGTGTACGGCCTGGAACCCATCGGGGACAACCTGATCGCCGGCCTGCGCGCGCTGGCGGGCATGGTGCTGTTCAACGCCCCCACCACAGCCCTGGGCTTCTGGCATATCTTCGCATTGTCTGCAGCAGCGCTGCTCACCGCGCACCTTGTCTTCACCCTCCTGCTGACCTATTACAAGATTGAACGCCAGCGGCGGCGCCACCGCGAGCTGCTGGCCCTGCTGGCATCGCCGTCGGGGCAGGACGCCGCAACCCTGGTGATCAGCCACGACTCCCCCGTCGCCTACTGCCTGCCCGGCGGAGCCCGCTCGGTGACGGTTTTATCGGACGGCCTGATGGCGGCCCTTGAACCGGCGGAACTGCGCGCCGTCCTGATCCACGAGAACGCCCACCTCAGCCAGCGGCACCACCTGCTCCTGTGGGCCTTCGCGGCGTGGCGGCAGGCGCTGCCGTGGCTTCCCACCACCCGGCTGGCCCAGGAATCCGTCAACTCGCTGATCGAAATGCTGGCGGACGACGTCGCGCTCAAGACCGAGAGCAAAGCCACCCTCATCAAGGCGATCGCCATTGTGGCCAGCGGGTCAGCCCCGGCCGCCGGCAGCCCCGAGATGCAACCGGCCACTTCCGGTCTCGCCCTGTCCGGGCTTGAGGCCGGGATGGGCGGCTCCGACTCGGCCCGCACCACGGCTTCCCGCGTCAGCCGCCTGCTGTCGCCGCAGCCGCAACTCCCGGGCGCAGTCCGCAACCTGGTCCTGGCCGGCTGCATCCTTTTGCTGGCGCTGCCCACGGCCCTGCTGGTGGTTCCCGGCCTGCTGGGCTGAACCTCCCGCCGTCGTACGTCCTGCCCTTAGGCGTCGATGCGCTCCCGGTCGAGGCTGGCGGCGCCGGCGATAATGAAGTCCTTGCGCGGCGACACGTCCGAGCCCATCAGCAGGTCGAAAATCTCCTCCGCCTGCTTGGCGTTCTCGATGCCCACCTTGCGGAGCGTGCGGTGCCGCGGGTCCATGGTGGTCTCGGCCAGCTGTTCGGCGTCCATCTCCCCCAGCCCCTTATAGCGCTGGATGGGCTCCTTGTACCGCTTGCCCTCCTTGGCCAGCCGTGCCAGCAGCACGTGCAGCTCGGCCTCGGAGTAGGTGTAGATCATCTCGTTGGCCTTCTGGCCCGCGTTGATCACTTCCACGCGGTGCAGCGGAGGCACCGCGGCAAAAACCCGGCCTTCGTCGATCATCGGCCGCATGTACCGGAAGAAGAGGGTCAGCAGGAGTGTCCGGATGTGCGCGCCGTCCACGTCGGCGTCGGTCATCAGGATGACTTTGCCGTAGCGGGCGGCGCTGATGTCGAAGCTGCGGCCCGAGCCGGCGCCCACCACCTGGATGAGTGCAGCGCACTCCGCGTTGGACAGCATGTCCCCCACCGAGGCTTTCTGGACGTTCAAAATCTTGCCGCGGATGGGCAGGAGCGCCTGGAAGTCGGAGGACCTGGCGAGTTTGGCGGTTCCCAGCGCCGAGTCGCCTTCCACGATGAAGAGTTCGGAACGGTCGACGTCGTCCGTGCGGCAGTCAGCCAGCTTGGTGGGCATCGACGACGTTTCCAGCGCGTTCTTGCGCCGCTGCGTTTCCTTGTGCACGCGGGCCGAGATGCGTGACTTCATCTCGTTGACGATCTTCTCAAGCAGCAGCGCGGACTGTGCCTTGTCGTTCTTGTTGGAAGAGGTGAGCTTTGCCGAGATTTCGCGCTCCACCACCCTGGCCACGATGGCGCGCACAGCGGAGGTGCCCAGGATCTCCTTGGTCTGGCCCTCGAACTGCGGCTCCGCGAGACGGACGGTCAGGACCGCCGTCAGGCCGGCGAAGATGTCGTCCTTTTCGATTTTGTCGTTGCCGGCCTTGAGCTTGCGGGCGTTGGTCTCCACGGCTTTGCGGAAGGTCTTCACCAGGGCCTGCTCGAAACCCGACTGGTGGGTTCCGCCCTTGGGGGTGGAGATGATGTTGACGAAACTGCGTACCGTGCTCTCATAGCCGATGCCCCAGCGCAGTGCCACGTCCACCTCGCAGTCCCGTTCCACTTCGGCAAGCTGGCTGTGGCCGCGCTCGTCCAGCACGGGCACGGTCTCCTTGAACTTCCCTGAGCCGTGCAGCCGCCACACGTCGGTGACAGCGGGGTCGGCGGCCAGGAAGTCGACGAACTCCGAGATGCCGCCGTCGTGGTGGAACACCTCTTCGTGCGGGCCGGCCTCGCCGGGCGTGCCGGCGATCCTCCGCTCGTCCCGGACGGTGAGCTTGAGGCCGGGGACCAGGAAGGAGGTCTGCCGGGCGCGGGCTGCGAGTTCTTCATAGGAGAACTTCGCGTCCGGGGTGAAGATTTGGCGGTCGGCCCAATAGCGGATGCGGGTACCGGTGACGCCGCGCTTGGCCTTTCCCACGACGTCGAGGACGGAGTCGTCCACGAATGGGGTGAAGGGTGCAGCAGGATCGGTCCGGGAGCCCGTGTCCTGGAAGCGCCCGGGCTCGCCGCGGCGGAAGGACATCTTGTAGGTCTTCCCCCCGCGGTCCACCTCCACGTCAAGGCGGGCGGACAGGGCGTTGACCACGGAAGCGCCGACGCCGTGCAGGCCGCCGGAGGCGGTATAGGAGCCACCGCCGAACTTGCCGCCCGCGTGAAGCTTGGTGAAGACCACCTCAACGCCGGTGAGCCCGGTCTTCGGTTCTTTGTCGATCGGGATGCCGCGGCCGTCGTCGTGGATTTCCACGGAGTTGTCCGCGTGGAGGATGATCTTGATGTCGTGGCCGAACCCGGCCAGTGCTTCGTCCACTGAGTTGTCGATGATTTCCCAGAGGCAGTGCATGAGGCCTCGGGAATCGGTGGAACCGATGTACATGCCCGGGCGCTTGCGGACGGCTTCAAGGCCCTCCAGCACAGACAGGTGCCGGGCAGTGTAATCAGAACTTGGTGCCACTGGTGTTGAACTCCTTCAGGGACGGATGAAACAGGCGCCGAAAGCGCTCCCTCTAGGGTAGTCGGCCCCGGCGCGGACAGCCGCCTGCCACACCTGGCGGCCAGTGTGGACCCCGCCACTCGTGCTTTCCGGCGGCCCTCCGGGAAAAACTTGACCCAACCTTGCGGATACGCGCACAGCGAACTTGCCCCATCCTTGCGATGGTTTTGTTACGAATACTGGTTATATAGATGTACTGATCTACTAAGGAGGCCGACATGACAACAGCAGTGGCAGACCGCACACTCAATGCACTCGACCGGTGCGATCGTTGCGGAGCTCAGGCATATGTGCGGGTTGTACTCGAGTCCTCCGGCGGTGAGCTGCTGTTCTGCGGCCACCATGCGCGTGCAGTCGAGGCGACGCTCAAGCCGATGAGCTCCGACTGGCACGATGAGACGGGCAAGCTTCACGAAAAGGCTGCCGTCGAAATCGACTAGGTGCACCAGGACCAACACAAGGATGGGATTCCTCCACTCGGAGGGATCCCATCCTTCGTTTAACCCCTGCCTGTCCAGCCGGTGGCCCCTTAACGCAGCAACGCGGGGTGATTCGCGCCGTCATCCGTGGATGACAGGGCGCGAATGACCCCGCGTTGCTTGGACCCGATTTAGTCCAGGTAGTCCCGCAGCACTTGCGACCGTGAGGGGTGGCGGAGCTTGGACATGGTCTTCGATTCGATCTGGCGGATGCGCTCACGCGTGACGCCGTAGACCTTGCCGATTTCGTCTAAAGTCTTCGGCTGGCCGTCGGTCAGGCCGAAGCGCATGGCCACGACGCCGGCTTCGCGTTCGGACAGGGTGTCCAGGACCGAGTGCAGCTGCTCCTGGAGCAGCGTGAAGCTCACGGCGTCTGCCGGAACCACGGCCTCGGAGTCCTCAATCAGGTCGCCGAACTCGGAGTCGCCGTCCTCGCCCAGCGGCGTGTGGAGCGAGATGGGTTCGCGGCCGTACTTCTGGACCTCAACAACCTTCTCGGGGGTCATGTCCAGTTCCAGCGCCAGCTCTTCGGGCGTGGGTTCGCGGCCGAGGTCCTGGAGCATCTGGCGCTGGACACGGGCCAGCTTGTTGATGACTTCAACCATGTGCACCGGGATACGGATGGTGCGCGCCTGGTCGGCCATGGCACGGGTGATCGCCTGGCGGATCCACCAGGTGGCGTAGGTGGAGAACTTGAAGCCCTTGGTGTAGTCGAACTTCTCCACAGCGCGGATCAGGCCCAGGTTGCCTTCCTGGATGAGGTCCAGGAACAGCATGCCGCGGCCGGTGTAGCGCTTTGCCAGCGAGACGACCAGGCGGAGGTTGGCCTCCAGCAGGTGGTTCTTGGCGCGCTTGCCGTCATGGATGATGAATTCAAGCTCGCGCTTGTACTTCGGGTCCATGGAGCCGTCGTCAGCGGCGATCTTCTCTTCGGCGAACAGGCCGGCTTCGATCCGGAGCGCAAGGTCCACTTCCTGCTCGGCGTTGAGCAGTGCGACCTTTCCGATCTGCTTCAGGTAGTCCTTGACGGGGTCGGCCGTGGCGCCGGCGGACATGACCTGCTGCACCGGGGCGTCATCATCGTCGGCGTCGGAGTAGACGAAGCCCTTGCCGCTGCCGGCGACAGCCTTGGCGGGATCAGCCTCGGCGTCGTCAACC
Source organism: Arthrobacter sp. RT-1 (assembly GCF_003367205.1). Lineage (NCBI taxonomy): Bacteria > Bacillati > Actinomycetota > Actinomycetes > Micrococcales > Micrococcaceae > Arthrobacter > Arthrobacter sp. RT-1. Next base: position 199,658 of record NZ_QRGQ01000007.1, read on the forward strand.
ACGTCGGGTCCTTCGAGGATGATGTCGTCGAGGTCCTCCTCGACGTCTGCTTCGTCGGCGTCAACGTCACCGGAGGCCTTGTTGGCGGCCTCGGCAGCTGCCTTGGCACCAGGCTTGGGGCCGCGCTTCTTCGGCCCGGGCTTGCCGTCAGCCGCACCGTCACCGGCGGAAGCCTTGTTGGCTGCCCGCGTAGCTGCCCGCTTGGCGTTGGTCGCAGCCTGCTTCTCGTCTGCGGACAAGTCGTCCTGGGCGGCGGGGTCCTTCTTCGTGGAAGACGGGGTCACAGAAAACCTTTCTAGCGGTGGTCTGTGGAATCGCCATACGGGCAACACCACTATGACCCTGTCAAGTCCGTGGTGGAAACCAAGCGCCACCACGGCCGGCAGAGTCTCTTAGGACAACTGCCGGAGCGGCCGTATTGTTCCCCGAAGGGCTCAACCACAAGCACTCGATACACGGACCCAACCGGGTCTCGGCATCCATTGTCTCATGTTTTCGCCGAATCGGACCTCCCGCCCTTCAGGCATGGTTAAGGACACGCCCTGCCCGCAGCCGGGTGCAACAGAGGCCTACCTCCCACCGCCGGGGTCCGTCCCGGCGGAAGCATCATCCGGGCCGAATTTCTGCCAGGCAGCGTCCTTCCGTGCTGCCCAGCCGCAGATTGCTCCGCGCCCCACCAACTCCAGCAGCAGTTCGGCGAGCCGGTAACCCGGTTCGGTTTCCAGCGCTTCCGCCAAGTACGCGGCAGCGTAGGATCCCCGCCCACGGCACCACGCGATCCAGCCGCGGATTGTCAGTGACGCCGCCGCGGCCGGCCCGCCCAGCACAACGAGCTGTTCGAGGATCCGGTCCAGTGCCTCAAGGCGGGCCCAGTCCGGCACCGCGGGTACGACGCCCATCAGCACGTCGGCATATCCGGCGCTGGTGCAGCCGGAGGCACTCCGCTCCGCCGGAATGCCGCGGGTTGACCCGGGATCCGGGTCCGGCCACTGTACGGGAGGGGACACCGGGTCCGGCTGGGCTGCGTCATCGAGGATGCCGAACTGGTCTGCACCGGCCTCGGCAGCAGCTTTCCCCGCAACGGTCATGACCAGGATGGCGTCCCGCCACGCCGGAAACATCAGGGACGCACGCAAAAACCCGTCGCGCTCCGCCTCGGGGAGCCACGGCACCCCATCGCGCGGGGCCAGCAGGGCATCCCAGACGTCAAGGACGGCACGGAACTGTGCCCTGCTTCTGCGGCGGAGATCCAGCTCCGGGGCCCACGCTGCCTGCGCCTCCAGGACGGCGGCCTGGTGCAGGCTGGGAACAGGGCGGACGGCGGACGGTCGCCGCTCCGGCGCCGGGCCGATGCTGCTGCCCCGGTAGACCATCTCGGCATTCAGCGCGCTGTCCCGGATGTCCTGCACCGGCCGGCCCGGCAGCGGGCAGCACGAAACATCCATGCACCAGGCCTCCCGCCAGTAGTCATTCCCGACGTACCACGCTTCCCGGACGGGCATTCCGGCCCGTTCGAGAACGGAGTCCAGGCCAGCGAGCAAACTGTCGTACCGGGACGGTGACAACGCGCCGCCGTTGCTGGTGAAGACCGCCAGCAACGTGCCGTCGGCGTCTTTGTCCGCCTCAAGGTAGCGCCGGACGGCCCGCAGGTACTTGGCAGGTGAGGCCAGGACCTCCGGACCCGGCAGGTCCAGCCGCAGCGTGGCCCCAAGCCTCTTGCCGTGCAGAGTCATGGCAACAAGGCTGGCGTCCGGCCAGTAGCCCAGCGAGTGGGGAATGAACCCGAGGATGTCTTCCGGCCGTGAAATTTTGAGTTGCTCTGGAGCTGTCATGGCTCCAGCATTCGCCCTCCCGGCCGTACCGGTCCGCACAAATTTTGGCTATGTGAAGATCCGGCCGGGGTGGAGGACTAGTCGCTTTCGCGGTCCGTCGGCGACGTCTGCCGCCGCCGGGCGAGGTTTTCGCGGCGCTGCCGGGCAAGTGCGGCGCGGAGGGGCGGCACCACAACCCCCTGCGCGGCCATCTGGCGCCGTACCTTCCGCCGGCACACCACCAGGGCTGCGGCACCGGAACCGAGCAGCAGGAACTGGACGCTCAGGGCGATGCGGAACGGGTCCAGCCCGTAGAGGTTCCCGTTGGAGAATCCGCTGGCGTACAGCACGTCCAGCACCAGCCCGATGAGGAAGATCGCAATGAGGGCAGCGATGAATCCGCCCACGTTCACAATGCCGGTGGCCGTACCGATGCGGTGCGCCGGGTTGAAAGTCCGGGCGAAATCAAAGCCGATCATGGAACCCGGCCCGCCGATGGCAAGCGCTACCACCAGTCCCGCCAGCAGCCACAGCGGTGCCCGCCCGGGAGTCAGCAGGACGGCAGCCCAGGCCGCGGCCGTGACGCCGGCGATCAGCAGCACCATGGTGGAGCGACGCAGCGGATGCCGCGAGACAAAGCGCCCGATAAAGGGCCCCACGGCCATGCCGGCCGCCACATACAGCCCCATCAGCGCCGCTACCGTCCCGGCGTCCAGGCCCTGGCCGGAGATCAGGAAAGGATAGCCCCAGGTCATGGCAAAAACGGTGCCGCTGAACTGGATGGTGAAGTGGCTCCACATGCCCAGCCGCGTACCCGGCTGGCGCCAGGCCCGGGCCAGGGAGACTCCGGTGGCTTTCAGTCCCTGGTGGGACTGCGGACGCTCGGTGCCCGGCGGGACGTCCTTCAGGAGGAGCACCACCAGCACGGCGGCCACTGCCGACATCCCCGCCAGCATCAGGAACGCCGGAGTCCAGCCGGCGGCATGGAGGACGAACGCAAAGGGGATGACGCTCACCAGTTGGCCCAGCTGGCCGGTCATGCCTGTCAGCTGGGTGACCAGGGGCACCCGGGCAGGCGCGAACCACAATGGAATCAGGCGGATCACCGAGATGAACGTCATGGCGTCCCCCGCACCCACCAGGACCCGGCCCAGGATGCCGCCGGGAATGCTGTCCGCGAACGCGAGCTGAAGCTGGCCCAGCCCCATCAGGATGGCGCCGCCGGCGATCATGGCACGTGAGCCGAACCGGTCCACCAGGAGCCCCACGGGAATCTGGAGCCCGGCGTAGACCAGGAGCTGCAGGACCGTAAAGAACGAGATGGCCGACGCGCTGGCGTTGAACCGCTCCGTGGCCTCGAGACCCACCACGCCAAACGACGTGCGCTGCGACACGGCCACCAGGTACCCGAAGATTCCGATGGTCCAGATCAGCCAGGCGCGGGGTGCAGTCACGTCTTCATTATGCCCTCATGCCCGTCGGGGGCCCCTGCAGTTGCGCGCCGCCTCCGGCACAGGCTTACTGCGTGGGGTTCTCCCGCGCCAGGTAGGCCTCCACGGCGGCACCCAGGACATCGCCGTCAGGGAGCTCGTCATTCTCGTCGGCAAGGAGCGAACGCCTGACGATGCCGTCGGCCTTTTCGTCGTAGCGGGTCTCCAGCCGGGACACCACCTGCTGGACATCCTCGGAAGCGTCGATCTGCTCGGCGATCTGGCGGCTGACCTCACGCCCCGCTTCCCGGAGCCGGTCCGTGGGCAGCATGAGCGAGGTTGCAGCGCCCAGGTACTCCAGGCCGGCAACGGCGGCAGTTGGGTATTCCGCTTCCGCAAGGTAGTGCGGGACGTGGATGACGTAGCCGGCAACGTTCCGTCCGGCCTCCACCAGCCGGAGTTCCAGGATGTGGCCTACCGCGGCGGGGACCTCCACCGTTGGCTTCCAGACCGAGATTCCTTCGATCAGTTCCGGCCTGTTGCCGTGCACCGTGACGCCCACGGGCCGGGTGTGCGGCACCGGCATGGGAATGGAATGGATCCAGGTGACCAGGTTAACGTCGAGCTTCTCCACGATGCCCACCACGGCACGGGCGAACCGCTCCCACTGGAGGTCCGGCTCGAAGCCTGCCAGCAGCAGGAAGGGGTTGCCCAGGCCGTCAACCAGCCGGTACAGCGCCAGCCGGGGCTCCTGGTAATCCTGCAGATGGTCCTCGACAAAGGTGAGGTGCGGCCGCCGTGACCGGTAATCGATCAGCTGGTCGGCGTCGAACACGGCCACGGGCTGGGCGTCGAGGGTGTCCAGCAGCTCGGCATTGATCTGCTTCACCACCTGCCCGGCGTCGGCGAATCCGGTGAAGCCCATCACCAGATTCAGCCCGCGGAGATCGGGGCTGTGGAACAGCTCAATGTTGCTCGCATAGAGCGCATCAGGGTCCAGCAGGGAGCCGGAGATCCGTTCAAGCACGGCATGTTCCTTTCATAGGTGCGGGTGGACATCAATTACAACGCAGGCAGGCAGCCCGGCATTCCGCCGTCCGGTGTGGCGCACATCTCAGAAGATTCTGCCGCCGGGGCGCCAAAGGACTACGATCGGAACTGGCCTGCCGGACGGGCCTGCATATCTTCGGATGGCGTCCCGAACGGCTGCATCCGGGCATCAATGGCAGAGCGCCTAACATGCATCCCTGCCCGTACCATCTTTCGAGAATTGAGGACTCATCCCTGTGGTCAAGAATACTGAAATCAACCTTAGTACCCTCTCCCGCGACCTTAAGAAGAGCCCCAGCGACGCAGTGGTGATCGGCGTAGGGCAGGGAACCGACGGGCCGGTCCTGCTGGACAACCCGCTGACGGCCAAGTCCGCCGAAGCCCTCACCGACTCCCTTAAAGCACTGGGCGTGACCGGCGCAGCAGACCAGCTGGTGCGCCTGCCCGGCCTTCCCGAAACCGGCGCGGGCATCCTGGTCCTTGCCGGCGTGGGCAAGGTGGCCGCCGGCGCTCCGCTGGCTGCTGAGGCGCTCCGCCGGGCAGCAGGTTCCGCCGTCCGCCAGCTGGCCGGCCTCCCCACCGTCGCCCTGGCATTCCCGACGGCGTCCGTCGCCGATGTTGCCGCGGTCGCCGAAGGCGCCGCCCTGGGCGCTTATTCGTTCACCGAGTTCCGGTCGTCCAGGGATGGGCTGAAGGACCCGGTCCGCAACGCCGTGATCTTCACCGACGTGGCCGACCAGCAGCAGCTCGCCGCAGCCCTGAAGCGGGCCGGCCTGATTGGCAAGGCCGTCAACGCCACCCGGACACTGGTCAACCAGCCGCCCAGCCACCTCTACCCCGAAACGTTTGCCGAGGCGGCGAAGGAACTGGCGAAGGGCCTGTCCGTCAAGGTGACGGTCTGGGACGAGAAGCGGCTGGAGAAGGAGGGCTTCGGCGGCATCATGGGCGTGGGCAAGGGCTCCGCCCGGCAGCCCCGCCTGGTCAAGGTTGAGTACTCCCCCGCCAGGGCGACGTCCAAAATCGCCCTGGTCGGCAAGGGAATCACGTTCGATACCGGCGGAATCTCGATCAAGCCGGCCCTCGGCATGGGCGACATGAAGAGCGACATGGCGGGCGCCGCCGTCGTGCTTAACACTGTCCTTGCACTGGCCGGCCTCGGCCTGCCGGTCAAGGCGACCGCCTGGCTCTGCATCGCCGAAAACATGCCGTCGGGCGCCGCCTCGCGGCCCGCCGATGTCCTCACCATGTTTGGCGGCAAGACCGTTGAGGTCCTGAACACAGACGCCGAAGGCCGCCTGGTGATGGCCGACGGCATCGTCGCGGCAAGCCGCGAGTACCCGGACGCCATCATCGACGTCGCCACGCTCACCGGCGCGCAGCTGATCGCCCTGGGCAACCGGACCGCAGGCGTCATGGGATCCGACACCGTGACGGCCGCCCTCAAGGCCGCGGCCGACCGCGCAGGTGAACTCGTCTGGCCGATGCCGCTCCCCGAGGAACTGCGCCCCAGCCTGGACTCCCAGGTGGCGGACCTGGCCAACATCGGCGAACGCCACGGCGGCATGATGACCGCCGCCGTCTTCCTCCGGGAGTTCGTCGGCAAGGACAAGGACGGCGGCCAGATCCCCTGGGCGCACATCGACATCGCCGGGCCGTCCTTTAACAACGGAAGCCCCTACGGCTACACCCACAAGCAGGGAACCGGCTGCACCGTCCGCACCCTGGTGGCCTACGTGGAGGACATCCTGGCCGCTGCCGCCTGACGGGGGCCCGGCCGGCGTGCCACGCGGCTTTGTGGCACGGGGCTGATCCCTCCGCCACAAAGCCGCGTGACACTCGACACAAGCGCTCCACAAACACTGTGCCAAGGTGGAGCATGGATAAGTGGTTCGCTAAGGTGAACCACGGTAGTCACAAATGCAAGAGAGTTGCCCTGCTGACATAATCACGGCAGTGCAAGTTCCAAGACCAGATGATGCGCAGGATCGCGTCATCGTTCACGCGAGGGAGCGTTTAAGTGGCCGATCAGGCAACTGCGCAAGAATTCGACATCCTGGTACTCGGTGGCGGCAGCGGCGGATACGCCGCCGCACTGCGGGCCGTACAGCTTGGCCTCACCGTCGGCCTCGTGGAGAAGGCAAAGCTGGGCGGCACCTGCCTCCACAACGGCTGCATCCCCACCAAGGCCCTCCTGCACTCTGCGGAGCTGGCCGACCACGCCCGTGACTCCGCCAAGTACGGCGTGAACGTCACCCTGGACAGCATCGACATCAACGCCGTCAACGCGTACAAGGACGGCATCATCGCCGGCAAGTACAAGGGCCTGCAGGGACTCATCAAGTCCAAGGGCATCACCGTCATCGAGGGTGAAGGCAAGCTCCAGGGCACCGACACCGTCGTGGTAAACGGCACCGCCTACAAGGGCAAGAACATCATCCTGGCCACGGGTTCCTACTCCCGCACCCTTCCGGGCCTGGAAATCGGCGGCAAGGTCATCACCTCTGACCAGGCCCTGACCATGGACTACATCCCCAAGAGCGCCATCATCCTGGGCGGCGGCGTCATCGGCGTCGAGTTCGCATCGGTCTGGAAGTCCTTCGGCGTGGACGTCACCATCGTGGAGGGCCTGCCCTCACTGGTTCCCAACGAGGACACCACCATCGTCAAGAACTTCGAGCGCGCCTTCAAGAAGCGCGGCATCAAGTTCTCCACCGGCGTCTTCTTCCAGGGCGTTGAGCAGAACAACGACGGCGTCAAGGTCACCCTGGTGGACGGCAAGACGTTCGAGGCGGACCTCCTCCTGGTCGCCGTGGGCCGTGGCCCCGTCACCGCCAACCTGGGCTACGAGGAAGCCGGCATCACCATCGACCGCGGCTTCGTCATCACCAACGAGCGCCTGCACACCGGTGTTGGCAACATCTACGCAGTGGGCGACATCGTCCCCGGCGTCCAGCTTGCACACCGCGGCTACCAGCAGGGCATCTTCGTGGCCGAGGAAATCGCCGGCCTGAAGCCCGTGATCGTCGAGGACATCAACATCCCCAAGGTCACCTACTCCGAGCCCGAGATCGCCACCGTGGGCTACACCGAAAAGGCCGCCAAGGAGAAGTTCGGCGAAGACCAGGTGCAGACCCAGGAATACAACCTCGCCGGCAACGGCAAGAGCTCCATCCTGGGCACGTCCGGCCTGGTGAAGCTGGTCCGCCAGAAGGACGGCCCCGTCGTGGGCGTCCACATGATCGGTGCCCGCATGGGCGAGCAGGTGGGCGAAGCCCAGCTGATCGTGAACTGGGAAGCCTACCCGGAGGATGTGGCCCAGCTGCTGCACGCCCACCCCACCCAGAACGAGTCCCTGGGCGAAGCCCACCTGGCACTCGCAGGCAAGCCGCTTCACGGCTAGTTTTCCCCAGCACTATCGAGCCTGTGCACCCGGCACCAAAAACCGGGTGCACAGGCTCACAACAGGCAGCATTCAATCGCACTAAAGATCAATAAGGAGAACGGGGACGTTATGTCTGAATCCGTTAACTTGCCCGCCCTCGGTGAGAGCGTCACCGAAGGAACCGTCACCCGCTGGCTCAAGCAGGTAGGTGACCGGGTAGAGGTGGACGAGCCGCTGCTCGAAGTCTCCACCGACAAAGTAGACACTGAAATCCCCTCTCCTGTAGCTGGCGTGATTGAGGAAATCCTGGTCGCTGAAGACGAGACGGCCGAGGTGGGCGCACCCCTGGTCCGCATCGGCGACGGATCGGGCAACGGCTCTGCCGCCCCGGCCGCAGAAGCTCCCGCCGCCGCCCCTGCTGAAGAAGCCGCGGCACCGCAGGCCCCCGCAGCACCGGCTGAAGAGGCTCCCGCCCCCGCAGCGCCCGCCCAGGAGGCCCCTGCGGCCGGCGGCGGCGAAGGCCACGAGGTCACCCTCCCCGCCCTGGGCGAGAGCGTCACCGAAGGCACCGTCACCCGCTGGCTCAAGGCCGTGGGAGACACCGTTGAGGTTGACGAGCCCCTGCTGGAAGTTTCCACCGACAAGGTGGACACCGAAATCCCGTCGCCGGTAGCCGGTACGCTCCAGGAAATCCGCGTCAGCGAGGACGAGACCGCCGAGGTTGGCTCCGTCCTGGCCGTTATCGGATCCGGCGCCGCCGCTGCACCCGCCGAGGCACCCAAGGCCGCCCCCGCCCCGGAGGCACCTGCACAGGAAGCTCCCAAGGCCGAGGCGCCGAAGGCCGAAGCACCCGCAGCCGCACCGCAGGCAGCGCCCGCACCGGCAGCAGCACCGGCAGCAGCCGAGGCCGCACCGGCAAACGGTGGATCCGAGTCCGGCTACGTGACTCCCCTGGTCCGCAAGCTGGCCAACCAGCACGGCGTGGACATTGCGTCCCTCTCCGGCACCGGCGTCGGCGGCCGCATCCGCAAGCAGGACGTCATGGCCGCTGCCGAAGCCAAGGCTGCCCCCGCGGCGGCACCGGCTGCAGCACCTGCCGCGTCCGCTCCTGCAGCGTCCAACGCCGCTGTCTCCTCGCTGCGCGGCACCAGCCAGAAGGCCCCGCGCATCCGCCAGGTCATCGCCCGCCGCATGCGCGAATCGCTGGAGATCTCCACCCAGCTGACCCAGGTCCACGAAGTGGACATGACCAAGGTTGCCAAGCTCCGCGCCCGCGCCAAGAACTCGTTCCAGGCCCAGAACGGCGTGAAGCTCACCTTCCTGCCGTTCATCGCCAAGGCTGTTGCCGAGGCCCTCAAGCAGCACCCCAAGCTCAACGCTGCGTACGACGAGGACAAGCAGGAAATCACGTACCACAACGCCGAGCACCTGGCGATCGCCGTCGACACTGACAAGGGCCTGCTGGTTCCGGTCATCTCCGACGCCGGCAACCTGAACCTCGCCGGCCTGGCCGGCAAGATCGCTGACGTCGCCTCCCGTACCCGCGACGGCAAGATCGGGCCGGACGAGCTGTCGGGCGGCACGTTCAGCATCACCAATATCGGCTCGGTGGGCGCCCTGTTCGACACCCCGATCATCAACCAGCCGCAGGTGGGTATCCTCGGCACCGGCGCCATCGTCAAGCGCGCCGTTGTGGTTGCTGACGAAAACGGTGACGATTCGATCGCCATCCGATCCATGATGTACCTCTCGCTGACGTACGACCACCGCCTGGTGGACGGCGCGGACGCGGGCCGTTTCCTCCAGACCCTGAAGGCACGCCTTGAAGAAGGCGCCTTCGAAGCGGATCTGGGGCTGTAACAAGCAACGACGAACGGCGGCGGTGCGGGCAGCGGTGGGAAACCACCGCACGGCCCGTGCCGCCGTCGTTGTTTAAGCGTCCAGGCGCCACCGCGCCGCGAGGCAGGCGCTCCTACTACCGGCTGTAGAACAACTGGTTACACTGGTCCCATGAACATCGTCTATAACATTGTGGTTTTCCTGCATATCGTCGGCGCAGCCATGATCGTGGGCATCTGGATCGGCCAGATGAAGAAGCCCACCGTCCACCCCCGCCAGTTCGACGGCGCCATGCTGCAGCTTCTCACCGGCGTCGCCCTGATGGGACTCATCCCGGCCCTGGACATGGACGCGAACTACGCCAAGCTGGGCATCAAGTTCGTTATCGCCCTCGCCGTCGGTGTCCTGGCCTTCATCGGACGCCGGAAGTACAAGAAGGGCGAAGCGGTCAGCCCGGGCCTGGCGCACGCTGTGGGTGGACTCGCGCTGCTCAACATCGCCATCGCCACCATCTGGAACTGACCCTTTTACAGGCGCCGTTCCTGGTCCCGGAGTCATAATCCACCAGCAGCGGACACCGGGTGCACCCTCCCGGTGAAGTCCCTAGGATGGGAAGCGGCGGGGTCCAGGCGCCTGCCTGCCCCGGTATGAATCAACTTGAGGAGTGAACATGGCAGCAACACGTTCAGCAAACGCAGTATGGAACGGCAACCTGACGGAGGGCTCCGGAACCACCAGCCTGGCCACGTCAGGCCTTGGCACCTTCGATGTCACCTGGAAGGCCCGCACTGAAGCGGCCAACGGCAAAACCAGCCCGGAGGAGCTCATCGCGGCGGCCCACGCCGCCTGCTTCTCCATGGCTTTCAGCAATGAACTTGCGAAGGCCGGCCACACTCCGGAAGAAGTCCGCACGAAGGCCGATGTGACCTTCGTTCCCGGCACGGGCATCACGGGCAGCCACCTGACCATGTCAGCGCGGGTTCCCGGCATCTCCGAGGATGAATTCCAGAAGATCGCCGCCGAAGCAAAGGTGGGTTGCCCGGTTTCCGGTGCCCTTGCCAGCATCGACATCACCCTGGACGCCACCCTGGAGTCCTGATCTGACGCAGGCCAGACAAGAAAGGCCCTGCCTGTCCGGAATGTTCCGGCAGGCAGGGCCTTTCGTTTGAGTGTCTGAAGCCCCGGGCTCCTAGCTGTACTGAGTCAGGACGTTGGTTACAGGCGTGAATAGGTGAAGACCTCTTAGGTTGGTGGTTACCACACACAGCCAACGACTAAGAGGTCTTCATGATCCACCGTAATGCCCGTCTGACCCCGACCGGTAGACGGATCCTCGTCGAACGTGTCATGAGTGGCCGTCCGGTTGCCCATGTAGCCAAGGAAATGGGCGTCTCCCGGACCTGTGCCCACCGCTGGATCAGCCGGTTCCGGGTCCACGGCTTGGACGGCCTTCAGGACCGCAGCTCCAGACCGAAGTCATGCCCGCATGCCACGCCGGTGGAAGTCGTTGCCGATGTCCTGACCCAGCGGGTGGAGCACCGCGAGGGTCCGACGGAGCTGGCCTTGCGCTGTGGCACCAGTCCCCGGACGGTCTCCCGAATTCTGGCCCGCGCCGGGATGCCCAGGTTGTGGGACCTGGACCCCGTGAGCGGGGCACGGATCCGGGCTTCCCGCGCCACCGACCGTCGCTATGAACGCGACGCACCAGGGGACTTGATCCATGTTGATGTCAAGAAACTAGGCAGGATCCCTGACGGCGGAGGATGGCGGGCGGACCCTGCACAGAGCCCGGCCAACCACCGCTCCTCGGGCAGGAACCTGGGCTTTGACTACGTCCACGTCGCCGTCGATGACTACACGCGCTTCGCTTACGCCGAGGTCCTGCCGGACGAGAAAGGCCCGACCTGCGCAGGGTTTCTCACCCGGGCGGCAGCGGCCATGGCAGCGAACGGTGCACCGGTCAAACGCGTCATGACCGACAACGCCTTCGCCTACCGGCTCTCCCGGGATTTTCAGGACGCACTGGCCGCACTGGGCGCGAAACATATCCTGATCAAACCCCGCCATCCTTGGCAGAATGGCAAAGCAGAACGCTTCAATCGCACCCTCCAGGAAGGCTGGGCCTACCGGCGACCCTTCACATCGAATCAGGCGCGCACCGAGGCGCTGCAGCCATGGCTAGACTTTTACAACAACCACCGGCCACACGGCAGCCTCGGAGGCAAACCACCCATCAGCAGGTGCAACCAACCTACTGGCTGAGTACACCTAGCTCCCTTGCCGCCGGGCAGGCAGCGGGGCGGGACGGAGCCGGCGGTAGCCTTCCCGTGCCGGCGGCCGATCCGTGGGCAGTTCCTGGATCATTTCCTTCAGCGCGCCGATGCCGTACTCCAGTTGCGGGTCGCGGCCGGCCGCATATGCGTGCGGCGGGAAGACCACCTCAATATCCGGGTCCACTCCATGGTTCTCGACGCTCCAGCCCACGCCGTCGCCGAACCAGGTGGCATAACGGGGCTGGGTGACACCCGTGCCGTCGGCCAGGGCAAACCTGTTGTCGATTCCCACCACGCCGCCCCAGGTGCGGGTTCCGATGACCGGACCGATTCCCCGCAGCTTGGACACCTGGGTGATGATGTCGCCGTCGGACCCTGCAAATTCATCCGCCAGGACGATCACCGGACCGCGCGGTGCGTGGTGTGGGTAGGTGCGCGGCTTTTCGCCCCGGGGCATGCTCCAGCCGGTGACCTTGCGGCCGATCAGTTCAGCTACGAGCTGGGACGTGTGGCCGCCCCGGTTCCGCCGGACGTCCACGATGAGGCCGTCCAGCGCGGTTTCCGTGTCCAGGTCACGGTGCAGCTGCGCCCACCCGTTGGCCATCATGTCGGGAACGTGCAGGTAGCCAAAGGTGCCGTCCGATGCTTCCCGGACCGTCCGGCGGTTGGATGCCACCCATTCCTGGTACCGCAGGCGTTCTTCGTCCTTGACGGGAACGACGGCGACGCGCCGCTGGGTGCCGGCGGCACCGCCGTGCCCCGCACCGTTGAGGAGGGTCAGCTCCACTGCACGGCCGGCCGCACCCACCAGTTGCATGGCAGGCGTGACGGCCGCGGTCAGCGGAACGCCGTCGATGGCGAGCAGGATGTCGCCGGCCTTTGCGTCCACGCCCGGCCTGGCCAAGGGCGAGGTGGCCAATGGATCGGAGGATTCACCGGCGAGGATGCGGGTGATTTCCCAGCCCGCCGGCGTGTGCGCGAGGTCGACACCAAGCCGGCCCTGCCCCTGGCTGCCGTTTTCGGTGACCGGGGCCGACCGGACGTACGCGTGGGAGGTACCCAGTTCGCCGTGCAGCTCCCACAGCAGGTCCACCAGGTCGTCGTGCGAGCCCAGCCGGTCCACCAGCGGCCGGTAACGGCGGTGGACGCCTTCCCAGTCCTGGCCCGCCATGTCTTCCGCCCAGAAGAAGTCGCGCTGCAGCCGCCAGGCTTCATCGAAGGCCTGGCCCCACACGCTGAGCGGATCCATCATGACGCGGATGCGGCCGAGGTCCACCTTGACCAGTTTTCCGGACTCCTCATCGGCCTTGGCGTCGGAAGGAACAACCTGCACCTGCTTGTCGGAGACCAGCACCACCTTGGTCCGGTCCCCGGACATCCGGAAGCTGTCCAGCGATTCCACCAGCGTGGACTGCTTCTTCCGGTCCAGGTCGAACCGCACCAGGCTGGGGCGGGCATCCTTGTCTTCCTGGCTGGCTTTGCCGTCGCCGGTGACGCCTGAGAGCGCCCAGTCCAGCCACAGCAGCGCTCCGTCGGGGGCCGCGAGGGAGGTGTAGTTGCCCTGCGGCACGGGCACGCCGATTACCCGGTGGGCCAGCCCTTCCGCGTCCACCAGGACCTCCGGCACGCCGGAGGGCTCAGCTGACGTCCCCTTCGGCGTTTCGACAGGTACTGTCTCACCATCCGGGGCGACGGCCGGCCCGAATGGCGACGGCGTCCCGGCCGCGAGTGCCACCAGGTAGGGCTTGATGGGGCTGGGGAATGACAGGTCGAAGGAGTGGCCGTCGTAGACCGGGTCGAAACTCCGGTTGGACAGGAACGCAAGGTACTTGCCGTCAGGGGTGAAGACGGGCGATTTGTCGCCGAAGCGGCCGTCAGTGACGTCCACCGGGCCGGCGTCGGGATGCTCAGGATCTGCCAGCCGGAGCCGGCTGCGGGCACCAAAGGACGTGACGGGCTCTGACCAGGCCAGCCACCGCGAGTCCGCGGACCATGCCAGGTCCGCTATTGTCCCCTCCCCGATGCTGGCCATCAGCGACATAGCGCCGGTCCGGGTGTCCACCACGTACACCTCGCCAAAGGAGGTGCCCAGTGCTATCCAGCGGCCATCGGGGCTGGCCTCCAGCGAGCCGGCGCGGGACGGTAGGGGTATCGCGAAACGTGCAGCGTCGGTACCGGCGGCCGTTGCCTGCGCCTCTGCCCCTGCCCCGCCGCCCTCCGGGGCGACGTCTGCCTGCTGCGCGTCGGCCTGCAGTGCATCTGCCTGCCGGCTGTCGTCGGACTGCCCGCCGCCGGCCTCCCGGCCGCCGGGGGCAGGGGCGAAGGTGCTGCCTTCAGCAAGGACAGCAGCTCCTGCCGCGGGCACGGGCCGGGGCAACGGCGTGGCTTCCTCCGCACCGGGAGCCGCCTCCGCCGCGTCGACGCCGGTCTGGGGTTCGACGGCGGCCGGGGCGGGCGCGGATACGGACCCGGAAGTGTGGGGCACCGCCGCCACAATGGCCTTGATGTGCAGTGCCTCCACGCCGTCGTGGTCAGCGATGTAGGCAATCCGTCCATCACCGAGGGGCCTGGGCAGGCGGCCCCGGACGCCGGGCGTGGCTTCGATAATGCGTGACGGGCCATCCTTGTGCCGCAGCCAGTGGATGGTGCCGTGGGCCTCCACGGCGCTTGCCGCGCCGGTGGTGTCCGGCACCACGGCGCCCAGGTGCTTGGCCGTCTTAAGAAGGGCAGGGCGCCTGGACTGCGAAGCGGAGCCCAGGGTGATGTCCAGGCGCACGGCGTCCGAGCCAAGATCGGGCAGGACCCACAGCTCACCGGCCGACTCGAAGATCACGCGCTGTCCGTCGGTGGCTGCGTGCCGGACGTAGAAGTCCTCATGGTCGGTGTGCCGGCGCAGGTCTTTTCCGCTGGGAAGGACGGAATAGAGGTTGCCGTAGCCCTCGTGGTCGGACAGGAACGCGATGCGTCCGCCCACCCACATCGGATCGGCGAGGTTGCCGTTCAGTTCCGGCACAAGCCGCTCAAACTCGCCGTTTCCGTCCGTGTCTATCCACAGCTTTCCGGCCGTGCCGCCCCGGTAGCGCTTCCACCAGGCCGGTTCGCGGGACAGTACGCTGCCCACCACCACCGGACGTTCGTCGCCCACTTCCGGGCCGAAGGCCACGGACTCCACCGGACCGAAAGGCAGCTCCTCGGCCCAGCCACCTTCCAAGGGAAGGCTGTAGGCGTACGTGTGCCGGCTTTCGGCCTGGCGGAAAGCACTGGTGACCACCACGGATCCGCCGGCGGTGAACCCCTTCACCCTGGTGGTGCTGTGCCCAAAATAGGTCAGCTGCCGGTAGCCTCCGCCGTCGACGTCCGCGGACACTACCTCCGGCGCCGTTCCCTGCACCACCGTCCACACCAGCTTCTTCCCGTCCGGGGTGAAACGGGGGTTGCGGGCGGGCAGCTGAAGCGCGGAGACACGCCAGGCACGCCCACCGCCCAAGGGCGCGATCCACACGTCGTCCTCGGCCACGAAAGTGACCAGATCACCGTGTAGATGCGGGAAACGGAAGTAGCTGGAAGAAGTCATCGTTCGATCATAGTCAACCCTCCGCCGCCCCTGCGGGACGTGCCAAAGCCCGTCGCCGTGGTGAGATGGAGCATGCGCATCGTCATCGCAGGAGCCTCAGGGCTGCTCGGCACCTCCATGTCCGCAACCTTCCGTGACGCCGGCCATGACGTCGTCACCCTCGTCAGGCGGGAACCCGCCTCAGCCGCCGAAATCCGCTGGGACCCCGCCGCCGGCCAGCTCAACCCTTCAGCGCTGGCCGGGGCAGACGCGGTGGTGAACCTTGCCGGGGCCGGTATCGGAGACAGACCCTGGACGCGCAAGCGGGTGGACGAGCTGTTCAGTTCCCGGGTTGGGGCAACCCAGACGCTCACGCAGGCGATGCGGCAACTGGATGTTCCGCCGGCCACGTTCATCAGCCAGTCCGGTTCCAATTACTACGGCGATGCCGGAAACACGGTTCTTCGGGAGTCCGCGCCACCGGGAGAGGGCACCCTGGCACGGATCTGCGCTGAGTGGGAAGCCGCGGCGGCCACCGCCCCGGCAGGGGTCCGCGTGGTCATTCCACGGACCGGCGTGGTCTTTAGCCGGACCGGCGGTGCCTTGGGCCGCATGCTCCCATTGCTGCGCCTCGGCATTGGCGGGCCCTTCGGCAACGGCAGGCAGTTCTGGCCCTGGGTCACACTGCCGGACGTGTCCGCAGCCTTCCTCTTCCTGCTCGAGTCGCAGATCCGCGGGCCGGTCAACCTGTGCGCGCCGGAGGACGCCGACGTCAACGCCATCGTGGCGGCACTTGCCGCTGCCCTGCACCGGCCAGCCGTGCTGCGGGTCCCCTCCTTTGCGCTGCGGCTTGTGATGCGCAACCTCGCGGAAGAGCTGCTGCTATCCAGCATGCGTATGGAGCCTGCAGTCCTGCAGGACGCCGGTTTCCGGTGGCAGCATCCGGCGCTGGACCAGGCCGCGCAATGGGTGGCCGGCAAGGAGGGTGCGGGGGCCAGGGGCTAGCCGGCTCCCGTTCCCTCAGCAAGTCATCAGGATCCCGGCAGGATCTCGCTGATCCGCCATGCGCCGTCCACTGAGACCAGTACCAGCCGAAGGGGCTGGCCGGTGCTGGCGTCGCCTGCTGCAAGGACCGAGCCTTGGGCATCCTGCTCCTGATAGGCGGAGGTAGCGGACGTGGCACGAACCACGGCATGCGCATCCGTGGCCCCGTTTTCCGTCGCCACACCGGACAGCGAAGTGGCAAACCCGGCCAGGACAAGACCCGAGCTTCGAAGCCTGCCGGCCGTCCGGCTGTCTGCCGCCGCCGCGGGGGAACCGTCAGCGTTGACCTCGCCCAGCAGCTCCAGGTTGCCGCGGCTGAAGGCATGGTCCCGCAGTGCCGCCAGGCCAACCAGCGCCTGCGCGGGGTCGGCGGCCGCTGCCTGTTGCCTGGCAGCCCCGGCAGGATCGACGGCCTCGCCGGGGTGTTGGCTCTTCGCGGGTGACCCCGGATCCGCAGTGGCTCCGGGTGCAGCGTCACCGGGCGGAAAGACGGAACTGCCACCAGCTACCGACCAACCGCCCGCGATGGCCAGGACGGCGACGGCGGGCAGGGCCACCCTCAACATCCACCGGCGGATCGGCGGGGCATCACGCAAGCGGCCGGCGTGTTTTCCCCTGCCGGCCGCGGGCTGCCGGGTATCCGGAAATGGCAGCCTGTGGGACCTTATCCCTTTTCCCGTCCATGGAGATGTCCCCACCCGCCGGCGCACGCCCTCGAACTGCTCCTTGATCCGGTTCGGCGAGGACGACGGCGGGACGTGCCTGCGCGTCAGCAGTTCCGGAATCACCGTGGGATGGACCGCGGCCGCCAAATCCAGGGGCCGGGGTGAGGCACTGCGGTAGACGGCGGTGGCCAGGGCGGACGCCGTGGGGCGAAGCCGGCGGTCCTCATTCAGCCCGGACTCCAGGGCAGCAGCCAGTTCCCTGGGCACCCCCGGGACGAGGAGGGACAGCGGCGGACGGTCAGCGGTCCGCGCGGGTGCCTCCCCGGTCAGGCAGTACCAGCCCAGGGCCGCCGCGGAGTAGACGTCGCGTTCGGGCTGCAAGCCTGCACGGACGGCATCGACGGGCGCGGGGTCCATAAAACCGGGAGTTCCGGGGCTTCCTGCACGGCCGGGATCACCGAGCATCCGGGCAATGCCGACGTCGGACAGCAGGGGTTTGCCCTGGCCGGTGAACAGCACGTTGCCGGGCGAAACGTCTGAATGCGTGAACCCGTTGGCGTGCAGGTAGCCCAGGGCCTGGGCTATGGGCGTCACCACCGTGACCGTTTCCCCGACGCTGAGGCTGCCGCGGCTGCCCACCAATTGGGCAAGCGAACCGCCGGAGGCATAGTCCATCACCAGGGCTGCGCCGGCCCCCGGGGCCCCTTCCACCCGGACGGCGTCGTGGGCTTTGACGAGGTGCTGGTGATCGAGGACGGAGAGGATACGGATTTCGCGTTTTACGGCATCTTCCGTCAGGCCTTCCCCGGTCCGCACCCCGCGCGAAGGCGGGCGGAAGCACTTCAGGGCATAGTCGCGGCCCGTCAGCTTTTCCGTAGCCAACCACACCGAAGCGCTGCCACCCTGGCCCAGCAGCCGGCCCACTGCGTAGCCAGGAACACTTGGAGCCTGCACATCATCCATCCCCCATGTTTAGCCCAATCCACCGTTGCCTGCAGAAGTTATCCACAGTCACAGTCCCTTGCCCGGCACATCCGGGGGCGATGGTGAGGTTAGACACTAAACCGGGATCGCCGGGTTCCGGGGTCTAAGCTGGATGCCATGACTCTTGAGTTTTCACAGCTGGGTCTTGCCCCCGACTTCGTCGATTACCAGCAAGCCTGGGACATCCAGCGCGAACTCCATGACGAAGTAGTCGCCGGCGAAACGCCCAGCACCGTCCTGTTGCTGGAACATGCCGCCGTCTATACGGCAGGCAAGCTCACCGAAGACCACGAGCGGCCCTTCGACGGAACGCCCGTGGTGGCTGTGGACCGTGGCGGGAAGCTCACCTGGCATGGCCCGGGGCAGTTGATCGCCTACCCCATCCTCAAGTTGAAGAACCGCGCCGGAATCCGTGACTACGTGGAGCGGCTGGAAGCCATCATGATCGCCGTCATGGACGAGTACGGCATCAAGGCCGAACGGATCAAGGGGCGCGCCGGGGTGTGGGTCAAGGCAGACGCCAAGGGCCCGGACCGCAAGATCGCCGCCATCGGAATCCGCGTCCTTAACGGGGTCACCATGCATGGCATCGCCATCAACTGCAGCAATGACCTCGCACCGTATTCGCAGATCATCGCCTGCGGCATCACCGACGCCGGTGTAACCACCATGTCGCAGGAGGCCGGGAGGGACATCCGCCCGGCCCACATCGTTGACCGCATTGTGGAAGAATTCCGCAAGCACCAAGAAGCACTCGTTTTAAGCCCCGAAGGAGCTCTACTGTGACACTGGCACCTGAAGGCCGGAAGATGCTGCGGATCGAGCAGCGCAATGCGGCCACCCCGGTGGAGCGCAAGCCGGACTGGATCAAGGCCAAGGTCCAGATGGGCCCGGAGTTCGTCGGGCTGAAAAACCTGGTGAAAAAGGAAGGCCTGCACACCGTCTGCGAAGAGGCCGGCTGCCCCAACATCTTCGAATGCTGGGAAGACAAGGAAGCCACCTTCCTGATCGGCGGCTCCGAATGCACCCGCCGCTGCGACTTCTGCCAGATCGACACCGGCAAACCTTCCCCGGTGGACCGGTTCGAACCCACCAAGGTGGCCCGCTCCGTCCAGGCCATGCAGCTGCGCTACGCCACCGTCACCGGCGTGGCCCGCGATGACCTCGAAGACGAAGGCGTCTGGCTCTACGCCGAAACCGTCCGCAAAATCCACGAACTGAACCCCGGCACCGGCGTCGAACTGCTCATCCCGGACTTCTCCGGCAAACCAGAGCACATCGCCGCGATCTGCGACTCCAAGCCCGAAGTGTTCGCGCATAACGTCGAAACCGTGCCCCGGATCTTCAAGCGGATCCGCCCGGCGTTCCGCTACGACCGGTCCCTGGACGTCATCACCCAGGGCCGGAACCTGGGCATGGTCACCAAGTCCAACCTGATCCTGGGCATGGGCGAAACCCGCGAGGAAATCTCCGAAGCCCTCCGCGACCTGCACGCCGCCGGCTGCGACCTGATCACCATCACCCAGTACCTGCGCCCCTCCGAACGCCACCTGCCCGTGGACCGCTGGGTCAAGCCCCAGGAATTCGTGGACCTGCAGCAGGAAGCGGACGAGATCGGCTTCCTCGGCGTCATGTCCGGGCCGCTGGTCCGCTCCTCCTACCGTGCCGGCCGGCTCTGGGCTACCGCGATGCGCAAAAAAGGCCGCGACATCCCCGCCAACCTCGCCCACATCGCCGACGGCATCCAGGACTCCGGCACCACACGCCAGGAAGCCAGCTCACTCCTGGCAGCGCATTCCTGACCCAGGCTCCCGCCACTGCACATAGCGTCCCCAAGGGCCGGCACCGGAAGATTCCGGCGTCCGGCCTTTGGGCTTAAGTCACGTAGAATTGAGGCACTATGGCGAAATCCCCTGACTCCAGCAACTCCACTCCGGCGGGCTCCAGCGCGGTGAAGCGCGGCCTCTTCTCGCGCAAGCCGAAAGAAGCCAAGGTTAAGAAGCCCAGCCGGCTCAAGCAGATCGGCGAAGTCTTCAACATGACCCGCCGGCATGACCCCATGGTGCCGTGGCTGATGCTGCTGGTCTTCCTTGGCGTTGTGGCTGTGAGCTTCCTGGTGGGCTTCTGGCTGGAAAACTGGATTACCGGCCTGATCATCGGCATTCCGCTCGGCCTGCTGGGCGCCACGCTGATCCTCTCGCGCCGTGCTGAACGTGCCGCCTTCGCGCAAATCGAAAACCAGCCGGGTGCCTCCGGCGCCGCCCTCGGGACCCTTCGCCGCGGCTGGATCACCGAGGAACAGCCGGTGGCCGTTAACCCCCGCACGCAGGACGCCGTGTTCCGTGCCATCGGCCGTCCCGGCGTCGTGCTCGTCAGTGAAGGCCCCACACACCGCGTGAAGCCGCTGCTGGATGCGGAGCGCAAGCGCCTCGCCCGGATCCTGCCCAACGTTACGGTCCACGTCATCGAGAGCGGCCGCGGTGAAGGCCAGGTGCCGCTCAGCCAGGTTGCCAAGAAGATGGGCAAGCTGAAGAAAGAACTGACCAAGCTTGAGGTCAACGCCGTCTCAAAGCGGATCGCATCGCTGGGGAACAAGCTTCCCATCCCCAAGGGCATCGATCCCTACAAGGCCCGTCCCAACCGCGGACGCTAGACCTGACAGCGCCCCGGTACCGGCCTCCCGCCGGACGCCGGGGCGTTTTTCTTGCCCCCAGACCTCCGTCACGTTAAACACCTCCCAGGACAGGACTTCCCCATGCCCCTCAAGAACGTAGTAATCCGCGCTTTCCGGATCCTCGCGGTCGCCGAAGCGTTCAGCTGGGCTGCCCTGCTCATCGGCATGTACTTCAAGTGGATTGCCGGCAACACTGAAATCGGTGTCCAGGTGGCCGGCCCCATCCACGGTGCGCTGTTCGTGGGCTACGGCATCGCGGCGCTGGCTCTGTGGCGCCTGCAGCGCTGGCCATTCCTGGTGGCCCTGTTCGCCGGGGTATCAGCCGTCTTCCCCTTCGCCACCATCCTGTTCGAACGCTGGGCGGGCAAGCGCGGACACCTCAACCCCGGCCCGGCCTCCGAGACCGACGCCGTCTCCGCCAGGGAGTCGAGCCGCGTCTAGCAGGCTTTCCGGCGTCGCTGCGGAACGCGCTACCGGCGGATGAGCAGCGTGTTCATCGCCTTGTCATGGAGTCCGCGCTGGTCAGGATCGAAAATCACGGCGGGGACCACGAGGCAGAGCAGCACCGCCCTCACCACCGCAGCCAGCGGCCCGGGAACCCCGCCGCCTGGCCTCACCACCGAAATGCCCATGGCCCGGTGGCCGATGCTGTAGCCGAGGGTCCCCACCAAGAGGGTCTGTTCGACGGCGAACACGGCCAGGGTTGCCCAGGAATTTCCACCGAACGCAAAGTTGCTGATCAGCAGCGCGATGCCCCAGTCGATCATGATCGCCGCAATCCGCCGTCCCGCCCGCGCGATGGAGCCGGGACCGGATTCCGGCAGGCCCAGCCGCTCACCGGGATACTTCGAGATACCGGACGTATCCGGTCCGCTGAGCCAGGAGCCAATGTCTTTGCGATCTACCACCGTCCAAGTTTACCGGCCTCACCTTCACCGCCACGCCCGGATGGTGGATGGAGTTAGACCACAGTGTGGACTGCGGATAGCGTTGCGTTATCAGGGCATTCTGTAACCTGCCCGAAACAATGTGGACACGGACGGGAAATGCCGCGTCCATAGGCTGTTAGCAGTTTCAAGCAATACCTAAAGCAGGGAAAACTTTGAGTTCTCCCTGCTTTCGGATTGCGCTGGATCAGATGGCTTGCACGCCAGATATTTACATATGCGTTAGGAGCATAGATGTTCAAGACTGCGGACGAAGTCCTCAAGTTCATCAAGGACGAAGATATTAAATTCGTCGATATCCGCTTCACCGATCTTCCGGGCGTCCAGCAGCACTTTAACGTTCCCGCCAAGAGTGTTGACGCCGACTTCTTCATCAACGGCCAGCTCTTCGACGGCTCCTCCATCCGCGGCTTCCAGGGCATCGCCGAATCCGACATGCAGCTGATCCCGGACGTCACCACCGCGTTCCTGGACACCTTCCGCATGGAGAAGACCCTCGCGCTGAACTTCTCCATCGTCAACCCCCGCACCGGTGACCCGTACCACCGCGACCCGCGCGGCGTGGCTGAGAAGGCCGAGGCGTACCTGGCCTCCACCGGCATCGCCGACACCGCGTTCTTCGCTCCCGAGGCCGAGTTCTTCGTGTTCGACAATGTCCAGTACCAGTCCTCCCCGCAGGGCAGCTTCTACAAGATCGACTCCGAGGAAGCCCACTGGAACACCGGCCGCGAGGAAGAGGGCGGAAACCTCGGCTACAAGACCCCCGTCAAGGGCGGTTACTTCCCGGTCTCCCCCACGGACAAGCAGGCTGACCTGCGCGACGCCATGTGCGTGGCGCTGGATGAAGCCGGCCTTGAGGTCGAGCGCAGCCACCACGAAGTCGGCTCCGCCGGCCAGGCTGAGATCAACTACAAGTTCACCACCCTGACCCACGCTGCCGATGACCTGCAGAAGTTCAAGTACGTCATCAAGAACACCGCAGACGCCTGGGGCAAGTCCGTAACCTTCATGCCGAAGCCCGTCTTCGGTGACAACGGCTCGGGCATGCACTGCCACCAGTCGCTGTGGAACGGCGGCCAGCCGCTGTTCTACGACGAGAAGGGCTACGCCGGCCTGTCCGACACCGCCCGCTGGTACATCGGCGGCCTGCTGAAGCACGCTTCGGCCGTACTGGCGTTCACGAACCCCACCGTGAACTCCTACCGCCGCCTGGTCAAGGGCTTCGAGGCCCCGGTCAACATGGTGTACTCGCAGGGCAACCGCTCCGCCGGTATCCGTATCCCGATCACGGGCACCAACCCGAAGGCCAAGCGCATCGAGTTCCGCGCTCCGGACCCCTCCTCCAACCCGTACCTGGCATTCGCTGCCCAGCTGATGGCCGGCATCGACGGCATCCGCAACCGCATCGAACCGCCGGCTCCGATCGACAAGGACCTCTACGAGCTCCCCGCCGAGGAAGCCAAGGACATCCCCAAGGCTCCGGGCACGCTTGAGGAAGCCCTTGAGGCCCTCCGCGAGGACAACGAGTTCCTGCAGGCCGGTGGCGTGTTCACCCAGGACCTCATCGACACCTGGATCGAGTACAAGTACGAGAACGAGATCCGCCCGCTGTCCCTGCGCCCGAACCCCTACGAGTTCGAGCTCTACTACGGCGTCTAGTCAGATCATGCGGCTGGAGCGGGCATAGTCCGCACACCGTCCGCAAGAATCTGCAGACAGAAAAGGCCGGCCCCAGGTTAACCCCTGGGACCGGCCTTTTTGCTGCCCGGACGTGGCAAGGCCAGCTGCTCACTCCGCGAACTGCGCTGCTCCCCCAACACACGTGAGACCCGGCTAACTGCCATAACGAAACGTAGCTTCGGCGGACGCATCCACATCTGCATGAATGCAGGCCAACCCTGCGAAAATGCATGTTGATGAATCTTCTACTTGCCAGTAGCTTTGTCGAGGCGACTTCCCATTTCCCCCATTTGGGCGGACGCCAAAGAGAGGCTCCGCGGCTACCCCCAATGCCGCGGGGCCTTTCGCATACCTACTGCTCCCCCGGTCGCCCCTGCTTAACAGAGGCTCGCAGGGCATGACGCTGTGCCCGTAGCTACACAATCACGGCTACGGGCACAGCGTTCCTGAAGATCCAAGAGGTAGCTGACCTGTTCAGCATCAGTCGCTCAACCGCGTTCCGAATGATGCAACAACAGGGATGGCCAAGGCACCAGTTCGGCGGAGAGACAAGGTTCAGTGACGAAGCTGCCCGGGCGGACACGCTGCCGGCACCGGGTGCACAGAAGGTGGAGGCCCGGCTCCAGACGTGCTGAGACCGGGAGCCGGACCTCCTGACGAATGCCCCCCGAGACGAAGACTGTTCGAGCCTTCCCCCCAACAAGGTTGAAGAACACCGCCACCCACATACTCGACGAAACACCTGCAGAGTGCAATGCCGCGCCGCTGCCGTTACCTCATCGTGGTATCCGCAAAGCCCCGGAACATAATCCTTTGCGGCCCTGCCGCGCCTCCGTTGTATTGGCCCTGGTCCACGAATCCGGCGCGGCGGTAGGCGGCCAGGCCCGCCGGGTTCGCTTCGTTGACGGACAGCACGACGCCGGTTTCCCCCGTCCGGTGCCGGGCCGTCAGCTTTTCGGCAGTGGCCACGGCAGCGGCGGCGGCTTTCTGCCCAAGGCCCCTGCCCTGGTGCCGCCGGTCGATCAGGAAGCCCCTCAGCAGCCAGGCGCTGTGGTCGTCCGGCCAGCCGGCCAGGCGCGCTGCACCGCTCTGCAGGGTGAGCACACCGACGGCACGGCCATCGGATTCAATCACATAGGGCCGCCGCGAATCCTCCGCCAGTCCTGCCAGGGCCATACGCAGGGGGTCGCCCACGAACCTTTCCTGGCCTTGACTGAGCTGCAGTTCCGCTGCCGCACCGAGCTGGATGGCGCAGGCGTCAGCGTCCAGGTCCCGCAGCGAAATAAGCCAGACGCTGCTCAACGTAACACCCCCTCCGACGACACGGAACAGCCCCGGCCCTTCCGGCACCGTCACTGCCCGTAGAAAACCCGTTCGAAGACCGCACGGGCGCGCCGACTGACACGCAGGTAGTCCTCTTCCAGAGCGGCGGCATTGCCTGGTTCGTAGCCGCACCACCTGGCCACCGCTTCCAGGTCGCGGCGGGACGACGGCAGGAGGTCCGAGGCCTTGCCGTTCCAGATGACGTTCGCGGACCTGATCCTGCTGGCCAGCCGCCATGCCTGGGCCAGGAGGTCAGCATCGTCCTGCGTGAGCAGGCCCGCACGGGCAGCGGCTTCCAGGGCCGGCACGGTGGAGGTGGTCCGCAGTTCCGGCTGTTTGCCGGCGTGCTGGAGCTGGAGCAGCTGGACCAGCCACTCGACGTCGCTCAGGCCGCCGCGGCCCAGCTTAAGGTGCCGTGCGGGATCGGCACCCCGGGGCAGCCGTTCGGATTCCACCCGGGCCTTGATCCGGCGAATTTCGCGGACGTCCTGTTCCGACACCGATTCCGGGTACCGGATGGGGTCGATGAGCTGCAGGAAATCGCGGGCCAGTCCGTCGTCCCCTGCCATGGGGCGTGCACGCAGCAGCGCCTGGGCCTCCCAAATGAGCGACCAGCGGCGGTAGTACTCGGCGAAGGAGTCCAGGGACCGAACCATGGCCCCGCTCTTTCCCTCCGGGCGCAGGTCCGCGTCCATTTGCAGGACCCGTTCGGCCATGATGGCCGGTTTCAGCGGCTGGGTCAGCAGGCTGGAGATCTTGGCGACAATCCGGGACGCCTGTTCCTGCGCCTCTTCCTCGGAGTAGCCGGGCAGCGCCCGGTGCACGTACATCACATCGGCGTCGGAGCCGTAGCCGATCTCGCGGCCGCCCTGCCGTCCCATCGCTACCACCAACACGGCGGTCTTCAGCGGCCCGTTGGCGGAGACAATGCCTTCCGCCACCCGGAGGGCACCCAGGACTGCTGCCCTGTCGGTGTCGGCAAGGGCGGCACCCACCTGGTCCTGGTCCAGCAGCCCGGCAGAGTCCGCGACCGCAATCCGCAGGGTTTCACGCCGACGGATCAGCCGGATGAGGCGCATGGCACTTTCCGGATCGGCGTGCCTGGACATTTTGGAGGTGATCTCCTGCCACTGCGCCTCAAACGACACCGGCACCAGGTCCTTGTCCTGGCCCAGCCAGGCTACCGATTCGGGCGACACCTCCAGCAGGTCCGCTATGAGCCGTGAATTCGAGAGCATGTGGCACAACCGCTCCGCGGCCGCGTTGGAGTCCCGGAGCATCCCCAGGTACCAGTGGGTGGTGCCCAGCGCCTCGCTGACCCGGCGGAAGGCGAGCAGCCCGGCGTCGGGGTCCACTCCTTCGGCCAGCCAGTCCAGGAGGATGGGCAGCAGTTGCCGCTGCAGCGCGGCACGCCGGCTGACTCCCGCCGTCAGTGCTTCGATGTGCCGCATGGCGCCCTGGGGGTCGCGGTAGCCGAGGGCCGCGAGCCGGCCCTGCGCGGCTTCCGGCGACAGCCTGGCGTCCTCGCTGCTGAGCTTGGCGGCCGTGTTCAGCAGCGGCCGGTAGAAGATCCGCTCATGCAGTTCGCGGACGGACCGCTTGGTCTTCTGCCAGGCCGCCATCAGCGCGTCAGGGTGGGGCCGCTCGTTCGAGAAGGGGCCCAAAACCGCTTTGGCCAACGAGCGCAGTGCGGGTTCCGCGACGGGCATGAGGTGCGTCCTGCGCAGCTGGAACAGCTGGATCCGGTGCTCCAACAGCCGCAGGTAGCGGTAGGCGTTGTCGAATGCGGCGGCGTCCGAGCGGCCGATGTAGCCGCCCGCGGACAGGGCAGCGATCGCGGAGGTGGTGTCCCGCCGCCGCAATGTCTCATCCGCCCTGCCATGGACCAGCTGCAGCAGCTGGACCGTGAACTCAACATCCCGCAGCCCGCCGCGCCCCAACTTGATCTGCCGCTGCTCCTCCGCCGGCGGGATGTGTTCGGTCACCCGGCGCCGCATCGCCTGTACGGACTCCACAAAGCCGTCCCGGCTTGCCGAACTCCAGATCAGCGGCGCCACTGCATCCTCGTAGCGCCGCCCAAGGTCGGCGTCCCCGGCGATGGTGCGGGCTTTGAGCAGGGCCTGGAATTCCCAGCTTTCGGCCCACCGCGCGTAGTACGTCTCATGCGAGGCAAGGGTCCTCACCAGGGGCCCGGACTTGCCCTCCGGCCGCAAGTTCGCGTCCACCTCCCACAGGCCAGGTTCGCGTGCCACGGAGGAAATGGCGCGGGAAATCCCACTCGCCAGGGCCGTGCCAATGGTGTTGGCCTGCGCATCGTCAAGGCTTCCGCCGTCCACGACGTAGATGACGTCGACGTCGGAAATGTAGTTCAGCTCGCGCGCCCCGCATTTGCCCATGCCAATGACGGCCAGCCCGACGTCGGCCACTTCGGCGACGCTGTACTGGTCCGCCGCTTCGGCCCGCGAGACGGCGAGGGCGGCCTCGATAGCTGCGCCGGCGAGGTCTGCGAGTTCGCCGCCCACAGCGGGCAGGAAGTCGAGCGGATCGGCGGCACACAGGTCTTTGACCGCGAGGTCCACCACTCCCCTGCGGTAGGCCGTGCGCAGCGCGGCATAGGCCTCCGCCCCGGTAGCTGCTGCCACGGGACGGGCGGCGCGCGGATCGGCGCCTACTGCCTGCAGAAGGGTTGCGCGCAGCGCAGCAGGATCCGCGGGCAGGGGCTCCGGGCTGGCGCGGACCTTGAAGGCGTCAAGGTGCTCGGGGTGCCGGATGAGGAACTCGCCCAGCGCTTCGGACGCACCCAGCACCCTGTACAGCGGTTCGCTCGTTTCCGGGTCCGCGGCCGCCAGCGTCCGCAGGTCCGGATGTTTTTCGATCAGCCGGACCAGGGACTGCAGGGCGGTGTCCGGGCTGGCCGCCATCTGCAGTCCGGTGAACAGCGTGTCCTGGTCCAGCCCCTCCAGTTCCCGGGCAGCGAGGAACCGCTCGCCCTTCTCCAGGTCGCTGAAACCGGCCGCAATAAGGCGGCGTGCCAGGCTCACGCCCGCCGCCTAGAGAATGCCGAGGTTGCGCTGCAGCTCGTAGGGCGTCACCTGCAGCCGGTAGTCCTGCCACTCTGCGCGCTTGTTGCGCAGGAAGTGCTCGAAGACCTGCTCGCCCAGGATCTGCGGCATCAGCTCCGAATCCTCCATGGAACGGATTGCATCGTGCAGGCTGGCCGGAAGCGGGTCGTGGCCCATGGCGCGGCGCTCAGCCGAGCTCAGCGACCAGACGTCGTCCTCGGCAGCAGCGGGCAGGTCGTAGCCTTCCTCGATACCCTTGAGCCCGGCGCCCAGCAGCACCGCGTAGGCGAGGTACGGGTTGGCGGCCGAGTCGATGCCACGGTACTCGATCCGGGCGGACTGGCCCTTCCCCGGCTTGTACAGCGGAACACGGACCAGCGCGGAGCGGTTGTTGTGGCCCCAGCTCAGGTAGCTCGGCGCCTCGCCGCCGCCCCAGAGCCGCTTGTAGGAGTTCACGAACTGGTTGGTGACGGCCGTGAATTCGGGCGCGTGCTTGAGGATGCCGGCAATGAACTGGCGGGCGGTCTTGGACAGCTGGAACTCTGCGCCGGCCTCGTAGAAGGCGTTGGTGTCGCCCTCGAACAGGGAGAAGTGGGTGTGCATGCCGGAACCCGGGTGCGCGGTGAATGGCTTGGGCATAAAGGTGGCGTAGGTGCCCTGCTGCAGTGCCACTTCCTTGATGACGGTACGGAACGTCATGATGTTGTCCGCCGTCTGCAGGGCGTCGGCGTAGCGCAGGTCGATCTCGTTCTGGCCGGGTCCGCCCTCATGGTGGCTGAACTCCACGGAAATGCCCACGGACTCCAGCATGGTCACAGCGGTGCGGCGGAAGTCCTGGGCAACGCCGCCCGGGACGTGGTCGAAGTAGCCGCCCTCGTCCACCGGTACCGGTGCGCCATCGGGACCAAGGTCCTGCGACTTGAGCAGGTAGAACTCGATTTCCGGGTGGGTGTAGCACGTGAAGCCCATGTCGGCGGCCTTGGCGAGCGTCCGCTTGAGGACGTTCCGCGGGTCCGCGGCGGAGGGCTCGCCGTCGGGCGTCAGGATGTCGCAGAACATGCGCGACGTCTGCTCCGTCTCGCCGCGCCACGGCAGGATCTGGAAGGTGGACGGATCCGGCTGCGCCAGCATGTCCGACTCGAAGACACGGGCCAGGCCCTCGATGGCAGATCCGTCGAAACCGAGCCCTTCCTCGAAGGCGCCTTCAACCTCGGCGGGCGCCAGGGCCACAGACTTGAGCGAACCCACGACGTCGGTGAACCACAGGCGCACGAAACGTACGTCGCGCTCTTCGATTGTGCGCAGGACAAACTCTTGCTGGCGGTCCATGATGGCCTCTTCTCCGGTCAACGTGCATGCTCCGGGGTCCGCAGGATGGGGGATGCCGGCAGCAGTTCACAAACACTGTACTAAGCATTCGACGCCGATGCTGGAGCCTGGGCCGCGCGTAACACAGCGTTAACACCCCAGACGCGCTTTGAGGGCCGCGCGTCCGGTGATCCCGGCCTCCCGCAGCGGCCGCCGGAGGCCTCTGTATGACGCTTATCACCCGTACGTCAGGCTTTCGGCGGTAGCTAGGACGGCGGGTACCGCATTACGCTCATGCCATGGCCTCAAGCAGCAGTTCTGACTCAAGCGTGTCCGCCGACGTCCCCGCCCCCTACGGCAGCGGGCCCGGGCAGGCCGCACCCGCTTCAGGACCGAAGCCGGGCAAGGTGCGCATCCACCACCTGCAGCAGGCCAAGAAGGACGGCACGAAGTTCGCGATGCTGACGGCCTACGAGCAGTACACGGCCGAGATTTTCGACGCCGCCGGCATCGAGGTGCTCCTGGTGGGAGATTCCGCCTCCAACAATGTGTTCGGCAACGAGACCAGCCTGCCGGTCACCGTGGACGAGCTGCTCCCCCTGTGCCGCGCCGTCGCCCGGTCCGCCAAACGGGCCCTGGTGGTGGCCGACCTGCCCTTCGGCAGCTACGAGGTCTCCGCGGAGCAGGCGGTCTCCGCCGGTGTCCGCTTCCTCAAGGAAGGCCTGGCCCACGCCGTCAAGATCGAAGGCGGCGCGTACTACGCACCCACAGTCCGCGCCATGGTGCAGGCCGGTATCCCGGTCATGGCCCACATCGGCTTCACCCCGCAAAGCGAGCACGCCCTGGGCGGTTATCGGGTGCAGGGGCGCGGCGATGACGCCCAGCGCCTGATTGACGATGCCGTTGCACTGGCAGACGCCGGCGCGTTTTGTGTGTTGATGGAAATGGTGCCCGCGGACACGGCAGCCGCGGTGGACGCGGCCGTCGGCGTTCCCACGGTGGGCATCGGCGCCGGCAAGGAAACCACCGGCCAGGTGCTTGTCTGGCAGGACATGGCCGGCCTCCGCGGCGGCCGGATGGCCAAGTTCGTCAAACAGTACGCAGACCTTCGCAGCACCCTCCTGGACGCTGCCACAGCCTACGGCGACGACGTCCGGTCGGGGCAGTTCCCCGGGCCCGAGCACTCTTTCTAGCCCGCACGCCCGGCCGCCACCGGTCGGCCTGCTACCCCGGCCCGCACCCGAGGCGGGGCGGGACGCGTACCTCAGTCGTCGTCGTCGTTCTTCTCCCAGGCCTCATTGCGGGCCCGGACCTTCTCGAGGGCGTGTTCGGCTTCTTCCCTGGTTTTGTAGGGGCCGATCAGCTGGCTCCAGTCCGAGAGCCGGTCCTCTTCCACCTCGTGGGTTTTGATGTTGTACCAGTACTCAGTCATCGTTGCTCCCGTTCCGGCAGGCAGGGAAGCCGCAGCGTGACGCGCGTAACTTAAAGCCCTACGCAGGTCCTCCGCGGCTTCCGGTTGTTAGGCGTTCTGTGGTGCCTTATATGATCAATCTATGCCTTCCCTTGCCTCGACTGCACCCATCGGCACCCTCACCCCCGGTACTATCGGCCCGCAGCGTCCCGTCCCGGCCTCCATCCCACGCCCGGAGTACGTCGGCAAGCCCGCCCCCGCCAAGTTCACGGGGTCCGAGGTCAAGTCCGCCGAGACCATCGAGAAGATCAGGATCGCGGGAAAGATCGCGGCCCAGGCCATCGTGGAGGTGGGCAAGCACATCCAGCCGGGCGTCACCACGGACCAGCTGGACAAGGTGGGCCACGAATTCCTGCTTGACCACAAGGCGTACCCGTCCACCCTCGGCTACCGGGGCTTCCCGAAATCACTGTGCTCCTCCCTGAACGAGGTCATCTGCCACGGCATCCCGGACAGCACGGTGGTGCAGGACGGCGACATCATCAACATCGACATCACTGCCTTCATCAACGGCGTCCACGGCGACACCAACTACACCTTCCTGGTGGGCGACGTGGACGAGGAATCCCGCCTGCTGGTGGAACGGACGCAGGAGTCGCTGAACCGCGCCATCAAGGCTGTGGCCCCCGGCCGGGAGATCAACGTCATCGGCCGCGCCATCCAGTCCTACGCCAAGCGGTTCGGCTACGGCGTGGTCCGCGACTTCACCGGACACGGCGTGGGCGAAGCCTTCCACACGGGCCTGATCATCCCCCACTACGACGCCGCCCCGGCCTACAACACGGTCATCGAGGCGGGCATGGTGTTCACCATCGAGCCGATGCTCACCCTGGGCACCGTGGAGTGGGACATGTGGGCGGACGACTGGACCGTGGTCACCAAGGACCGCCGGCGCACCGCGCAGTTCGAGCACACGCTGCTCGTGACCGAATCCGGCGCCGAGATCCTCACCCTGCCCTAGCCTGATGCACTAACCAGCTTTTCCGGTTCTTGACCGGACACCCATCCGGGCCGGCCACCGGCCGCCCTTCCCTGCCCGCCCCTGCCACGAACGGAAACCAATTGGCCAAGAAGGACGAGAAGTCGCACAAGAACGCCCCGCTGATCGGCATCGACATCGGAGGCACGGGAATCAAGGGCGGCATCGTCGACCTCAAAAAGGGCAAGCTCCTGGGCGAACGCTTCCGGGTGCCCACCCCGCAGCCGGCCACGCCCGAGTCCGTGGCGGAGGCCGTGGCACTGGTGGTGGCCGAACTCTCGGCCCGCCCCGAAGCGCCCGAAGCGGGTTCACCCGTCGGCGTCACCTTCCCCGGCATCATCCAGCACGGCGTGGTGCACTCCGCAGCCAACGTGGACAAGGCCTGGCTGGACACCAACATTGACGCCCTTCTCACCGAGCGCCTCGGGCGGCCGGTCGAGGTCATCAACGACGCCGACGCCGCGGGCCTGGCGGAGGCGCGCTACGGCGCCGGCGCCGGCGTTGCCGGCACAGTCCTGGTGATCACCCTGGGAACCGGCATCGGCTCTGCCTTTATCTTTGACGGCAAACTCGTGCCCAACGCCGAACTGGGCCACCTGGAAATCGACGGCCACGATGCGGAAACCAAAGCCTCAGCAGTGGCCCGTGAGCGCGACGGCCTGACCTGGGACGAATACAGCGTGCTGCTGCAGCGCTACTTCTCCCACGTGGAGTTCCTGTTTTCCCCCGAGCTGTTCATCGTGGGCGGCGGAATCTCCAAGCGGGCCGACGAATACCTGCCCAACCTGAAGCTGCGCACCCCGATCGTGCCGGCCGTCCTGCGCAACGAGGCAGGCATCGTGGGCGCCGCCATCGAGATTGCCCTGAAGCACAAGCTCGCAAAGTAATCCAGGAGCCGTCAGTTAAGACAGGACGCCCCCTTCCGGTACCGGAAGGGGGCGTCCTGTCTTTTGGTGCCGGTGGCGGCTGCGGCTTCCCCTCCACCGCCGCCACCGGAGATTAGAGGCGGCTTTTCTCTGAACCCTTGGCGCTCTTGGCCGCTGTCCCCTTGGCGTCTTCCTCCGCCTCGTGGCGCAACAGGGAGATGGCCGTTTCAAAGTCTTCAAGGGACTCAAAGGCCTGGTAAACACTCGCGAAGCGCAGGTATGCCACCTTGTCCAGTTTCTGCAGCGGCCCGAGGATAACGAGCCCTACCTCGTGGGCGTCGATTTCCGCTGCGCCTGAGGCGCGGATCTGCTCTTCGACTTCCTGCGCCAGCAGCGCAAGGTCATCCTCGCTGACGGGGCGGCCCTGGCAGGCCTTCCGCACACCGTTGATCACTTTGCTGCGGCTGAAAGGCTCGCCGACGCCCGAACGCTTGATGACGGACAGGCTGGTGGTTTCAACGGTGGTGAACCGGCGGCCGCACTCGGGGCACTGCCGGCGCCGGCGGATGGCTGAACCGTCGTCCGCCATGCGGCTGTCAACGACGCGTGAATCAGGATTGCGGCAGAACGGACAGTACATGGCGTCCCTCTCTCGCACGGTCCCGGTGCCGGGACTTCCCAATTGGCGGCGCAGTGGTGCCGCGCCGTAGCGTCTTCCAGTTTACGGGCACATCTAGCGTAATAACAAGCCTGTAATTACTACATGTAGTGCTTAGGAGCCGGGGAAACGGGCGGTCACGGCATCGCCGTGCGCGGGCAGATCCTCCGCACGGGACAGGTTCACGATGTGGCTGCTGACTTCCTCCAGCGCGGCCCTGCTGTAGTTGACCACCTGGATGGCCCGCAGGAAGGTGTTGACGTTGAGACCGGAGGAGAAGGCCGCCGTACCGCTGGTGGGGAGCACGTGGTTTGACCCGGCGCAGTAGTCACCCAGGCTGACGGGGCTGTAGTCCCCGACGAAGATGGCACCGGCGTTCCGGATCCGCGCCGCGACGGCAGCAGCGTCCCTGGTCATGATTTCCAGGTGTTCCGCCGCGTAGGCGTCACAGGCGGCGATGCCCTGGTCCAGGTCCTCCACAAGCACCACGCCGGACTGCGGCCCGGACAGGGCTTCCTTGACCCGGGCGGAGTGCTTGGTGGACGCCGCCTGGCGGTCCAGCTCCGCGCGGACAGCGGCTGCAAGGTCTTCGGAATCCGTTATAAGCACCGACGCCGCCTGGGGGTCGTGTTCGGCCTGGCTGATCAGGTCCGCCGCCACCAGCGCGGGCTGGGCGGAGGAATCGGCAAGGATGGCGATTTCGGTGGTGCCGGCCTCGGAGTCGATGCCCACCACGCCTTTGACCAGGCGTTTGGCGGTGGCCACGAAGATGTTGCCGGGGCCTGTGACGACGTCCACGGGCTCCAGCACGGGCCCGGCCTGGGTTCCGGCCACGCCGTAGGCAAAGGCGGCGATGGCCTGGGCGCCGCCGATCGCGTACACCTCCGTGATTCCCAGGAGTGCTGCCGCGGCCAGGATGGTGGGGTGCGGCAGACCGCCGAATTCCTTTTGCGGAGGCGATGCCAGGGCGATGGACTCCACCCCGGCTGCCAGTGCCGGAACCACATTCATGATCACCGAGGACGGGTACACGGCCAGGCCGCCCGGCACGTAGAGGCCCACGCGCGCCACCGGGACCCAGTTCTGGCTGACCACCGCGCCGTCGCCAAGTTCCACGTCGAGGTTCCGGGGGCGCTGCCCGTCGGCAAACTTCCGCGCGCGGCTGATTGACTCCTCCAGCGCCCGCCGGACCGCCGGGTCCAGCTGGTCCAGTGCAGCGGCGAGGGCTTCCTGTGGAACGAGCGGGTGGTCCTGGGTGACGCCGTCGAACCGCAGTGCCAGTTCGGCGAGGGCCTCAAAGCCCCGCTTGCGGACGTCCGAGATGATGTCGAGGACCTTTTCTTCGGCGTTGGCTACCGTCTGGCCCTGTGCCCGCGGCACGGCGGCACGCAGGCCCGCGAGCGTGAGGCTTTGCCCCCGCACGTCGACGGTGCGAAAGTTCACGGCGGCGGTGGCGGGCGTGGCAGGAAACTCCGGAGTAATGGTCACCGGACTATTTTACGTGGCTGAACCGTGCCTCTTCCGAACCGGCACCCCCGTCCGGCTTCTTCCGCAGCAGGTTCAGCAGTTCCAGCACGAAGACCGCCACCGCCGTGGCAGCCGGCCACAGCAGCAGTACCGGCAGGGCGCGCAGCGAGAATTCGATGCTGGCGTTGGCGGTCGCGTCCACCGCCGGTCCCCACAGCCGGGCGGACAGCATGCCCGCCTGCCAGGCGAGGAGGTTGCCCACCAGCGCGCCGGCGAGGCCCATGAGCAGTGCAGCCTGCGGATCCGCGCGTTTTTTGTCGGTGAGGAACACCGCCAGCAGGCAGCCGGCGAAGAGCATGAGCCCGGCAAGGGTCAGGTCACGCGGCAGCCAGACTACGGGGTTGCCCCCGCTGCCCAGGTCCGGATCCCTGGTGACCAGGTTCAGGCCGCCCGGGGCAAGGAGCCACCAGAGGATACCCGCAGGCACCCCTGCCACCGCCGGAACCGCCAGCATTGCCCACGGCAGCCGCGACGGGGTACGGCGGAAGAGTTTCATCATGCAACAAACCTTAACAAATGTTCCTGCCCGGCCATCCGGTGACGCGGTGTGTCAGGAGTTACCCGGCGCGGCCCGGGGACCATACGCTTGAAGGAAGCACCAAGCCATCCAGCTGTCAGGAGTTCCGGTGACCGACAATAGCGCGCCCTTCGAGCGGACGTTCAGGGAGATGTTCCGCCGGCATGCCGCCGGGGTTGCCATCATCACGGTGAACTATGAGGACAAGCCCTTCGGGTTCACGGCAACCTCCGTGGCCTCACTCTCCGCCAAACCTCCACGCTTCACCTTCAACATGGCCCGCAGCTCCAGGTCCTGGCCTGCGGTGGCCAACACCACCTACCTGGGCGTCCACATGCTCGGGCTCGAAAACCAGGAACTGGCCGAGCGTTTCGCCGGCACCAGCAACCGCTTCGAGGGCGACCACTGGGAGGTGGGCCCGCACGGCGTGCCTGTCCTGAAGGATGTGGCAGGGTGGCTCATCGGCGAGGTGCAGATGCGGCTGTCCTTTGAGAACAACGCCGTGGTGGTGGTGCAGGTGGTTGACGGGCAGGTGGGCGGGGACGCTTCTCCCCTGCTGTACCACGGCGGGGGCTACAGCCAGCCTGTCCCCCTCGACTACGAAATCTGACCCCCGGCAAACAGCCGACGACGGCGGGACTGGCTCCCGCCGTCGTCGGCCGTTAAGTGCCCCTCCCCTGCGCCCGTTCAGGCGTCCAGGCAGGCCGGGCCAAGCAGGACCTTCAGGTCGCCGAACAAGGATGGGCTGGGATTCACGCGAAGGTGGACCGGCAGTCCCATGATCTCCGTGCGCGTATCACCCTGCAGGTGCAGGCGGACTTCCGAGTTCCCGCGGTGGGTCCGGAGCACGTCACCAAGTTCGGTCACCACAGCCTCGGTGGCCTTGTGCGTGGGCATGGTGATCACCAGCGGGCCGCCCAGGCCTTCGCTGAGGTCCGGAACGGACAGTTCCATGCAGTTGAGGGTGATCGCACCGTCGTCGCGCTTCTGCAGGCGCCCCTTGACCACCACAATCAGGTCCTCGGCGAGGACCGAGGCAATGGGTCCGTAGACCTGGCCAAAGAACATGACTTCCATCGACGCTCCGAGGTCCTCCACCTCGGCCCGGGCGTAGGCGTTGCCGCTGGCCTTGGCGATGCGCCGGCTCAGGGACGTGATCATTCCGGCGATGGTGATGATGGCGCCGTCCTGCGGCCCGTCCTCGCCCAGCACGGACGTGATGCTCATTTCGGCGTGCTGGCTCAGGACCCCTTCGAGGCCCTGCAGCGGGTGGTCGGAAACATACAGGCCGAGCATGTCCCGTTCGAAGGAGAGCTTGTCCTTCTTCTCCCACTCCGGCAGGTCGGGGATCTCGATGCTCAGCGACGATTCGGATTCGGCTTCCTCGAAGCCGGCGAAAAGGTCGAACTGGCCAATCGCCTCATTCCGCTTCAGCGTGATGACGGAGTCGATGGCTTCTTCGTGGACCATGGCAAGGGCACGCCGGTGGTGTCCCAGCGAGTCGAAGGCACCCGATTTGATGAGCGATTCGATGGTCCGTTTGTTGCAGACCACGGCCGGGACCTTCATGAGGTAGTCCTTGAAGGACGTGAAGGCGCCCTCGCTTTCGCGCGCTGCCACCATCGCTTCAACAGCGTTGACGCCCACGTTGCGGATGGCTCCCATGCCGAAGCGGATGTCGTTGCCAACAGGCGTGAAGTTCAACGCTGACTCATTGACGTCCGGCGGGAGCACGGTGATGCCCATGCGCCGGCATTCGTTCAGGTAGATGGCCGACTTGTCCTTGTCGTCGCCCACCGACGTCAGAAGCGCGGCCATGTACTCCGGCGCGTAGTGCGCCTTGAGGTACGCGGTCCAGTAGGAAATCACGCCGTACGCGGCGGAGTGGGCCTTGTTGAAGGCGTAGTCGGAGAACGGGAGCAGGATGTCCCAGAGGGTCTTGACGGCTTCCATCGAGTAGCCGTTGTCCTGCATGCCCTGGGAGAAGCCCGCGAACTGCTTGTCCAGCTCCGACTTCTTCTTCTTGCCCATGGCCCGGCGTAGGATGTCTGCCTGGCCCAGCGAGTAGCCGGCCAGCTTCTGGGCCACGGCCATCACCTGTTCCTGGTACACGATCAGGCCGTACGTTCCGCCGAGGATTTCGGCGAGTGGTTCCTTCAGCTCCGGGTGGATGGGGATGACTTCCTGGATCCCGTTCTTGCGAAGGGCGTAGTCGGTATGGGCGTTGGCGCCCATGGGCCCCGGCCGGTACAGCGCCAGGACGGCGGAGATGTCTTCAAAGTTGTCGGGCTTCATCAGCTTGAGCAGCGACCGCATGGGGCCGCCGTCGAGCTGGAAAACACCGAGTGTGTCGCCGCGTGCCAGCAGCTCATAGGATGCCGCATCGTCGAGCTCGAGGTTTTCGAGGTCGAGGTCGATGCCGCGGTTCATCTTGATGTTCTCAAGGGCATCCGAAATGATCGTCAGGTTCCGGAGGCCCAGGAAGTCCATCTTGATCAGGCCAAGGCCCTCGGACGTCGGGTAGTCGAACTGGGTGATGACCTGGCCGTCCTGGAAACGGCGCATGATGGGGATGACGTCGATGATGGGGTCCGAGGACATGATCACACCGGCGGCGTGCACGCCCCACTGGCGCTTCAGCCCCTCGATGCCGAGGGCGGTCTCGAATACCTTGGCAGCTTCCGGATCCGTGCTGATCAGCTGCCGGAAGTCGCCGGCCTCGCTGTAGCGCTTGGCGTCCGGGTTCTGGATGTCCGCCAGCGGAATGTCCTTGGCCATGACCGCGGGGGGCAACGCCTTGGTGAGCTGCTCGCCCATGCTGAAGGGGTACCCGAGCACGCGGGAGGAGTCCTTGAGCGCCTGCTTGGTCTTGATGGTGCCGTAGGTGACGATCATCGCCACTCGCTCGTCACCGTACTTTTTGGTGACGTAGTCGATGACCTCGGAGCGGCGACGGTCATCGAAGTCGACGTCGAAGTCGGGCATGGAGACGCGGTCGGGGTTGAGGAAGCGTTCGAAGATCAGGCCGTGCCGCAGCGGATCGAGGTCGGTGATGCGCATGGCGTACGCCACCATGGAGCCTGCACCGGAACCACGGCCCGGACCCACCCGGATGCCGTTGTTCTTGGCCCAGTTGATGAAGTCGGCCACCACCAGGAAGTAGCCCGGGAAGCCCATCGAGGTGATGACACCCAGCTCATAGTCGGCCTGCTTGCGGACCTCGTCCGGGATCCCCGCGGGGTAACGGTACTGGAGCCCCTTGTCGACCTCTTTAACGAGCCAGGACGTTTCGTCCTCACCCGGCGGGCAGGGGAAGCGCGGCATGTAGTTGGCGTCCGTGTTGAAGGACACCTCGCAGCGCTCGGCGATGAGCAGTGTGTTGTCACAGGCGTCCGGGTGGTCGCGGAACAGTTCCCGCATTTCCCGCGGAGACTTCAGGTAGTAGCCGCTGCCGGAGAACGCAAAGCGCGAGCCGCCGTTGTCATAGGTGGGTTCCAGCAGCGTGGAACCGGACTGGATGGCCAGCAGGGCCTCATGGGCCTTGGCGTCATGTTCGTGGGTGTAGTGCAGGTCGTTGGTGGCCACCAGCGGAAGGTTCAGGTCCTTGGCAAGACGCAGCAGGTCGCCCGTGACCCGGCGCTCGATGTCCAGGCCGTGGTCCATCAGTTCACAGAAGTAGTTCTCGGCACCGAAAATGTCGCGGAACTCGGCCGCCGCTTCGAGGGCTTCCCGGTACTGGCCCAGCCGAAGGCGGGTCTGGACCTCCCCCGACGGGCATCCGGTGGTGGCGATAAGGCCCTCGGAATAGGTGTTGAGCAGCTCCCGGTCCAGCCGCGGCCACTTGCCGAAGACCGAGTCCAGGGACGCGATGGAGGACGCCCGGAACAGGTTCCGCATGCCCACGTTGTTGTAGCTCAGGAGCGTCATGTGGGTGTACGAGCCACCGCCGGAGACGTCGTCCTTGCGCTGGGATTCATCGCCCCAGCGCACGCGTTCCTTGTCCGTGCGGGCGGTGCCGGGTGTCACATAGGCTTCGACGCCGATGATCGGCTTGATGCCCTTGTCCGTGGCTTTGCGCCAGAAGTCGAAGGCGCCGAACAGGTAGCCATGGTCCGTGGTGGCGAGGGCGGGCATGCCCAGGCGCTCGGTTTCATCGAACAGCTCCCCCAGGCGGGCTGCTCCATCCAGCATGGAGTATTCGGTGTGGGTGTGCAGGTGGACAAACGAATCATTGCTGGAAGTCACCGCACTATTCTATGCGCTGGCCACGGGCGGACTGCGTCAGGCCCGGCCCGATCCGAGCACTTCCAGCGCGAACGCCAGATCCTGCGGGTAGTGGCTGGTGACCCGCACGCGCTCCCCCGTGACCGGGTGGTCGAACCCGAGTTCGCGGGCGTGCAGCCACTGCCGGGTCAGTCCCAGGGTGGCGGCCAGGCGGGGATCCGCGCCGTAGGTCAGGTCGCCGGCGCAGGGGTGGCGGAGGGCGGAGAAATGGACCCTGATCTGGTGGGTCCGGCCGGTTTCGAGGTGCACTTCCACAAGGCTGGCCTTGCCGAATGCCTCGAGGACTTCGTAATGGGTGACCGACGGCCGGCCGTCCTCGATGACGGCGAAGCGCCAGTCGTGGCCGGGGTGGCGGCCGATGGGTGCGTCGATGGTTCCGGTCAGCGGATCGGGCAGCCCCTGGACCACTGCATGGTAGACCTTGTCCACGGTCCGTTCCTTGAACGCCCGCTTCAGGGCGGTGTAGGCCCGCTCGGATTTCGCCACCACCATCACACCCGACGTGCCGACGTCGAGCCGGTGGACGATCCCCGCCCGCTCGGGCGAGCCGGACGTGGAGATGCGGTACCCGGCGCCGGCCAGGCCGCCCACCACCGTGGGTCCCACCCAGCCCGGGGAGGGGTGCGCGGCAACGCCCACGGGTTTGTCGACGACGACGAAATCATCGTCGTCCAGCAGGATCTTCAGGCCTTCCACAACTTCCTCCACGACTTCCAGCGGGTCCCGCCGCTCCGGCATGCTGACCTGCAGGACGTCACCGGCCACCAGTTTGGCTGATTTGCCCAGGGCTTTGCCCCTGCTCACGACGTTGCCCTCGGCTATGAGGGTGGCCGCGAGGGAACGCGAAATTCCCAGTATGCCGGCCAGCCCGGCATCTGCGCGGGCGCCGGCGTACTCGTCGGCGACGACATACTTTTCAGGCATCGCCGGACTTTTCCCTGGCTTCTGCTGTCTGCCTGCTGCCATCCAGGGCGATGCCGCGCAGCGTGAGGATGCAGATGATGGCCACAGCGGATACGACGGCTGAATCGGCGATGTTGAAAATGGCAAAGTTGGGGAGCTGGATGAAGTCCACAACGTGGCCCATTCCGAACGACGGCTGACGGAACAGCCTGTCGGTGAGGTTGCCCAGCGCTCCGCCAAGCAGCAGGCCCAGCGACAGGGACCACCACATGGAGCCCAGCTTGCGGACCTGGAAGAGGATGGCCACGGCCACCGCTGCCATGATGATGGAGAACACCCAGGTGACATTCTCGCCGATGGAGAACGCCGCACCCGAGTTACGGATGAAGTACCAGTGCAGCAAAGGCGGAAATACCGGGATCCGTTCGCCTTCCACCATGGTGGACGTGACCCAGTATTTGGTCAGCTGGTCCAGCCCGTAGGCAAAAACCGCAAAACCGGCAAAGAGGGACAGCAGCACGGCCCTGCGGGGGCGCGGTGAAGGCGGGACAGGGCGTGCAGCGCCTGCGGCAAGTTCGTCAGTCATGGTGCTTTCATTCGTTATACCGGTGTCAATGCCAAAAGCCGGTGGCCGAGGAATCCTCAGCCACCGGCTTTCAGAATACGTGCTTGACGGACTAGTTGGCTTCGCTCACTTCAGGCGTAGCAACCGAACCGCGGGCATCGAGGTCGCGCAGCTGGCCCTCGATGTAGGCCTTCAGGCGTGAGCGGTAATCGCGCTCGAAACCGCGAAGCTGCTCCACCTTGCGCTCCAGGACGGACCGCTGCTGCTCGAGTGCACCGAGGATCTTGCGGGACTTCTCCTGGGCGTCGTTGACCAGGCTGCTGGCTTCAATCTGCGCCTCGGCGATGATCTTGTCCTTCTGCGCCTGGCCGTCGGCAACGTGGCGGTCGTGCATCTGCTGTGCCATGGCCAGCAGGCCCGCGGCTGACTCTGCAGAAGCAGTGGGGACGGCGGCCTGGCTGGGAGCAGCGGGGGCTGCGGCAACCGGAGCGGACGGCTGGACGT
The DNA here is from genome assembly GCF_003367205.1 of Arthrobacter sp. RT-1. NCBI lineage: Bacteria > Bacillati > Actinomycetota > Actinomycetes > Micrococcales > Micrococcaceae > Arthrobacter > Arthrobacter sp. RT-1. The sequence continues at coordinate 240,957 of NZ_QRGQ01000007.1, forward strand.
CCTTCTTCTTCGCTTCGGCAGCCTTGGCTTCAGCCTCTGCCTTCTCGCGGGCCTCGTCCTTGTCGGACTTGACCGGCGCGGGGACCTTCTCCACCACGGGGGCGGCAGCGGCGCTGGCGGGAACGCTGGATCCTGCTTCGGCAAGCTTCTTCCGAAGCTCGTCGTTCTCCTGGTTCAGGCGGCGGAGTTCAACGACGATTTCGTCCAGGAAGTCATCAACTTCGTCCTGGTCGTAGCCCTCGCGGAACTTGGTCGGCTGAAAGCGCTTGTTGACAACGTCTTCTGGCGTCAAAGCCATCTGGTCACCTCACTGGTCTGGTTAGTCAGTAGGCCTTCCGGCCGTCAAAACTACGGTACCTAAATTTGGTCTGCTTACTCTAATTCAACACTGCGGTGTCAAACGCGAGTTTCTTCGCTTCACAGTAACTGTTCCCGGAGGTCCAGGCTGCGCTGCTAGGTCTTATTTGGTGAATCAGGCGAGTCCCCGGGTGATTCCCATCGCGATGCTGACGGCGATGAAGAGAATCAGGAATCCAAGATCGAGGGAGATGCCGCCCAGCCGAAGCGGCGGAATCAGGCGGCGCAGCACTTTCAGGGGCGGATCCGTGATGGAGTACACGGCATGCGCTGCCACCAGTGCGGCGCCCCGCGGACGCCATTCCCTGGCGAACATCTGGACCCAGTCGAACACCAGGCGAATGATGAGTGCTACGAAAAAGAACAGGAGCGCGAGATAGACAAGTCCGAAAACAATTCCCATGACTTAACTCATATCTCCATGTCCATTGTGGATACCGCGGTGTCCTGCCGATGTTTCTTGTCTATTTCAGCACAGATGCCAGACAGGTGTCCCTGCCTGGCATCCAAATCCTGCCTGATGGTCAGCTTTGGTTGAAGAAGCTGGCCTGGGTGTCACTGGCCTTCTTGTCATCGCCGATGACCTCAACGTACGACGGCGACAGCAGGAATACCTTGTTGGTCACCCGCTCAATGCTGCCCCGCAGCCCGAAAACCAGCCCGGCGGAAAAGTCCACCAGGCGTTTCGCATCGGCCTCGCCCATGTCCGTGACATTCATGATGACCGGAATGCCGTCCCGGAAGCTCTCGCCGATAAGCTTGGCGTCGTTGTAGGACCGCGGATGGATTGTGGTGATCTGGCGGAGTCCGGTGGTCTCTTCGCGGCTTGAGGCCGCACGCTTGATGGGGGTCACTGGGGCGCGGTATTCCTCTTCGGGGGTGTAGGACGCTTCGCGGCTGACCTCGCGGACGGGTGCGGGTGCACGGCGCTCCTCGCGGTCAGCTTCCATCGTTTCGTCCTCATCCTTGGGTGTGGTCTGTTGCTCGGACTCGTAATGCTCATCGCCGTCGGCGAGCCCAAGATAGATCATTGTCTTGCGCAGAGCGCCGGCCATGGTCGACTCCTAATCGTGTCCCGTAAGCGGGCCGCCCAATGACTTGACAGCACTGGAGTCCCCCGCCCATCACTTCCAACAGGACCGACGCTACCCCACGGCGGGACGTGATCCGAGAATATCGGAACCGATTCGCAGGTGTGTCGCCCCGAACATGATGGCCGCTTCAAGGTCCTGGCTCATGCCGGCGGAAATGGCGGTGGCGGCCGGGTGGGCGGCAACCAGGCGTGCCGATACTCCGGCGAGCTTTTCGAAGGCCGGCTCCGGCGGTGCACCCAAAGGGGCAACGGCCATCACACCCGCCAGCCGGAGGCCCTCGGCGGATGCTATCCGGTCCGCCAGCAGCGGCACGTCGGCGGGACCGGCCCCGCCGCGGTGCGTGCCGGCGTCGTCCTCCAGGCTGACCTGGATGAAGCAGTCCAGGGGCGCCAGCCCCGCGTCCTTCCGCTCAGCGGCCGCGGCCTTTGCCAATGCGTCCACCAGCTGCGGCCGGTCCACGGAATGGACGGCTGCGGCATAGCGGGCCACCGACTTGGCCTTCTTGGTCTGCAGCTGGCCCACGAAGTGCCACGTCAACCCGCAGTCAGCCAGTTCGGCAGCCTTATTGGCAGCTTCCTGGTCCCTGTTCTCGCCGACGTCCGTCACTCCAAGTGCCGCAAGCCGCCGGATGTCTTCGGCAGGATGGAACTTGGTGACCACGATCAGCGTGGGCAGCCGGTCGGCGCGGCCGGCTGATTCTGCCGCGGAAGCTATCCGCCAGTGGACGGCGGCGAGCCTGTCAGCGAGTTCCGCGGCGCGCGGGTCTCCCCCGGCTGATCGGCCGTCAGTCATGGCACCACACCAGCCCGGCAAAGCGCCCGGTGTCCCGGTTACGCCGGTAGGAGTAGAGGGATTCCGTCTCCAGGGTGCAGACCCCGCTGTATGCCACCTCCACACCGGCGTCCTCCAACTGGCTCCGCGCACCGGCGGGGAGATCGAGACCGGGCGTGCCCCACGAGGTGGTGCTCCGGGTGGCGGGCACCCGCAGGGCCACCTCGTCCTGCAGGGCGGCGGGCACCTCGTAGCAGTTTCCGCAGATGGAGGGTCCCATGGCGGCCTTGATGCCGGAGGCGCCGAGGGACATCATCCTGTCCACGGCTGCAGGAATCACGCCGTTGGCGATGCCGGGGCGTCCTGCATGCACGGCAGCAAGGACGGGACCGTCCGCGGACTCCCCGGCGAGCAGCACGGGAATGCAGTCCGCCACCATGACGGCCAGCGGAAGCCGGCGGGACACCATTGCGTCCGCTTCAGGAGCCCCGCTGTCCTGGTCAATCACCGCCACGGTGACGCCGTGGACCTGGTTCATGAACCGCAGGCCGTGGGGCGCCATGCCCAGGCGCTGCTCCAGCTCCTCACGGCGGCGCTTCACCTGGCCGGGATCGTCCCCCACGTGAAGGGCCAGGTTTCCGGCGCCGGTGTCAGTGAATGCGGCCGACACCCCGGGAAGGATGTCGGCGCGCCAGTGGAACAAGCCGGTGCCTACTTCAGGAAGTCGGGGACATCCAGGTCATCCGAGTGGTTGCCGGTCAGGTCCGGCTCGACGACGGACGGCAGGTCCACGTCGAATCCGGAGTCAGCGGGAATGGCGGAGGGGCGCTGCTGGCCCCAGTTGCTGAGCCCTGCCGCGCCCACGCCGGCGTGGACCGGCTGGACGTTCGACTGGTGGTTCCCTGCAGAAGGCGCCTGCGCCGGAGCGGGGGCGGCTGTAGGAGCGGCGGGCCGCTGCGGGGCCGACAGCGGCTGGGACTGGTCCATGGAGGGCGAGGTGGCCTTGACGTCGTCGAACCCGGCGGCAATGACGGTGACGCGGGCTTCGTCGCCGAGGGCGTCGTCGATGACGGCGCCGAAGATGATGTTCGCCTCGGGGTGGGCCACTTCCTGCACGAGCCGGGCTGCCTCATTGATCTCGAAGAGGCCGAGGTCGGACCCGCCCTGGATGGACAGCAGCACGCCGTGCGCGCCGTCAATGGAGGCCTCCAGCAGAGGGGATGCGATGGCCAGCTCGGCGGCCTTGACGGCACGGTCCTCGCCACGGGCGGAGCCGATGCCCATGAGGGCGGAGCCTGCGCCCTGCATGACCGACTTCACGTCGGCGAAGTCGAGGTTAATGAGGCCGGGCGTGGTGATGAGGTCCGTGATGCCCTGGACACCGGAGAGCAGCACCTGGTCGGCGGAGCGGAAGGCGTCCAGGACCGAGACGTTGCGGTCGCTGATGGACAGCAGGCGGTCGTTGGGGATCACGATCAGGGTATCGACTTCGTCACGGAGGGCGTCGATGCCGGCCTCTGCGGAGCCGGCGCGGCGGCGGCCTTCGAACGTGAACGGGCGGGTCACCACGCCGATGGTGAGGGCACCGAGGGAGCGTGCAATACGGGCGACGACGGGGGCCCCGCCGGTCCCGGTACCGCCGCCTTCGCCGGCGGTCACGAACACCATGTCAGCGCCGCGAAGCACTTCTTCGATCTCGTCCGCGTGGTCTTCGGCCGCCTGCTTGCCCACCTCGGGGTTGGCACCGGCTCCCAGGCCGCGGGTCAGCTCGCGCCCGACATCGAGCTTGACGTCGGCATCGCTCATCAGAAGCGCCTGGGCATCCGTGTTGATGGCGATGAATTCAACGCCCCGGAGGCCCACCTCGATCATGCGGTTGACTGCGTTCACGCCACCGCCGCCGATGCCGACGACTTTGATGACGGCCAAGTAATTCTGCGGAGCTGCCACGTTACGTGTCCCTTGTTCGTGTCTTATTGCGAAAACTGATGGTGAGCTTGAAGCCTGCAACCTTAACCTTCGGGTTGAAGGTTATAGTTATGTCAAGTAACTCTTGTCTGTGACGGTATTTCCTCTGCTTCCCACATGCAATAACCGGGTCCGCGTGTCGGATTAATACCGGTAAAGATTGGGGTTCAGCGCGTCACAGGATGCCGCGGCACGCTCACGTCGTACACCCTGACGGGATTCTTCGGATCGGCCGGAACCTTCAGGAGTGCCTCCAGAACTTTAGCCTTAAGTTCCCTCTCCGAGGCATTGCCCCAAATGATGGTCTGGCCGTCCACGAGCTTCAGCTCCACGGCATCCACGGACTGCGCGGACGCGTTGGACAGCTTGGCCAGCACGTCGGCGGGCAGGGCGCCCAGGACCGCGGCAGTGGCGCGGAACAGGTCCTGGCCGATGGCTCCGGCACCGCCGTCGATCACGGGCAGCGACACTGACGCCGGATCGTCCGTAGCGGCCAGCTGCACCCCGTCCACATCCACCAGCTGGTACTGCTCCCCCTGCTTGACCAGCGCCACCGGGACGCGCTCCCGCACGGCAACAGCGAGGCCCGACGGCGGCCGGGCCTCAGCGGAGACCGCCTTGACCTGGACCAGCGGCTGGAGGAGCCGGCCCACTTCCTCGTCCGTGATTTGGGGCAGCGGCTTGCCGCGCAGGGGTTCCAGCGCGGCCTGCACCTGGGCAGGAGTCAGGAGCCGCGTGCCGGAAACGGAAATGGTGTCCACGGCGAGCACGGGTGAATAGACCGCCCCGGCCAACAGGCCGGCCACGACGGCGGCCACGGCGGCGAGAACCATCAGCAGGTTCCTCTTGCGGCGCTTGCCCTTGGGCTCCGGGAAGGTCAGAACGTTCGCGGCGGACTCGGCTGACGGCTCCGCCTGTTTGTCCTTGCTGCGCCCGGCGAACCGGGGTTTCCGCGGGGCTGCAGTCTTTGTGGACCTTGCAGTCTTCGGCGGCCTGGCCTGTTGTGCCTGCGCTGCATCGGGAACGCTGCGTGAAGCGGAAATAACGTCGTCGCTGCCCGTGGAGGTGCGGCCGGACGGCGGCGCCGTTCCGTTGCCCGCACCGGTTGCCGAACTCCCGCTGCGGCCGGCCGGCCGGTAGGTGGGACGGCGGGTGCTAGCCATGCAGGGCCTCAACGATCAGCGGCCCGTAGGCCGTGACATCCCCCGCGCCGGCGGTCAGCACGATGTCGCCGTCGGACGCGGCAGCCGCCAGGGCTGCCACGGCCTCTGCCGCCGGTATCAACCGTCCGCCTTCACCCAGGTGGTCGGCAATGAGCTGGCTGGTAACCCCCGGAATCGGATCCTCGCGTGCCGGGTAGATGTCCAGCACCAGGGCCGTATCGGCGAGGTTCAGCGCCTCCGCGAAATCCCGTGCGAATTCGCGTGTCCGGGAAAACAGGTGTGGCTGGAAGAGCACGTGCACCTTGTGGCCTCCTGCCACCGACCGGGCGGCAGTAAGGGCTGCCCGCACTTCGGTGGGGTGGTGGGCATAGTCATCGAAAACCCGCACTCCCCTGGCCTCGCCCTTCAGCTCGAAGCGCCGCGAAGCGCCCGAAAAATGGGCCAGGGCAGCGGCGGCGTCCGCGGGTTCGACGCCCAGTTCAAGGGCCACCGCAAATGCGGCTGCGGCGTTCAGGGCGTTGTGCCGGCCCGGGACCTGCAGGGAAAGCCCAAAGCGGCCCGCCGGTCCGGACACCGCCACCTGGCCCGGGCCGCCGTCGTGCAGGACCAGCCCTGCCTCCTCACTGGTTCCGTAGAGGACCACGCGTGTGTTGCCGCGCGCCCGCGTCCGCTCCGCCAGTGTCAGGGCCCCGGCGTCGTCAGCGCAGGCAATCAGCACCCCGTCAGCGGGAAGCAGCGCCGTGAACCGGTCGAAGGACTCATACACTGCCTCGGCCGTGCCGTAGTGGTCCAGGTGGTCCGGCTCCACATTGGTGACCACGGCTATCTGCGGCCGGTAGTTGAGGAATGATCCGTCCGATTCATCCGCTTCTGCCACGAAGACGCCGGAACTCCCGTGCGCGGCATTGACGCCCAGTGATGGAACGTTGGCTCCAATGGCAAATGAGGGGTCCAGGCCCGCCCCCTGCAGCAGGACGGTTACCATCGAGGTTGTGGTGGATTTTCCATGGGTTCCCGCCACGGTCACCACCAGGTCCTCCCCCATGGTGGCTGCCAACGCCTCGGACCGGTGCAGGACCGGCAGCCCTGCCTGCTTCGCGGCGGCCAGCTCCGGGTTGTCCGACCGGATGGCCGAGCCGGCCACCACTGTCCGGGCATCACCCAGGTTGGCGGCGTCGTAGCCCACCGCGATGCGGGCGCCTGCTGCCGCCAGGTCCGCCATCACCGGCAGGTCCTTGGCGTCGGAACCGCTCACAGGGACGCCCCGGGCCACCATGATCCTTGCCACGGCGGACATCCCGACACCCCCGACGCCGATGAAGTGGACCTTGCCCAGGGATTCCAGGGCGGCGGAGTTACGGGGGGTCATGCGGATACCGCTTCCAGGACAAGACCAGCCATGCGCTGGTCAGCGTTTCGAATGCCAAGCCGGTAGGAGTTGGCTTCCATGGTCGCCAGCCGGGCCTTGTCGGTGACCAGCGGAATGAGTTCCGCTGCCACCCATCCCGGGGTGAAATCCCTGTCGGCTACGAGCAACGCGCCGCCTCCTGCCACGAGTCCGGCAGCGTTCAGGGCCTGTTCCCCGTTGCCGATGGGCAGCGGCACCAGGACGGCGGGGACTCCGACGGCGGCAACCTCACAGACCGTCGCGGCACCGGCACGGGCCAGCAGCACATCGGCAGCCGCGTAGGCCAGCTCCATGCCGTCAACGAATTCAACCTGCCGGTAACCTTCGGCATCGAGGGGCTGGCCGGCGTCGTCCAGAACGGTTTTGCCGCGCCCGGTGATGTGCAGCGTCTGGATACCGGCGGCGGCCAGTTGCCCCACGGCAGCGGCCACCGTCCGGTTGATGCTCTGCGCGCCCAGGGAGCCACCCGTGACGATCAGTGTGGGCTTTTCGGGGTCCAGTCCCAGCGCCTGGCGGGCGGAAGTCCGGGCTGTTGCCCGGTCAAGTCCCGAAATTGCGGTACGCATGGGCATGCCCACGTGCACCGCATTCCGGAGCGGGGTGCCTTCGAAGGCAACTGCCACGCGCTTGGTCAGCCCGGCCCCCACCCTGTTCGCCAATCCGGGCCGGGCGTTGGCTTCGTGGATCACGATGGGGATGCGCCGTTTGCGGGCGGCCAGGTACATCGGCGTACAGACATAGCCGCCAACGCCTACCAGCACGTCAGCTCCTGCCTCATCCAGGATGGCGCCGGACTGCCGGATGGCTCCCGCCAGCCGTGCGGGCAGCCGGACCAGGTCAGCGGATGGCTTCCGGGGGAACGGCACGCGGTCGATCGTGGCCAGTTCAACACCGGCAGCCGGGACCAGCCGGGTTTCCATTCCGTTGGGTGTTCCGACGGCGAGGAGCGCCGCGTCCGGGGATGCTGTGCGCAGGGCTGCGGCGATGGCGAGGAGCGGGCTGATGTGGCCGGCTGTTCCGCCACCCGCCAGGACGATGGAGGGGTTGTTCGGGGTCATGTCGGGTCAGGCACGCTTTCTTGCAGTCTTTTTCTTCGGGGCCGTTCCGCGGCCCTTGGCCTTGAACTTCAGCATCTTCTTCGGCCGGATGGCCGGGGCCATCTGTTCCCGGGCGAGCGACAGCACAACGCCGATGGCGCAGAGCGACATCAGCAGCGCGGAGCCGCCGTAGGAAATGAAGGGCAGCGGCACGCCGATGACGGGCATCAGGCCCGTCACCACGGACATGTTGACCGTGGCCTGGCCGAGCAGCCACACCATGATGGTTCCGGCCAGGACCCGGTGGAACATGTCCTCCTGCGCCACCACCACGCGGTAGATCGCAGCGCCGAGGATGGCAAAGAGGATGAGGACGACGACGGTCCCCACCAGGCCGAGCTCCTCGCCGATGATGGCGAAGATGAAGTCGTTGTGCGCTTCCGGGATCCAGCTGTACTTCTGCCGGCTCTGGCCCAGCCCGACACCAAACCAGCCGCCCGATGCCAGCCCATAGAGGCCGTTGGTTGCCTGGTAGTTGGCGTCGATGCCGTCGGCGCAGGATTCCCCGGTCCACCATGAGGTGATGCGGCACATCCGGTTGGAACTGGTGACCGCCATGACAGCTGTCCCGGCCACTGCCACGAGCCCGGCAATGCCGAAAAGGTAGAGGGGCGCCCCGGCAAAGAAGAGCGCGGCAGCGGTAATCATCATGATGATCATGGCCGTTCCCAGGTCATTTCCGACCAGGACCAGCACAACGATGATGATCGCCATGGGCACGGCAGGGACCGCCACGTGCTGCCAGCGGCTGAGCAGCCTGCCCTTCCTGGCCAGCACCGTGGCCATCCAGAGCGCGAGGGCCAGCTTTGACGCCTCCGACGGCTGGAAGGTGATGCCGCCGATGTCGATCCAGTTCTTGTTGCCGTTGACCTCCGCGCCCACAAGCTGCACCAGGCCCAGGAGGACCACGGCGGCAATGATGGCGAGCCACGCGAGCCGCTTCAGCCACACCACGTTGATGCGCGACAGCGCGAACATGGTGAAGATGCCGATGCCGGCAAACATCCCCTGCTTCAGTGCGTCCCCGTAAGGCGATTTGCCGGCCGCGATGGATTCCACGCTGGATGCGGAGAGCACCATCATGATGCCAATGGCTGTCAGGGCAAGGGTGGATCCGAGGATCAGGTAGTACGTGGAGCCGTTCCTGGAGGTTCCGTTGCCCTCGAGGGCGGACCAGAACCGGCGGTACATGGTCCGCAGCCTTGCGGGAAGCGTCGCCGGCGGCCGGACGGACGTGGCCGTGGACCCGGGGCCTTGTTTGCGGGCCTGCTGTTTTTCTGGCTGGGGCCGGGTGGGCGTACTGACCATTGTTACTCCTCGCCGGTCTGGGCCTGCCCTTCCACCAGCTCGCGGACAGCTTCGATGAAAGTGTCGCCACGGTGAGCATAGGAAGAGAACTGATCCATGGACGCAGCTGCCGGAGCCATCAGCACAGTGTCGCCGGGTTCGGCCACCTGGGCTGCTGACGCTACGGCCAGGGACATCACCCGTTCTCCGGATATGGAAGAACCGGCATCGACGGCGCCAGGACCTGCAGCAGTCTGCACCCCTTCAGTGTCACCCGGCAGCGCCGTGATGACCGGGACATCCGGCGCGTGTCGCTGGAGGGCACCGGCGAGCACCCCCGGGTCAGTGCCGATCAGCACGACGGCCTTGAGCCGGTGGGCGTGCTCCCGCACCAGGTCGTCGTAGGTGACGCCCTTGGACAGTCCCCCGGCAATCCAGACCACATTGGTGAAGGCGGCCAGGGAGGCGGCCGCTGCATGCGGGTTGGTTGCCTTTGAGTCGTTGACCCAGAGCACGCTGTTGTGGCGCGCCACGGGCTGGATGCGGTGGTCGCCGGGAATGTAGTCCCGGATGCCCTGCCGGACCGCGGAGGCCTCCACGCCGTAGGCCCGGACCAGTCCGGCAGCAGCGAGGGCGTTCGCCACCATATGGCGTGGAGCAAAGGCGCCGAGGTCGTTCATGGCGGCGAGTTCGGCCGCGCTGTCCCTGCGCTCTTCGATGAACGCGCGGTCAACGAGGAGCCCCTCCACCACACCGAGCATGCTGATGGCGGGAGTCACCGTGGTGAACCCGACCGCACGGCATCCTTCCACGACGTCGGCGTTTTCCACCATGCGCTCGGTTTCAAACTGCTCCGCATTGTAAATGCAGGCCTTTTGGGTGCGTTCGTAGACCTTGGCCTTGTCCGCGAGATACGACTCATAGGAGCCGTGCCAGTCAACGTGGTCCTCCGCGACGTTCAGGCAGACACTCGCCACCGGTGACAGGGATTCCGCCCAGTGCAGCTGGAAGCTGGAGAGCTCCACCGCGAAGACGTCGTACTCCACGGGATCCCGGATCGCATCCAGAATCGGCGTGCCCACGTTTCCAACCGCGATGGCTTTCAGGCCGGCAGCGCGGAGCATGGATTCGGTGAGGCCCACGGTAGTGGTTTTTCCGTTAGTGCCGGTGATGGCCAGCCAATCGGCGGTTTTCCGGCCTTCCCTGGTGCGCACCCGCCACGCCAGTTCCACATCGCCCCACACCGGGATGTGGGCACGGGCGGCGGCGGCGAGGAGTGCCTGATCGGGGCGCCAGCCGGGGGACGTGACGATCAGATCCGGCAGTTCGCCGTCGATCCGGGGTATCCGGGCCACGGCCTCCTCCCCCAGCAGGACGTCTGCGGCGCCCACGATCTTCAGCGTGTCCGCGTGCGCCCTCGCGGTGTCGCTGGCGGCGGCGTCGACGACCACCACGCGCGCACCCAGTTCGATCAGAGTGTCTGCCGCGGCGAAGCCGGACACGCCGATGCCGGTGACTGCCACACGCAGCCCTGCCCAGTCGGAGTCCCAGGAGACAAGGTTCTTGAGGCGGGGGGAAACGGTCACAGCAGCACAACCCATTCAGCGTAGAAAATGCCCAGGCCCACGGCCACGAAAAGTCCGCCCAGGATCCAGAACCGGACCACCACGGTGACTTCAGCCCAGCCCTTCAGTTCAAAGTGGTGCTGCAGCGGCGCCATCTTGAAGACGCGTTTGCCGCCGGTGACCTTGAAGTAGCCCACCTGGATGATGACGGACAGGGTGATCAGGACAAAGAGGCCGCCGATGATTCCAAGCAGCAGTTCGGTCCTGGACAGGATGGCGAAACCGGCGATGGCACCACCGATGGCGAGGGATCCGGTGTCTCCCATGAAGATCTTGGCCGGTGAAGTGTTCCACCAGAGGAAACCCACCAGTGCGGCGCTCATGATGGCGGCCAGCAGGGCAAGGTCCAGGGGATCCCGGACGGAGTAGCAGCCGCTGCCGGCTTCCCGTGGTGACCCGCAGGCCTGGTTGCTCTGCCAGATTCCCATGAGGGTGTATGCGCCGAAAACCATCACCGAGGCGCCGGCGGCGAGGCCGTCGAGGCCGTCCGTCAGGTTCACGCCGTTGGTGGCTGCAGTCACGATGAGGTTGGACCAGATGACGAACAGGATGGCGCCAAGGACGGTTCCGCCGAAGGCCAGGTCCAGCCACGGCAGGTCGCGGACCAGGGATATTTTGTAGGAGGCAGGCGTGACGCCGTCCTCGTTGGGGAAGTTCAGGGCCAGCACGGCAAAGATGATGCCCACGGCCGCCTGCAGGATGAGCTTCGCCTTGGCGTCGAGCCCCAGGCTGCGCTGCCGTGAAATCTTGATGAAGTCGTCCAGGAAGCCAACAAGCCCCATGCCCACCATCAGGAACAGCAGGATGAGCGCGGACGCGGAAGGCCCGGGCGAATCCGGGTTCATCATCAGCATGATGAGGTGCGTCAGGCCGTAGCTCAGGAGCACGGCCCCCACCACCACGGTCCCGCCCATGGTTGGCGTGCCGCGTTTGGTGTGGTGGGAGGTGGGACCATCGTCCCGGATGAACTGGCCGTAGCCGCGGCGGACCAGGAGCCGGATGAAAAGCGGGGTGCCCACCAGGGCGCACAGGAGTGCCAGCCCGGCGCCGATCAAAAGTGCAATCACAGCAGAGTGCTCCTTTCATCGGCGGGTTGCGGGGTTTGTGGGGGTAATGCTATCCGATCACCCAAATGCCGAAGTCCCACGCTGTTGGAGGACTTGAACAGCACCAGGTCTCCGGGCTGGAGTTCGGCATTGAGAAGTTCGTAAGCCTCATCGGCGGTTTCCGTGAAGATGCATTCGTCTCCCCAGGACCCTTCCTGGACGGCCGAGACGTAGAGGGCTCGGGCCTCCCGGCCTACCACCACCAGCCGGGAAATGTTGAGGCGGACCACCTGCGTGCCCACCGCCGTGTGTTCGCGGATGGAATCTTCGCCGAGTTCCAGCATGGCGCCCAGTACGGCCCAAGTGCGCCGGCCGCGCCCCAGGTCCGCCAGGGTCCGAAGTGCGGCCCTCATGGATTCCGGGTTGGCGTTGTACGCGTCGTTGATGATGGTGACACCGTCGGCGCGCTCGGTCCGCTCCATCCGCCAGCGGCTGGCAGCTGCCTGGCGGCCCAGGGCGGCGGCGATGTCGGCGCCGGGAACCCCGGCAGCGAAGGCGGCTGCTGCCGCCGCGAGCAGGTTGCCGGTGTGGTGGGCGCCTATGAGGCGGCTGCGGACGTGGTGGGGCCCATCCCCGCCAGGCAGCAGGAGGTCGAATTCAGGGTTTCCTTCGCCGTTGGTGTCGGCGTTGAGCGCCTGCACCGCCGCGTCGCCGCGTCCCTCCGCAGAGAATCCGAGGACCGCTGCTGTGGTGCTGCCGCGCATGGCAGCCACCCTGTCGTCGTCGAGGTTAATGATGGCTGTTCCTGTGGCGGCCAGGCCTTCCACAAGTTCACCCTTGGCCCGGGCGATGTTTTCCACTCCCCCGAATTCGCCTGCATGGGCTGTGCCGACGGCGAGGACCACCCCAATGTCCGGTTTGACCATGTCGGCCAGGTACTTGATGTGTCCCACACCGGTGGCACCCATCTCGATCACCAGGTAACGCGTCTCCGCGTCCGCCAGGAAGACCGTGAGGGGCACCCCGACTTCGCCGTTGTACGAACCCTGCGGGGCCACGGTCTTGCCCTGGGTGGAAAATATTCCTGCCAGCAGGTCCTTGGTGGTGGTCTTGCCGGCTGAACCGGTGATGCCTACCACGGTGAGTTCCCCGCCGGCTTCTGCCCGGGCGTCACGGATCCGGCGCACTGCCTCGGCAGCCAGCGCACCCATGGCCAGGACGGCATCAGGTACCAGGACGGACGGGTACGGCGTTCCGTCAGGTGCTGCCACCGGCCGCTCCACCAGGGCCAGGACAGCCCCGGCCGCGAAGGCAGCAGCAATGAAGTCGTGGCCGTCCGCGTGCTCGCCCGGTTTTGCGACGTAGAGCGAGCCCGGTGTGGCTTCGCGTGAATCCGTTACCACCGAAAGGGGCGTGATTCCGGGATCGGCGTCCAGGCGCCCGCTGGTGATTTCGGCGATTTCCGCCGCAGTAAGTGCAATCATCTCGGTCTAGGACTCTATCCGGTCGGCTTGGAGAACGTTGAATCCCCTGGCTGTCAAGGCGCTGCGCAGTTCCACCCTGTCATCGAGGGCAAGGTTGACCCCCTTCACTTCCTGCCAGACCTCGTGCCCCCGGCCTGCCACGAGGATGGTGTCCTTGGGCTGCGCCAGTTCCACGGCGCGGCGGATCGCTTCATCCCGGGGGAACACCTCCAGCACGTCGCACGGAAGGGCATCCTTGTCCCGGGCTTCCTGCGCACCGGCCAGGACGTCGGCACGGATGGCGGCCGCATCCTCATCGTGGGGATCGTCGTCGGTGATGATGACGGTGTCGGCAAGGCGGGCTGCGATGGCGCCCATGGCCGGCCGTTTGCCCTGGTCGCGCTGGCCCGTGGCACCAAAAACCACGATCAGCCGGGAGCCGACTTCGGGGGAACGGACAGCCTCCAGCGCCCGGGCGAGGGCGTCGGTGTTGTGGGCGAAGTCCACCACCGCCGCGGGCTGCTCTGATACCAGTTGCATGCGTCCCGGCACGGCAACCGTGAAGGGGTCGGCGGCGTCGAGTGCCGCCTGCAGGGTTGCAGCATCCACGCCGGAAACGAGCACCATGATGACTGCCAGGGCAGCATTGGCCACGTTGAAGCTGCCGGGGAGGCCGGTATGGACGTTGAGTACAGTGCCGCCAGGCCCCGTGAGCGTAAACTCCGTACCCAGCCCGCGCGGCGCCGTTGCCGTCACTGTCCAGTCAGCGGACGTTCCCGGAGCAGTGCCGAGGGTGGTGACCGGCACGCTGCCGCTGTCGGCAAGCTTGCGGCCCCACTCGTCGTCGACCGTTACCACTGCCTTGCGCGCGCGGCCTGGCGTGAAAAGCTCGGCCTTCGTGGCGAAGTATTCGTCCATGGTGTGGTGCAGGTCAAGGTGGTCCTGGGTGAGGTTGGTGAAGCCGGCGACGTCGAACATCACCCCGTCCACGCGCTGGAACGAGATGGCGTGGGAGGACACCTCCATGGCCGCCGCAGCCAGTCCCCTCTCCTTCATCAGCGCGAGCAGTCCGTGGACGTCAGGAGACTCCGGGGTGGTGAGCACGCTCGGAATGGGCTCGCCGCCGGCGAGGATTTCTATCGTGCCAATCAGTCCGGCCGGCTTGCCCAAGGCCCTCAGCAGGGAGTTGATGAAGTAAGTGGTGGTGGTTTTGCCGTTGGTGCCGGTGACCCCAAACATTTGGAGTGCACCGGCACCGCTGCCGTAGACCATGGCAGACAGCGGACCCACCACGTTCCGCGGAGATTCCACAACGAGCACCGGCACGGAGGTGTCGGCCGACAATGCCAGCAGGCGGGCGCCGGCGTCGTCCGTCAAAACCGCAACTGCGCCGGCCCCGATCGCCTGCGCAGCAAAATCGGCGCCGTGCCGGACGGCGCCGGGAAGGGCGACATACAGATCCCCGGGCTCCACCGCGCGGGAATTCAAGGAGACCCCGGTGACCAACGCGTCCGCAGCCGCCCCGGGGACAGCGACGCCGATTGCGTCGCCAATGCTGTCCAGGCGGACCGCTTTGACGGCAGAGGGCCTGAACCGGACCTTGCTGGCAGGAGCCGCGGGCGCGGTACTGCTCTCGGACGCGTTGAATTCTGACAAGGGATCTCCGATGGTGCTAGTGAATCGTGCCCGGCATGGATAAGCGGTAACAGCAGTAGCTGTTACGCCGTTGGTGCCGGGGTGTTACTTGGCGAACTGGGGCAGCCTGGCCGGTTCGCCGGTGGACGGCTGGACGTTGTAGGTCCGCAGTGCCTGGCTCATGACCGACCGGAAGACCGGCCCCTGGGTAATCCCGTAGATGCTGCCCTTGGGCCGCTGGAGTACCACCTCCACAATAAACCGCGGATCATCCATCGGTGCCATGCCCACGATGGAGGCGGTGTACCCGCAGAAGCCTGCGCCGTCGTCGCACGGGGACTCCGAGGTGCCCGTCTTGGCGCCCACCCGGTACCCGTCAATGGCCGCGTCCTTGATCTGGCCTTCGGTGACGGCGCTTTCCAGGACGTCCTGGACCTGTTGGGCTGTGCTGTCCGAAACAACCTGCCGGGACGGTGCGGCCGGAACCTTCTCCTCGGTCCCGTCAGCGGAAATATAGGAATCGATCAGGCGCGGCTGGAGCATCACGCCGTTGTTGGCGATGGACTGGAACGCCCGCACGGTCTGGAGGGTGGACTGCGAGACGCCCTGGCCGAACAGGACCGTGTATTCCTGCCGCCCGTCCCACTGCTCCCAGGGCGTGAGAATGCCGGACGCGGTGGCCGGCAGTCCGATGTCAGGGGCCTCGCCGATGCCGAATTTCTTCAGCCACTCGTAGCGCTGTTCCTTGCTCAGCCGCTGCCCGGCCATCACCGTGCCCGTGTTCATCGAATATCCCAGGATGCCGGCGAGGGTCCGCTCCTCCGTCCCGTGCGCGAACGAGTCACTGAAGGTCTGGCCGTCCACCGTGTAGGAAGGCCCGAGCGTGAAGGTATCGAGGGGACCTGCTTTGCCCTCTTCGATCAGGGCGGCCACTGTCATCATCTTCTGAACGGAGCCGGGCTCGTAGGCGGCGGTAACGGCACGGACGCCGCGGTCCTTGGCTGCCACCCGGCCGGGATCGTTGGGGTCCGGTGAGTTGGTGTCTGCCATGGCCACGAGGTCGCCGGTCTTGGCATCCATGACAATGATCACGCCCCACTCGGCCCCCAGCTTGTCCGACTGGCTTTGGATGGCCTGCTGCGCAAAGTATTGAAGGTCGGAGTTGATGGTGAGTTTGACGTCCTTGCCGTCTTCCGGCGGGGTCAGCTCGTCCACACCCACGGGAATCCTCAGGCCGTCGGCGCCGATCTCGAACAGCCGTTCGCCGTCCTTGCCCTTCAGGAGTTCGTCCTGCGTTTGTTCGATGCCTGCCTGGCCGGTGGCGCCGTCCTTCAGGAAGCCGATGATACCCCCGGCTACGGACCCGTTCGGGTAGACACGTTTGCTGACGCCCTCCGTGACGATGCCGGGAATCTGAAGCTTCGAAATCCGGTCCTCAACATCGGGCTTTACGTCCTTGGCCACGATGTAATAGCGCGAGTCACCCGTGACGGCGTCAACGATGGCGTCCTTATCCATGCCCAGAACCGCTGCCAGCTCCGTGAGCCCCTGGTCGCGGGAAACGTCCACCAGTTTCTCTTTGGCCTCGTCCAGGCGCTTGAACGTTTCCGTCTTGGTGTTGAGCCTCTGGTCCACCACCACGTTGTAGCGGATCACACTGTTGGCCAGGACTGTACCGCTGGAGTCAAGGATGCTGCCGCGTTCGGCGGGCAGGACTGTCTGGGTCATACGCTTGTCCAGCGCAGCTGCCGCCATTCCTCCGACGTCCAGGCCCTGGACAAGGAACAGTTTGCCGCCCACCACCAGCAGGAGCGTGAGCATAATGCCCAGCCCCAGGCGCAACCGCTTCGTGGCGTTGGGTACCCTGCTGTTTACTGCCTTGCCGGTCCTTTGCGCCACCGTGGAATTCCTTGCTGTTCGACCCTGTTGCCTGCCAGACCTGCCTCTTACTGCCCCGGCACCTTCTGCTGGGGCACGGGAACGGTGCCGCCGTGAAGTTCAGCCGCCGGCACGTCTGCTGGAGGAGCGGCGGGTGCTGCGGCTGCCGGGGTACCGCCGGCAGGAGTGTCAGCGGCGGGAGCTCCAGCCGCCGGCACGTCTGCTGGAGGAGCGGCGGGTGCGTCCTGCGCAGGCTTGCGGTTTTCGAGCGGTTCGCCCTTACTTGCAGGCGGGACCACGATCAGCTGCCCGGCCACCGCCGGGGCAGGGATGACCGCGCCCTCGGAGCCGCCCTTAACCGCCGGCGTCGCCTTGCCAGTGACGGAAAGGGTGGACAGGTCGATCTGGCCTTTAACCGTCGATGCCACCATTCCCAGGTCCTTGGCCTTCGCGGCCAGGTTCTGCGGCGCCTCGAAGTTCTGGACCTGCTGGGTAAGGTCCTGGTTCTGCTTGGTCAAGGTGCTCTGCCGGGCGCGCAGTTCCACCAGCTGGTACTGCGCGGTGGAGACCGAGATGTTCAAGACGAGCACAGCGATCAGGGCCAGCGCCAGCATGGCGAAGCAGAGGACAACGAAGGGCGCGCGCCGCTTCTGCGGAACGCTGCGTACCACCGAGAGCGGTGTGCGGCTTTTCCGGCCTTCACCTGGTGCACCGGCAGGGAGAGTCCTGCCGGCCGCCGAACTGCCTGCAGCGAGGGGAAAGGTCTTGACGGCAGCGGTGCTCATGCAGCTCTCCTGGCTCTGATTCGTTCTGCCGCACGCAGCCTGGCTGACGCTGCGCGCGGGTTTTCGGCGATTTCGACGGCGGTGGGCACCTCGGTGCCTTTGGTCAGCGTTTTGAGTTCCGCCTTATGTTCCTCCAGCTCCACCGGGAAGCCGAGCGGGGCTGAGGACTTCGAACGGGCCTGCAGAACGCTCTTGACGATTTTGTCTTCCAGCGAGTGGTAGGACATCACCACGATGCGGCCGCCGAGTGCCATGGAGTCCACGGCTGCAGGTACTGCCCGTTCCAGCACGTCGAGTTCTTCGTTGACCTCGATCCGCAACGCCTGGAAGGTCCTCTTGGCCGGATGCCCGCCGGACTTGGCTGCTCCGGCCGGTACCACGGATCGGATCTGTTCCACCAGCTCGCCGGTGGTGGTGAAGGGCTTGACGGCCCTGGTGGCGACGATCCTGTTCGCGATGCGTCCGGCGAACTTTTCCTCGCCCCACTTGCGGATGATCCTGACCAGTTCCTCTTCGCTGTAGTTGTTCACCACGTCAGCGGCGGTCTGGCCGCGGCTGGTGTCCATGCGCATGTCAAGGGGCGCATCGAAGGAGTAGGCGAAGCCGCGTCCGCGTTCATCCAGCTGGAGCGAGGAGACACCAAGGTCCATCAGGATTCCGTGGACCTCCGGCACGCCGAGATCGGCGAGGACATCCTCGATTTCGTCGTAGACGGCGTGGACCAGGTCGGTACGGGCACGAAAGGGCGCCAGACGTTCTCCGGCCAGCGCCAGGGCTTCCTCATCCCGGTCTATGCCGATGAGATGGAGGTCGGGGAATCGCTGGAGCATTGCTTCAGAGTGTCCGCCCATTCCCAGGGTTGCATCGATTGCCACCGGAGTTTCGCCGCGGAGCCTTGCCGCCTCGAATCCGGGGGCCAACAAATTAATGCACCGGTCCCTAAGAACCGGCACATGGCGTTCGGACGTGGGCTTTGGTTGTTCGTTCACGCCTCGTCCTTTCTCGCCGTCGTGGTGTACCTTGCATGCTTCTGGGACCAGATCCCCATCCGCGCCTATCGTCCCGCCCGCCTGGCTCCGGGGAAGTGAGCCAGGTTGGCCAGCCGATGGGCCGGCTGGAGATCTCGTCCAAGAAGCTTCCTGTTGGCCGTTCCGGCATTCAGAGAATGCCCGGAATGGGGTCATCAGTTTCCGAGAAGGCTGTTTCCTTCTCAGCAAGGTATTCCGTCCAAGCCTGGGCATCCCAGATCTCGGCCCGGGATCCTGCACCGATCACGGCCAGCTCCCTGCCGAGGCCTGCGTACTCCCGGAGCGCCGGTGGAATGGTCACGCGCCCCTGCTTGTCAGGTACCTCATCAGAGGCTCCAGAGAGAAATACGCGGATGTAGTCACGTGCCTGCTTGGAGGATATTGGTGCCTCCCGCATTTGCTCATGGACCCGTGCAAATTCCTTCTCGCTGAAGACGTAGATGCAACGTTCCTGGCCCCTCGTGAGTACCAGCCCGCTGGCAAGCTCCTCGCGGAACTTCGCGGGGAGAATGATCCGTCCCTTTTCATCCAGACGTGGCGAGTGAGTGCCCAGGAACACTGGTCCACCGCCTGTCCGCCGTCAGGAACTGCACATCCCCTAATGTTGCAACCACCCTCTTATGTCCTCCACATTACTCCACTTTCCCCCACAGTCAACGCAAAAGGCTCCTTTCCAGCGGATGACTGTGGGTGGAAATGCCTGAAAAGCCGCGGAATTGCGCTTGTGGTGGGAAGTGGAGGAGTTTGCCATGATTGGGCTCCCCGAAATCCGAATATCGCTACGCAACCAAAATGCGGCATGTTCCCGGAAGGGGTATTGCGGCAGGGCGGGGAGGAAAGTGGAGATTAAATGCGAAAAGACCCGCCGCAGCGGGTCTTTTCGTCGCGCTCCCCCATCAGGGGTGCAAAGTGGAGGGGCGGTAATGCCGCCGGGCCGTTACGGCTCGCCCCGGCGCCTCTCGTCCCAGCGCTCCTCCAGGCTGCTCATGAATGAGCTTCGCTGCTTGCCGGGCTTGCCGTTGCCGCCCTTGGCGCCAGGTTTTGACGCCGCCGAACTGCGCATCGTTGCAAAGTAGACTCCGCCACCCATCACGATGAACCCGAGTACCCCAACGAAGATGTTTTGCAGCGTCACACCAACCAATAACAGGAAGACACCCGCCAAGGCGCAGAGGACACCGATCACCACATGCCGCGTGGACCATGAACGTCCGGGATCGGACCCCATGGAATTCGCGAACTTCGGGTCGTCCTCGTGAAGCTGCTTCTCCAGCTGCTCAAGCAGCTTCTGTTCGTGCTCCGACAGCGGCATCACGACCTCCTTTTATAGGCCAACGTCCGGGCTGATTCCCAGCCACAACTTCTGCACCGTTAACGACCGTTATGCCTAAGAGGTTCCCGCCTCGCCAGCATTGGCAAAAGCTGAAACCTGGCATGCAGTCGCCGGAGCGGGAGCATGTCCAAGAGGGTCCGGCAGTAAGTCCAGTCACTCGAAACTATGTACCTCTAAGGATAGTTTGTTCAGGGCCGTTCTGAAAGACGGCAATCACGTTCGAAGAAGCCTCCAGGCCTTATGTTTTAGGGCTTACCCGGCGCCGCTTCCGGGTTCCATGAGCCGTGCCGGCAGGACGGACTTATTACCGAATTTGCGCGTGACTTCATCAAGCGCCTGCTCTGCCGCACGCCAGTTGTCGTCGCGCCTGTCGATGCTTAATTGGAGTGAGGTCCGGGCAGCGTCCTCGAGTTGCTCTGCCCTGACCCCTACCAGGCGCACCGGCATGGCACGGGCGCCCACCGAATCCAGCAACTGGAGGACCACCGCATAGATGAGCTGGGCGCTGTCCACCGGAGTCTGGACAGTCCGGCTTCGCGTGATGGTGGAAAAATCGGCAAAGCGCAGCTTCAGGGCAATGGTCCGCGCCACCATTCCCGAACTGCGCAGCCGTGTGGCCGTCCGGTGCGAGAGACGAAGCAATTCCCGGTGCAACAGGGCGTCGTCCGCCGTATCCACGGCGAAGGTCTCTTCAGCCCCGATGCTCTTCTCCAGCCGCACGGGGGTCACCGGACGCGGGTCAATGCCCCAGGAGAGCTGGTGAACGTGCTCTCCGGTAGCGCCAAGCATTTTCCGGAGGGCTGAGACCGGTGTTGCCGCTACGTCCGCCACCGTCCTGATGCCCATCTTCGCCAGGGCCTCTGCCGTTTTCGCACCGACGCCCCAGAGCGCCCCCACCGGCAGGCTGTGAAGGTAAGGCACGGTCTGGTCGGGCCCGATCATGAGCAGGCCGTCGGGCTTGCAGCGGGTGGACGCGATCTTCGCCACGAACTTCGTCTCAGCGATGCCCACAGATGCCGTGATGCCCAGTTCCGAAGCAACCCGCCGGCGGATCAGTTCACCGATTCCCCTGGGCGGACCCAGCCTCCGGATGGCGCCGCTGACGTCCAGGAACGCTTCGTCCACGCTCAGCGGTTCGACGAGTTCGGTGATCGATTCGAAAATGGCCATCAGCTGGCCGGACACCTCGTAATACAGTGAATGGCGCGGTTCGATAATGACGGCCTGGGGGCACATCCGGGTGGCAACCGCCATGGGCATAGCGGATTTGACGCCAAAAGCCCTGGCTTCGTAGGACGCGGACAACACTACGGAACGCTCTGCCGGGAACCCGACAATCACCGGTTTGCCGTGGAGTTCAGGACGCGTCCGCAGCTCCACTGAAACGAAAAAGGCATCCATGTCCACATGCATGATGCACTTGCGCCGGCGGCCCGGAAGGCGCGCTGCGGCTGGCTGGTTCGTACCGTCGGGCCCCACGGCTGCAATCCTATCCGTTGGTACTGACTAAACTGGAGGCTGAATCCGGCATCAACACCAGGAGGAAAGTCCCTGTGACGGTCTTTGGAAACCTTAAGCCTGCAGGCTTGGCCACTCTCGCTGCCGGTGCAGCCCTGGCCCTGGCTGCCTGCAGCCCCACCCCGTCACAGGCGCCCCAATCCAGCTCTTCGGCTTCCACCCCGGCAACGTCGCAGGCCACCATAACCGCGTCGGCCAGCCCCTCCGCCTCACCCAATACGTCCGCCACTGTCGGTGCCGTGGTGGAAGGCTTCCCCCAGCAGCTGCTGCCCCTCATGCCGGGAGCCACCGTAGTTTCGAGCAGCTTCGACAAAGCATCGGCGCCGGCAACGGCCGCCCTGGTGGCCACCGTGACGGCGCCCACCGCAGCCGTTGTCGATTTCTACACCGCGTCGCTTGAAGCCCAGGGGTTCAAGGCGGTTCCCGGTGAGGCGGTGGGAGCGGTGGCGTCGAAGGACTTCGTGCGGGGCGACAACGAGACAGTCAACCTCTCCGTTGTGGAAGCCGCGGGCGTGGCCACGTTCACCATCGGAGCCAACGTGGCAGCTGAGTCTGCAAAGTGACCGCCGCCGAGCAACTGAGGCACGAACAGGCAGACTTTGTGGCGGCAGTGGCCGGCGAACTGACCGGCTTCCTGACCTCACGGCAGTCCGTGATGTCTGCCATCTCCCCCGACATCGACCCCATCATGGGCTCCATCTCAAACCTTGTAACCGGAGGCAAGCGCCTCCGGGCGCTCATGTGCTACTGGGGCTGGCGCGGGGCCGGCGGCGAGCCCACGGCCACGGAGGTGGTGACTGCCGGTGCCGCCCTCGAGCTGTTCCAGGCGGCAGCCCTGATCCATGACGACATCATTGACCGCTCCGACACCAGGCGCGGAGGACCGAGCGTCCATCGCCGTTTCAGCCAGCTGCACGGTGCACAGGGCTGGGCGCTGGACAGCGAGCGGTTCGGCCAGGCGGCAGCAATCCTCGCCGGCGACCTCTGCCTGTCCTTCAGCGAAGAGGCGTTCACGGACATTGGGGAACGTGCAGCATCCGGCAGCAGGGCGCGGCTGATCTTCAACCTCATGCGGGCCGAGGTCATGGCAGGTCAATACCTGGACATCCTTGAGGAAGTCGCGGGCCCGGTCCGTGACCGGGCGGGCGCCGTCAGCCGCGCCCAGTCGATCATCCGGTTCAAAAGCGCCAAGTACTCCACCGAGCACCCGCTGGCCTTGGGCGGAGCACTGGCGGGCGCTTCGAACGAGCTCCTGCGCGGCTACTCAGCGTTCGCGCTCCCGTTGGGCGAGGCTTTCCAGCTTCGCGACGACGTGCTGGGCGTTTTCGGCGACCCGCTCACCACGGGCAAGCCTGCAGGGGACGATTTACGCGAAGGCAAGAGGACGGTATTGGTCGCCCTTGCACTGGACCAGGCCTCAGCCCCTGAATCCGCATTTATTGATTCCCGGCTGGGAAGCCCGGACCTTTCGGACGAAGACATCCTTGAGATCCGGCGGATCATTGAGGAATCCGGCGCCCTGCAGGCCACGGAGGTCCTTATTAACGGGTTCGGTTCGGCGGCCTACGAAGCCCTCGAGGCCCTTCCGCTCGATGAATTGCCAAAAACCGCCCTCCGGAGGCTGGCTGAGGCCACCGTCAGCCGAGCCTCCTAGAAGCGGCTACCAGGCCAGGGTCTGCGCCCGGCGCCGGATCTCGGTTTTGCGGCCCTCGCGCAGCGCGTCGATGGGGCGGCCGCGTAAGGATTCGTCTGCCGTAAACAGCCAGACGATAAGGTCCTCATCCGAATACCCTGCGTCCGACAGCACCACGATGGTGCCCTTAAGGCTGTCCACTACCTGGCCATCCTGAATGAATTCCGCGGGAACGGACCTGATGTTCCGCTCCCCTACCCGCAATGCCGCCAGGGCCCGTTCATCCAAAAGGCTATGAACCTTGGTGATGGAAACATCCAGGAGGCGGGCGACGTCGGGCAGGGGCAACCACTCGCCCACGAGGTTTTCTACGTTATTACTCACGGATCAAGGTTGCCATGGGGTGCGCCCCGCCGCCTAGTCGATGCAATCCCTGTGCGCAGTTGACCTGCAAACACTCCGTAAATCTTTCTTTGCCGGGAATCCCGGAATTCTTGTGCTAATCCCGAATTCGTGAGAGATTCACATTGTTCACGCTCGTAACAGTAATAACTTGAGTAACAGTAGTATCAGGAATATCAGCGGCATCCCCGTCCGCGCCCGCAGTTGAGAAGAGGATTCTTTCCATGACGATGTCCCGCTCGCCCAAGCAGCCCCCCAGGCCGAGTCTGCCGGTGCTTGCCGCCACAACCGCCGCGCTGCCGGCGGTCGTGTTGTCATCCTTGGCCCTCGCCCAGCCTGCTGCCGCAGAACAGCCGGCCCGGTCCATTCCTGCAACCCTGGCTGCGGCCATGAAGGCACAGGCTGCACAAGCGGCTCCGGCTGTCATCCCTGCATCGTCGGTATCCACCACCATTCCTGCTGCCTTCAAGCCTGCCCAGCCTTCCGCTCCCGCGGAGTACACCATCGCCCGCGGCGACACCATCAGCGGCATTGCCGGGAAGTTTGGCCTGAAGACCTCTGAAGTCCTCAAGCTGAACAACCTCCAGCCGAACACCCTCATTTATCCCGGGCAGAAGATCAAACTTTCCGGTGCCCCTGCCGCGGCGCCCGCGGCCGCACCAGCACCGGCGGCAGCACCTGCGCCTGCCGAGGGTGCAACCTACACCGTGAAGGCCGGCGACACCCTTGGAGCCATCGCGGCGCGGCACAACGTGAGCCTTGCCGATGTGTTCAGCTGGAACAACCTCTCCATGCGCTCCATCATTTATCCCGGGCAGAAGATCAAGGTGGGCGGAGGACAGGCCGCACCGGCTGCGGCGCCGGCCCCCGCACCAGCCCCTGCACTGGCCAACACCTCTGCCACCCCCGCACCGGCTACCGGTTCCTACACTGTCAAGGCCGGCGACACACTCTCCGCCATTGCCTCGCGCCACGGGGTCAAGCTCTCCGAGCTGCTCTCCGCCAACCGGATGAGCATGACCACGGTCATCTTCCCGGGCAACAAGCTGGTTATTCCCGGTGGCTCGGGCCAGCCGGCAGCCCCGCAGCCGGCCGCGTCCGTCACTCCCCTTGTGCCGAGTTCATTCCTCGGGTTCAGCTACCCTGCGGCCGTAGTCAGTTCCGCGAACGAGAACAAGGCCCTCCTGAACGCTGCGCCGGTTCCCTCCCGTGCAGAAATGCGGAATATCGTGGCGGACACGGCACGCCGGATGGGAGTGGATCCCTCGCTTGCCCTCGCCTTTGCCCACCAGGAGTCCGGTTTCGACCAGCGCGCGGTCTCGCCGGCGAACGCCATCGGCACCATGCAGGTCATCCCGAGCTCGGGACAGTGGGCCTCGGATCTTGTGGGCCGCAAGCTGAACCTGCTGGATCCGTATGACAACGCAACCGCGGGCGTGGCCATCATCCGCCAGCTCCTGGCCACCAGCAAGGACGAGGAAACTGCGATCGCCGGCTACTACCAGGGCCAATACTCGGTGAGCAAGTACGGCATGTACGACGACACCAAGGCCTACGTTGCGGCCATCAAGGCACACCAGAAGAACTTCGGCTAGTCGCTGCGCCCTGGCTGACCGGGGCTGTGGGAACAGTTCAGAACGGGTCCGAGCCGGCTACAGGTTCGGACCCGTTTCGTTGCGGGACTAGGATCGAAGGGTGCAGGAACACGTGTCTGACCCTTTTGTAGGAACGCTGGTGGACAACCGGTATGCCGTCCGCTCCCGGCTGGCACGCGGTGGCATGTCCACTGTCTACCTGGCGGTGGACCAGCGGCTGGAACGGGACGTCGCGCTGAAAGTGCTTCACCCGCACCTCTCGACCGATGAAAGTTTTATCGCCAGGCTGGGGCGCGAAGCGAAAGCCGCTGCACGGCTGTCCCATCCGCACGTCGTGGGCGTCCTGGACCAGGGCAATGACGGCACCACGGCTTACCTGGTCATGGAATACATCAAGGGCCACACCCTCCGTGATGTCATCAACAGCAAAGGTGCCCTGCCGCCGCGTCTGGCACTTGCCCTCATTGACCCCGTTGTCGAGGGCCTTGCCGCGGCCCACGCCGCCGGCTTCATCCACCGGGACGTCAAGCCCGAAAATGTCCTGATTTCGGATGACGGCAGGATCAAGATCGGCGACTTTGGACTGGCGAGGGCGGTCACGACGTCCACGAGCTCCGGAACCCTCATGGGAACGGTCGCCTACGTCTCTCCGGAGCTGGTCCTGGGAAAACCGGCGGACGCCCGGAGCGACGTCTACTCCGTGGGCATCATGCTGTTCGAGATGCTCACCGGACAACAGCCGTTCGACGGTGAGGTCCCCATCCAGGTCGCCTACCAGCATGTGAACGGAACAGTGGGCCCGCCCTCGGCCCTGGTGCCGGGTTTGGCAGGCGAAGTGGACGAGCTGGTGCAATGGTGCACTGCCAACGATCCGGAGAACCGGCCGGTGGACGGAAATGCACTGCTGCACGAGCTGCGCCACATCCGGACCCACCTGACAGACGCCGAGCTGGATCTGCAGCCGCCGGCGGCCCCGGACCCTGCCGGCTCCCCTCACCGGACCGAGTTCATCGCGCGGACCAGCAATCCAACAAGCATCCTGCCCTCGGGCCGGCCGGCCCCGCCGCCCTACGTTCCGCTGCAGGGGCAGGAATCATCGGACCGAAACCCCGGCCATGCAGCCCATGGGAGCCACATCCTTACGCCACCCGGCGAAGATGCCGAAGAGGCCTGGGCTCCCCCGACGCCGTTGCCCAGCAAGCGGGCACAGCGTAAAGCGGAGAAGGAAGAGGAGAAGGCCCGCGCCCGCGCTGCGGCCACCCCGGCCAGGACGCTGCGCGAAGGCAATCCCCGCCGGCGTGGGGTGCTCTGGGTGGTTGTCCTGGTCCTGGCCGCCTTGCTGGCCACGGGAGCAGGATGGTTCTTTGGCATGGGACCGGGGGCCGCTGCCACTATTCCCGAGGTGGCAAACAAGACCGTCGCCCAGGCCCAGCAGGTGCTCAGCGATGCCGGCTTCAGGTCCACCACCAGCGACGTTTTCGACGAGAACGTCCCCACCGGCCTGGTGGTGGGCAGCGAGCCGGGGGCAGGGACGGAGATCCGTAAATTCCAGCCGGTATCCCTGTTCGTCTCGAAGGGACCCCAGCTCTTCCCCCTGCCGCAACTGACCGGCGGGACGCTGGACGAAGCCAAGAACGCACTTAATGCTGCCGGCATGGCACTGGGCACGGTCACGGAAGAGTTCAACGAGGAGGCGCCGGCCGGCGTCGTCCTCTCCCAGGACCCGGCGTCCGGCACGCCCGTCCGGCGCGGGACTCCGGTGGGCATGGCGGTCTCCAAGGGACCTGAGCCCATTCCCGTCCCCTCGGTGGTGGGCCAGGACGAGAAGGATGCCGAAGACGCCATCGAGGCGGCCGGCCTGCGCGCCGAGGTGGCACGCGAAGAGGTGTTCGACAGGAACATTCCCGAGGGCGCGGTTGTCAGCCAGTCACCGGCCAGCGGCACGCTGACCCGTGGCGGCACGGTCACCCTGACCATCTCGAAGGGCCCGAGGATGGTGGAAGTGCCCAGCTACATCGGCCGGCAGGCCACCGAGGCCCGTCGGGCACTGGAGGCCCTGGGCTTCCAGGTGCGGGTCAACGAGGTGCTGGGCGGGTTCTTTGGAACCGTCCGCGACCAGGATCCAGTGGATACCGAGGTTCCCGAAGGTTCCGTGATCACCCTGACGGTGGTGTAGGCGCAAAACCCGCCCACACCACCGTCAGGATCAGTGCTTGGCGAGGGCGCCGGCCACCAGGAAGGCCATTTCCAGGGACTGCATGTGGTTCAGCCGCGGATCGCAGACTGATTCGTAGCGGTCAAGGAAGGCGTCCTGGTCGATTGGATCGGCGCCTCCAAGGCATTCGGCGACGTCGTCACCGGTCATTTCGACGTGCAGGCCGCCGGGGACCGTTCCCAGGGCGTGGTGCACCTCGAAGAAGCCGCGCACCTCGTCGATGACGTCGTCGAAGTTCCGTGTCTTGTAGCCGTTGGGGGACGTGACGGTGTTGCCGTGCATGGGGTCCGTAACCCAGAGCACCTGGGCGCCGGAAGCGGTGACTTTCTCGACGACGGCGGGCAGCTTCTCACGAATGTTGCCGGCACCCATGCGGGTGATGAAGGTCAGGCGGCCGGGTTCGCGCTCCGGGTCCAGCCGGTCGATCAGGCGCAGGGCATCATCACCGGTGGTGGACGGGCCCAGCTTGACCCCGATGGGGTTCCTGACGCGGGACAGGAAGTCCACGTGGGCGTGGTCAAGTTCCCTGGTCCGCTCCCCGATCCACAGGAAGTGGGCGGAGGTGTCGTACGGGAAGCCGGTGCGGGAGTCGATCCGCGTCAGCGCCCGCTCGTAATCCAGCAGCAGGGCTTCATGGCTGGCGAAGAATTCAACGCGCTTGAGGGCCTCGAAGTCTGCGCCGCAGGAAGCCATGAACTTGATGGCGCGGTCGATGTCCCGGGCCAGCGACTCGTAGCGGGCGTGGGCGGGGTTCTCGGTGAAGCCCTTGTTCCACTGGTGCACAGAGCGCAGGTCGGCGAACCCGCCCTGGGTAAAGGCCCGGATCAGGTTCAGGGTGGAAGCGGAGGTGTGGTACGCGCGGAGCATGCGCGCGGCGTCGTGGCCGCGGGACTCCGGCGTGAAGTCGTACCCGTTGACGATGTCGCCGCGGTAGGCGGGAAGGGTGACGCCGTCCCGGGTTTCGTCATTGGACGACCGCGGCTTGGCGAACTGCCCGGCCATCCGGCCCATCTTGATGACGGGCATGGCGGCACCGTACGTGAGCACCACCGCCATCTGGAGGATGGTCTTCACCCGGGCGCTGATCTTGTCCGCCGTGGCGGCCTCGAAGGTTTCGGCGCAGTCGCCGCCCTGCAGGAGGAATGCCTTGCCCTGGGCTGCTGCCGCGAGCCGCTCACGCAGCACGTCCACCTCGCCGGCGAACACCAGCGGGGGAAGCGCGGAAAGTTCCTTCACCGAGGCGTCGAAGACTTCCCTGTCCTGCCAGCTGGGCTGCTGGGAGATGGGAAGGTCCCGCCAGTCGTCAAGTCCTGGATAGTTGGCCGCGCCGCTCTGGGCGGTGCTGGACAGCGAAAAGGCGGGTTTTGCAGATAGCTCAGTCACCCTCTAAGACTAACGGCAGCGCAGGTTTGCTGGACACCACACCGTCACGGTGACTGAAGCGGGCGTCACAACAGCCGCGCGGCGAAGGCTGCTCCGGTTATCCGGCAGCGGCAGCGCCGCCGTCGTCCTTCCTGGCGCGTTCACCGGTGGCGCCGGAATCCGCGGCCCCCTCCGCTGGCTCCGGCGAAGCCAGGGGTTCGGCGGCTGCCGCCGGTTCCACCGGTTTGCCGGCCAGCCGAAGCTTCACGACGGCCGCGTACTCGTCCACGTATTCCTGCCCGGAGAGCCGCATGAGTTCGAACATGATCTGGTCCGTGACTTTCCGTTGGACGTCACGGTCCTCGGCCTGGTCCCGGTAGCTGCTGAAGTCCAGCGGTTCACCAAAGATCATGCCGATCCGGCGGATGTTGGGCAGCCGTTTCCCGATGGGCTGGACCTTGTCGGTGCCGATCATGGCCACCGGGATGACCGGGACTCCGGCCTGCAGCGCCAGCCGGGCCACGCCAACCTTGCCCCGGTACAGCCTGGAATCCGGGCTGCGCGTGCCTTCAGGGTAGATGCCCAGCAGCCCGCCGTGGTTCAGGACGTCCATGCCGGCGCTGAGGGAGGCGGCGGACGCGGCACCACCGGAGCGGTCCATGGGCAGCTGGTTGGTCAGGCGGAAGAACATGGCCGTCAGCCTGCCCTTGATCCCGGTGCCCGTGAAGTACTCGGACTTGGCCAGGAAGACCACGGGACGGCGGACCATCAGCGGCATAAAGATCGAGTCGGAAAACGACAGGTGGTTGGAAGCGATGATCGCTGCCCCCTGCGCCGGGATGTTGTCCAGCCCCTTGACCCAGGGACGGAAAAGAAGCTTCAGTACCGGCCCCAGGAAGATCCTTTTCATGACCCAATAGAACACGTGGTGAACCTCTCCGGAAGGCGGCCCTCAGGCTCCGCGCCGGGCCTGGTCAGCAGTCCAATGCAACCCTACTCTAGTGAGATTTGTCCGGAACAGTGACACGATGGAGTCATGACTGAAAGCAGCATCCCGCCCCGTCCTGCCGCTTTCAGCTATCCGGGCCATGGGGCGAACGCACGGATTGGCGTCGCCATCTGCCACGGCTTCACGGGCAGTCCACTCAGCGTGATGCCCTGGGCGGAGCACCTTGCGGGGCAGGGTTACGCCGTGACCGTCCCGCTGTTGCCCGGGCACGGAACCGACTGGCGCCAGCTCGCCCGCACGCGCTGGACCGAGTGGTACCGCAGCTACGAAACCGCCTTCCTGGAACTCCAGTCGCAGACCGACACGTGTTTCGTGGCGGGGCTGTCCATGGGCGGGGCGGTGGCCCTGCTGACCGCGTCCCGGCACAGCGTGGCAGGGGTCTCAGTGGTCAACCCCGGCCTGAGTTTCTATGACCGCCGGGTCCGGGTTATCGGGGTCCTCAAATACTTTCAACGGACCACCATCCCCCTCCAGGAAGAACAGACGACGGCGCCGGCCACCGAGGATGGTGACTACACCCGCACTCCGCTCTCGGCAGTGCATGAGCTCAAGAAGCTCTTCGGGGCGGCCATCCGTGGCCTGCCGGGCGTCACGGCACCGGTGCAGGTGTTCAAATCGCTGACTGACGCCGTGGTTCCGCCAACCTCCCTTGAGATGCTTCGACAACGGCTTCCTGCGGGGCTTGAAGAAGTGGTTGGCCTTGATAGCAGCGGCCATGTGGCTACGCTGGACGTTGACGCGCCGGAGATCTTTGCCAGGTCCAGCGCATTCATCCGCGCCCATTCCCGCCAGACCAGCACTTCGGAGACGCCATGACCTCCAGCCCGGACCACAGTCCCTTCAGCAGCATGTCCAGCGGTGAAGGGCCGCGGACGGGCGTGGTCCTTTCGCACGGTTTCACCGGAAGCCCCCATGGACTCCGTGCATGGGCCCATGCCTTTGCCGCGGCCGGTTTCGCGGTCCGGATGCCGCTGCTGCCCGGCCACGGGACCAGCTGGCAGGACCTCTCCCGCACACGGTGGCAGCAGTGGCACGGCGCCCTGGACGACGCGTACCTCGAACTCGAGGCTGAATGCGACCACGTCTTCGCCGCCGGGTTGAGCATGGGCGGTGCGCTGGCGTTGCGGATTGCGGCCACCAGGCCGGTCAGCGGCGTGGTGCTGGTAAACCCCGGGCTGGTCATCGACGATCCCCGCGCCCCGCTGGCCGGGATCCTGAAGCTGGTCATGAAGACCACCCCTGCCATCGCAAACGACATCCTCAAAGCGGGAATGGACGAAGGCGCGTACCTGCGCACGCCGGTGGCCGCCGCCCACGAGCTGAATAAGATGTTCAAGGACACTGTGCGGCTTCTCCCCCGGGTTACCGCTCCCGTCCAGGTGTACCGGTCCACGGTGGACCACGTTGTCTCCGATACGAGCATCGCTGCGCTGCGGCGCGGGTTGACGCATGCGCCCCTGGAACTGGTGAGGCTCAACAACAGCTACCACGTGGCCACGATGGACAACGACGCCGACCAGATTTTCCAGGGCTCGGTGGACTTCATCCGCCGCGTGCTTCCTGCCGCCGAACCCTCCGGGACAACAACGCCGGCAGCGGCAGGCCAGGAGGCCCGGCATGACCAGGCATGACTCCGGATCCCCCGATTCCCAGGACCAGGGCGCGAACCAGGACGATGCCGTCTGGCTGGACCTGGTGGCGCGCCTGGAAGCAGACTCCCCCTCCCCTGGCCCGCGCCATTCAGCACCTGATTCACGCCCCGGAACAACGGACGCCGGCGCGCCGGCCGGACCGGGCAGCCCCGCCGACCCTCCGGGAAGGGCTTCGTTCCGGGACTTCGATCCCCTGGGCCTGGCCCGGGCAGCGCCGGCCGAACTGTCCGCAGCGGAACGTGAGGCGTCCCGCGCCGGGACAGGCGAGGACGGCGCCGATGCACCCGAAGCTCCGGCGGGTCCGCGGGATTACGGGGTGGACGACGACGAGGGCGCCTTCGTCCCCGAGGAACCTCCCAGCCTGTCAGGCACGGATCCGCTGACCATGCTCGCCTGGCTGGCTGCCGTGGGCGGGCCGGTGGCACTGCTGCTCTCGGCTATGTTTTGGCGTTCCGCGCCGCTGCTGGCCGTCGTGGGAATCGTGGCTGCGTTTGTGCTGGGAACGGTGTACCTGATCATGAAGCTTCCCCAGGAAAAAGACGAGGACGACGACGGCGCCAGGGTTTAGCGTCGCCAAACGGACCGGGCATGCTCCTCTGCCCGGCGCCGCCGGCAAGCGGACCGTTGCGTCAGCTACGGACCCTGCTGCTGACCCGTGACAGGTCGGCGGCACCAATCAGTCCGGCGTTCGGTCCGAGGGCGGCAAGCTGGATTCCCGCGGCCGGGCGGAAGCCGCGTCCGGTCAGGTTCCGGGCGAACGCCTTTTGCGCCGGTTCCACCAGCAGGTCTCCGGCCGAGCACAATCCGCCGCCAATAACGAACAGCCCAGGGTCGAGCGCTGCGGCCAGGTTGGCGAGTCCGAGGCCAAGCCATTCCCCCACTTCCTCAATAAGCTCCCGCGAGGCGGCGTCACCAGCCAACGCCAGTTCGGTCACGATGGCACCGGTGATGGTCTCGGCGCGCCCGCCCACTGCTCCCAGCAGGTCCTGGGCCATCGGGGAGTTGCTGCGGGCCAGGATCCTCGCTTCGCGGCCCAGTGCGTTGCCCGATGCGTACTGCTC
This sequence comes from Arthrobacter sp. RT-1, assembly GCF_003367205.1. Taxonomy (NCBI): domain Bacteria; kingdom Bacillati; phylum Actinomycetota; class Actinomycetes; order Micrococcales; family Micrococcaceae; genus Arthrobacter; species Arthrobacter sp. RT-1. Next base: position 273,342 of record NZ_QRGQ01000007.1, read on the forward strand.
CCAGCACCCGCGGTTGCCGCACTCGCAGCGGTGCCCGCCGGGCATGATGACCTGGTGTCCGAACTCGCCGGCTACCCCAAACCGCCCGCGCTCCACCCTGCCGTCCATGACCATCGCGCCGCCGATTCCCGTGCCCAGCGTGATGCAGACCAGCCGGTCTTCGCCCTGCCCTGCCCCGAAACGCCACTCTGCCCAGGCGGCTGCGTCGGCGTCGTTGGCCAGCAGCACGGGGCGCCGCAGGAGGTGTTGCAGGTTTGCCCTCAGGGGCTCATTGCGCCAGGCCAGGTGCGGGCTGAAAAGCACCGTGCCGCCGTCGAGGTCCATCCAGCCGGCGGCGCCAATGCCCACCGAGCGGATCCGGTGCCCGCTGCCCAGCTCCTCCACCAGGTCCACGATGACGCGCTCCACTGCCCGCGGGTCGGTGCCCGGCGTGGAGCGGCGCGCCTCGCTCAGGATCGTGCCGGCGGCATCCACCACTCCCGCCGCCACCTTGGTACCGCCGATATCGATCCCGATCGCAAGGCCCTTCCGGCCAAGGCGCATCTGTTCACGAAAGCCGTCACCCTGCCTCCTTCCGGCCCGGTAGGAGGCAGACCGCCGCCTCCACGCTGCGGGCCTGCTGAGGGGACCGGCCTGCTCGCCGGAGGATTGTGCGTACATAGTTCCCAATTCTAGGTTTTCCGCCGCCCCTGCGCCGGGACCCCCGCCGCGGTTGCGGCCGGAGGGCGATTGACGGCAAAGTTACCCGCCAGTAACTTTAGATACTGCACGGTCCCGCGGCGGCGTACTAGTCTTTAGGCATACCCCCTGAGCGGGACTTCGGATATCAAAGGAGCTATAGTGCGCGAATTCAGTGTTCCGCCTCTTGTTGTCGTTCCACCGGAAACCAATATCACCGACCTGGTGCTGCGGCAGGCGGACAAGGCCAGCAACCCGGCCCTGTTCTCGCGGCTGGACGCAAACGGCGCCTGGCAGGACATCTCCGCCACCGAATTCCTTGCCGATGTCAAAGCCCTGGCAAAAGGCCTCATCGCCAGCGGCGTCGGTGCCGGCGACCGCGTGGGCATCATGTCCCGCACGCGCTACGAATGGGCGTTGGTGGACTTCGCCATCTGGTTCGCCGGCGGCGTCTCCGTCCCCATCTACGAAACCTCTTCGCCCTCTCAGGTGGCCTGGAATCTTGGCGACTCAGGCGCCGTTGCCGCCTTCGGCGAGGCAGCCCACCACGAAAATGTCATCCGGCAGGCCGTGACGGCCGAAGGCCTCACCGCACTCCAGCATGTCTGGCAGTTGGAGGGCGGCGGACTTGACGCCCTGCGGGAAGCCGGGAGCGGCGTCAGCGATGACGATCTGGAAACCCGCCGCACCTCGGCGAAGCTGGCAGATATCGCCACCATCATCTACACGTCCGGAACCACGGGCCGGCCCAAGGGCTGCGAACTGACCCACGGCAACTTCGTGGAGCTTTCGGACAATGCACTCGCGATCATCGGCGAAATCGTCCATGAGAACGCCAAGACCATCATGTTCCTGCCCCTGGCACACGTCTTCGCCCGGTTCATCTCCGTCCTGGCCATGGCAGCCGGAACCACCGTGGCGCACACGCCTGATATCAAGAACCTGCTCTCCGACCTGCAGAGCTACGAGCCCACCTTCATCCTTGCCGTGCCGCGGGTGTTCGAGAAGGTGTACAACTCGGCACTGACCAAGGCCGAGGACGGCGGCAAGGGCGCCATCTTCCACAAGGCGGCCGATACCGCCATCGCCTTCTCCAAGGCGCGGCAGGCCGGCCATGTGGGGCTGGGACTGAAGCTGCGCCATGCCCTGTTCGACAAGCTGGTCTACGGCAAACTGCGGGCCGCTATGGGCGGCCACGTTGCCCACGCGGTCTCCGGCGGCGGTCCCCTTGGTGAACGGCTGGGCCACTTTTTCCAGGGCATCGGGCTCCAGGTGCTGGAAGGCTACGGCCTGACCGAAACCACGGCTCCCATCTCGGTCAACACGCCGTCCCGGATCAAGATTGGTTCGGTTGGCAAGCCTTTGCCCGGCAATGCCGTCAGGATTGCCGAAGACGGCGAGATCCTGGCCAAGGGCGCGTGCGTCATGCGCGGCTACTACAAGCGTGAGGACCTGACGGCGGAGACATTCTCCGACGGCTGGTTCCGCACCGGGGATATTGGCCGGCTGGATGACGACGGCTTCCTGTGGATCACCGGCCGCAAGAAGGAGATCATCGTCACCGCCGGCGGCAAGAACGTGATCCCGGCGCTGCTGGAGGACCAGATCCGTGCCGATGCGCTGGTGTCGCAGGTCCTGGTGGTTGGCGACAACCGGCCGTTCATCGGCGCACTGGTCACGCTGGACCAGGAGGCCCTGCCGGGCTGGCTCCAGCGGCACAACCTGCCGGCCGACACCTCCCTGGCCGACGCTGCGGCAAACCCGGTGGTCAAGGCAGCAGTGCAGGACCTGATCACCGCCGCCAACAACTCCGTCTCCCAGGCCGAGGCCATCAAGTCGTTCCGGATCGTGGCGGCCGACTTCACCGAAGCATCCGGGCACCTGACCCCCTCCATGAAGGTGAAGCGCGCACAGGTGATGAAGGACTTCGAGACCGTCATCGAGGAGATGTACGGGGCACCCCGCTCCTGATCCGCAAACGATGAAAGGGTCCTCCTGGCGGAGGACCCTTTCATTGTTTTGACTGGTTCATCGTCTTGACTGGCTTTTGGCTATTGCTCCACGACCAGCAGCAGGTCTCCGCCCTGCACCTGCTCCACCGCGGAGATGGCGAGGCGGGAAACCCTGCCGCCCACCGGCGTCGTGATGGATGCCTCCATCTTCATCGCCTCGATGGTGGCCACCGTGTCGCCGGCGTTGACGGTGTCACCGGTCTTGACCGTGACGGTGACGGCGCCGGCGAACGGTGCAGCCACGTGGCCCGGCTGCGCCGGATCTGCCTTCTCTGCGGCCTTGACGTTGCTCACCACGGAACGGTCGCGCACCACTACGGGCCGGGACTGGCCGTTGAGGGTACACATCACGGTCCGCATGCCCTTTTCGTCCGGCTCGGAGACCGCCTCCAGGGAAGCGATCAGCCGCACGCCACGCTCCAGCGTGATCTCGTGCTCCTGGCCCCGCTGGAGCCCGTACAGGTAGTCACGGGTATCCAGAACCGAGATGTTGCCGTAGGTTTCGACACTCTTGAGGTAGTCCTTGGTGGGGCCCTCGAACAGCAGCCGGTTCAGCGTGTGCTGGCGGGTCTTGGAGTCGGACTTCAGCGCAGCGCTGTCTTCGGCACTGAGCTCGACGTCGCGGACCTTCACGCTCCTGCCCTGCAGGGCCTTGGTGCGGAAGGGTTCCGGCCAGCCTCCGGGAGGGTCGCCCAGCTCGCCGGACAGGAACCCGATCACGGAATCGGGGATGTCGTAGTTCTGCGGGTTCTCGTTGAAGTCCGCCGGGTCCGCATTCAGGCCCACCAGGTGCAGGGCAAGGTCGCCCACCACCTTGGAGGACGGTGTCACCTTCACCAGGCGCCCAAGGATCCGGTCAGCGGCCGTGTACATGTCCTCGATGGCCTCGAAGCGCTCCCCCAGCCCCAGCGCCATGGCCTGCTGGCGCAGGTTGGACAGCTGGCCGCCCGGGATCTCGTGCTGGTAGACCCGGCCGGTGGGGCCCGGAAGGCCCGACTCGAACGGCGCGTAGACGCGGCGGACAGCCTCCCAGTACGGTTCCAGCGAGCTGACCGCAGCCAGGCTGAGGCCGGTGTCCCGTGGCGTGTGTTCCAGCGCTGCGACCAACGCCGACGCCGAGACCTGGCTGGTGGTTCCGGCCAGGGAAGCGGAGGCAACATCCACGGCGTCCACACCGGCGTCCACGGCAGCCAGCAAGGTGGCCAGCTGGCCGCCCGCGGTGTCGTGGGTGTGCAGGTGGACCGGCAGGTCGAAGCGGTCCCGAAGTGCGGCAACGAGCTTGGCTGCGGCAGCGGGCCGCAGCAGGCCTGCCATGTCCTTGATGGCAAGGATGTGCGCGCCGGCGTCGACGATCTTCTGCGCGAGCTCGAGGTAGTAGTCCAGCGTGTAGAGCGTCTCGTTGGGGTCCAGCATGTCGCCTGTGTAGCAGAGCGCCACTTCGGCGACGGCGGTGCCCGTTGCCCGGACAGCCCGGATGGCCGGCGCCATCTGGCTGACATCGTTGAGCGCGTCGAAGATGCGGAAGATATCGATGCCGGTTGCGGCGGCCTCATTGACGAAGGCCTCGGTGACCTCTTCCGGGTACGGCGTGTAGCCCACGGTGTTGCGGCCGCGGAGCAGCATCTGCAGGCACACGTTCGGAAGTGCGGTGCGCAGCGCCGCCAAGCGGTCCCACGGGTCTTCGCCCAGGAAGCGCAGCGCGACGTCGTAGGTGGCGCCGCCCCATGCCTCGACGGACAAGAGTTCCGGCAGGAGCGCGGTGACAGCAGGGCCTGCGGCCACAAGGTCGCGGGTACGGACACGGGTGGCCAGGAGCGACTGGTGCGCGTCCCGGAAAGTGGTGTCGGTAACCGCGACGGCGTTCTGCTCACGAAGAGCCCTGGCGAAGCCTTCCGGCCCCAGCTCCAGGAGCCGCTGCCGGGAACCGGGCGCGGCCTGCTTCCCCTTGACGGACGGAAGCTTGTCGGCCGGGTTGGAGTGGACCGTCAGTTCGCCGTTGGGCTTGTTGACGGTGACCTCGGCCAGCCAGGTGAGGAGCTTGGTACCGCGGTCCGCGGAAACCCTCGCCTTCAGCAGCTGCGGGCGTTCGTCGATGAAGTTGGTGGCGACGTCGCCTGCGATGAAATCGGCATCGTCCAGCACCGCCTGCAGGAAGGAGATGTTGGTGGACACACCGCGGATACGGAACTCTGCAAGGGCGCGGCGTGCCCGTGCCACGGCGGCCGGGTAGTCCCGGCCGCGGCAGGTCAGCTTGACCAACATGGAGTCGAAGTGGGGGCTGATCTCGGCACCCGAGTAAACCGTGCCGCCGTCGAGCCGTACGCCAGCACCGCCGGCGGACCGGTAGCCGGTGATCTTTCCAACGTCGGGGCGGAAGCCGTTCGCGGGGTCCTCGGTGGTGATGCGGCTCTGCAGCGCGGCGCCGCGCAGCTTGACCGTGTCCTGGGAGAGCCCAAGGTCCGCCAGCGTTTCACCGGCGGCGATCCTCATCTGTGCCTGCACCAGGTCAACGTCCGTAACCTCTTCGGTGACGGTGTGCTCCACCTGGATGCGCGGGTTCATTTCAATGAACACGTGCTGGCCTGCCCGCTCACCCACGGTATCCACGAGGAACTCGACGGTGCCCGCGTTAACGTAGTTCAGCGCCTGGGCGAACTTAACGGCGTCCCGGTAGAGGGCCTGCCGGATGTTCTCGTCCAGGTTCGGGGCGGGGGCGATCTCGATGACCTTCTGGTGCCGCCGCTGGATGGAGCAGTCCCGCTCGAACAGGTGCATGACGTTGCCCTCGGCATCGGCCAGGATCTGCACCTCGATGTGGCGGGGGCGCAGGACAGCCTGCTCCAGGAACATGGTGGGATCGCCAAACGCAGCATCCGCTTCACGCATGGCGGACTTCAGTGCCTCGGGGAGCGCTTCGCGGGTATCAACCCGGCGCATGCCGCGGCCACCGCCGCCGGCCACTGCCTTGGCGAAAATGGGGAAACCGATCTCGTCCGCCGCTGCCAGCAGCTCGTCGAGGTCCTTCGACGGCGCACTGGACTTCAGGACGGGAACACCCGCGTCACGGGCAGCCTTAAGGGCCGCCACCTTGTTGCCGGCAAGCTCCAGCACCTCAGCAGGAGGGCCGACGAAGGTAATGCCGGCTTCCTTGGCCGCACGTGCCAGATCGGGGTTTTCCGAAAGGAAACCGTAGCCGGGGTAGATGGCGTCCGCGCCGGACTCCTTGGCCACGCGGATCACCTCGGCAACGTCCAGGTATGCCCGGACGGGATGCCCTTCCTCGCCAATCAGGTAGGCCTCGTCCGCCTTCTGGCGGTGGATAGAGTTCCTGTCCTCATTTGGAAAAACGGCAACGGTCTTGGCGCCCAGCTCGTAGCCGGCGCGGAAGGCCCTGATCGCGATTTCGCCGCGGTTGGCCACCAGAACTTTGGAAAACATACTTCTCCTGCATCATTGCGGGTGGATCGGTGAGTGGTCACAGTGTCTAGGACCTCCAAGGACAAACACAAATCTTTGTGGCCACCATCACAGATTTCCCCGTCATGTCCCGATCGCTTTCCCCAGGCCCGGCGGAAAGCGCCCCGGCAGCACAGCCGATGCCATGCCGACTCCCCGTAAAGCAGGATTCGCCGACGCATCCACATATGATGAGTAGGGCGGCAGGACCGTCCGGCTTCGGCTCTGCCGGAGCAAACATTACTCCCAACACGGCATCCGGCGTTAGGTTTTGGTCTCTCAAGTGCAAGTAGTCAGCATCAGCAGCCTTAAGGGTGGAGTCGGCAAGACTTCCGTCACCACAGGATTGGCGTCTGCGGCGCTGGCCGCGGGCGTCCGCACACTGGTGGTGGACCTCGACCCCCATGCGGACGCAACCACCGCCCTGGGCGTCCAGCCGGGCGACCAGCTGGACATCGGCAGGATGCTGAAAAGCCCCCGCCGCGCCAAGCTGGCCGACAACGTGGTAGGCAGCAGCTGGACAGTGCGGGCCCACACCAACGGTTCCGGACCCGCCGTCCTGGACGTCGCCGTCGGCTCCGCCTACACGGGAATCTACGACCGCCCCGACCTCGGCCGCCGTGACCTGCGGCGCCTCTCCACCGTCCTGGCGGGTGCGGACAACTACGACCTCGTCCTGATCGACTGCCCGCCGTCACTCAACGGGCTGACCCGCATGGCGTGGTCCGCCAGCGACAAAGTGGCGCTCGTGGCCGAGCCGGGACTCTTCTCCGTGGCCGGAACGGAACGCACCATGCGCGCCATACAGCTGTTCCGCCAGGAGTTCGCCCCCAACCTCTCCCCTGCCGGCATCGTGGCCAACCGGGTCCGGACGGGTTCCTCCGAGCACACGTACCGGCTCGCCGAGATGGAGTCCATGTTTGGCGAACTCCTCCTGAGCCCCCGCATCCCGGAGCAGGCGAACTGGCAGCAGATCCAGGGGGCTGCCCATCCGGTGCACCATTGGCCGGGCGACTCCGCCAAGTCTGCGGCGGCACTCTTTGACGAGCTGCTGGCCAACATGATGGCTGTGGGCAGCGGGTTGCGCAGCCGCACGCGGTAGGAAGTCCAGACTTAACGGCAGAAGCCGCCCTCCGGAGGGAGAGCGGCTTCTGCCGTATATACGGTCAGCTGATCTTGCGTGCTGCCCGCCGCTTGCTCAATTCGTCGTCCGGAAAGGACTGCTCCGCGGCGTGTTCGCTGGGCAGTGAGGCGAGGCTGCCTTCAACTTCGCGCCACACCCGGCCCACGGCGATGCCGAAGACTCCTTGTCCGCCCTGGACGAGGTCGATGACCTCATCGGCCGAGGTGCACTCGTAGACACTCGCGCCGTCGCTCATCAGGGTGATCTGCGCGAGGTCCTCCACACCGCGTTCGCGCAGGTGCTCAACGGCCGTGCGGATCTGCTGAAGGGAAACGCCAGTGTCCAGGAGGCGCTTGACCACCTTGAGGACAAGGATGTCGCGGAAGCCGTACAGCCGCTGCGATCCGGAACCGGCGGCGCCGCGCACAGCGGGTTCCACGAGTCCGGTACGTGCCCAGTAGTCCAGCTGCCGGTAGGTGATGCCTGCCGCCTTGCAGGCAGTGGGTCCGCGGTAGCCGGCGTCCTCATCCAGTACCGGGAGGTCCTCGGTAAACAGGAGGCCCTGGGCACCACTCGCGGGCACAGCAACACCAGCCGTGGGCTGTTTAAGCCCGCCTGCTTCGCCTTTGGGACTCACCTGGATCCTCCTTGTCGTACGCTCCCGGGGAACACCTGCAGCAGCCTTGGCATGAAGACCATGCATGTAATTTTCGCGGGGCGCACTTTCCAGTGTGACTTGCGCGGCTGCCGTAAGCAATGGGAACTTGATACTTCGACGTTAGGCCCGGCAGGTCCCAAGGTCAAAGACCCCGGGGCCTTTGGCAGGGCGTGTCGAAACTTTCACCCTCAACTTTAACCTTAACGTGACCTCAGCCATCGAAGTCCTCGGGCTCCACGTCGTCCAGGAACTCGCGGAAGCGGCGCAGCTCGCGTTCTTCGTCCACCGTGGGGCCCGGCTCGGTGTCCTCACCCTCGTCGTGCTCGGTGATCCGCACCCCGGCCTCTTCCATCACTGAATCGGCGCACCAGATCCGGCACTTCGCGCGGAGGGCTATCGCCAGCGCATCGGAAGCCCTGGAGCTCACGGTGGTGCCGTTTTCAAACTGCAGCTGCCCATAAAAGATGTTGTCTTCGACAGCCACGATGTTGACGCTGACCACGGAGTGGCCCAGGGATTCCACCACATCCACCAGGAGGTCATGGGTCATGGGGCGGGGCGGGACAACGCCCTGCTGCGCCAGCGCAATGGCGCTGGCTTCCGGAGTGCCGATCCAAATGGGGACATGGCGTTCCCCGTGCATCTCCCGCAGCAGGACCAGCGGCTGGTTGGAAGGCAGTTCGATCCGAACGCCTACAATCTCGACTTCAATCATCAGATGTCCATGCGTGAGATGTGGTCCTGCACCAGAGCCCGGTGCAGGGTGAGGCAGAGGTCGCTGATTTCACGGGCGGCCTCGGCGGCCCGTGCCTGGGAGGCAGAGTCCTTGCGGGAAGCAAGCGGCGCCACCGCGCGTTCCACCAGGCCGAATTCCCGTTCCGCCGCGGCCTGGAAAGGCCGCAGGTGGCGGGGTTCCAGCCCATGGCCCTCAAGCTGTACACAGGCGCGCGCCACCTGGAGGGCATGTTCGTCGAACTGGCCGTTGCTGTGGCTGATCAGTCCGAAGTCCAGGAGCGCCTGCAGCAGGGGCACACTGGCGCCGGACTCCGTGCGCAGCTGCTCCTCCGTGAGCCTGCGCCCGCGGTTCTGCAGCTCGGCCGCCAGTTCGTCGGAGACGATGCGCGGGGACACCACGACGCCGGGCGGAAGGTTTTCCGGCCGCTCTCCCCTGTCGATGGCGTCAAGGTAGTCCTTGATGACTTTCAGGGGGAGGTACTGGTCCCGCTGCAGGGCCAGCACGAAGCGCAGCCGTTCCACGTCGCCGTCGGAATACTGCCGGTAACCCGCAGGCGTACGCCGCGGGTTAATCAGCCCCTTTTCTTCGAGGAAGCGGATCTTGGACGCAGTCATGCCCGGGAAGTCGCCGCTGAGCTGCGCGAGGACTTCGCCGATGTTGAGAACCTGCGGTCCCCGGCGTTCCGGTTGTGCCATTGCCACAGGCAGCGGTCCCCGGTTCAGCCGCGGCCTGCAGCACTGGCAGGGCTCAGGTAGAAGGTGAGGCGGAACTTGCCGATCTGGACTTCGCTGCCGTTCTTGAGCTCAACACTGTCAACGCGGTCGTGGTTGACGTAGGTGCCGTTCAGGCTGTTCTTGTCCACCACTTCAAAGCTCCGGGCAGTCCGGCGGAACTCCACATGCCGGCGGGATACCGTGACGTCATCGAGGAAGATATCGGCGTCCGGGTGGCGGCCGGCCGTGGTGACGTCGGAGTCGAGCAGGAAGCGGGCGCCGGCGTTCGGCCCGCTGTGCGCAACGAGAAGGGCAGATCCGGCCGGCAGTGCCTCAACGGAGCTGCGCTCATCGGAGGAAAGCTTGGGGGCGATGGTGGGTTCATCGGTGACCGGAGTGAGATGGATGGAGGTGGTCTCCGACGCCTTAGCCGCACCCGAGCCGTATTCCCCATCGGCAGGGTTCTGTCTGTGGCCAGCCATGGATTCCTCCTCTTCCCGCTGCAGCCCCTGGGCCTGCAGCCAACGTTTACCCTCCGGCCCGCTCAGCAGGTCCGGCGCCGGCTCCCCATCCGGCCGCTGACGTGCGAAGACGTCCTGCCTGCGACGCGGGGCCGGACCGGATGTACCGGTTAGCTTTAGCCTACCTGTTGTTCGTACTCGGATGCACTGAGCAACGAGTCAACGGCGTCAGCTTCGGCGAGTTTGACCTCAATCAACCAGCCGTCGCCGTACGGATCAGTGTTGATCAGGGCCGAATCAGTGTCCAGGGACTCGTTGCGGGCCACTACTTCGCCGGAAACCGGGGCGTAGATATCGCTGACGCTCTTGGTGGACTCGACTTCACCCACCACTTCGTTTGCCGTAATCTTGGTGCCGATTTCCGGCATCTGGGCGTAAACAACATCTCCAAGCGCGTCCTGGGCGAAGTCGGTAATGCCCACGCGGACCACGCCGTCGGCATTGGGGGCAGTTACCCACTCATGTTCAGCAGTGTAGGACAGGTCTTCGGGAATGTTGCTCATCGGGGGCCTTTCATCGGGTCAAACACCTGGGTCACTGGGGCCCGGGAACAGGCCGCCGCTGAAAGTATAGGCACATCTGCCGGGGCGTTCAGCGGGGATTCTGACAAGATGGGTCGCATGAGCGCGCGCATTGATGCCGGATGCCCGGGGCCAGGCAGGTAAGCCATGCCGGAACTTCCCGAAGTGGCCGGTCTGGCCGGGTTTTTGAACGAACAACTGCAGGGCTGTGTCGTGGCCAAACTGCAGATTGCATCCTTCGCCGTGCTCAAGACGGCTGATCCGCCCTTCACGGCGATGGAGGGCCGCACCGTGACCGGCGTGCAGCGGTTTGGAAAGTTCATCAGCATTGACACCGGTGGCATCTCGTTTGTGTTCCATCTGGCCAAGGCAGGGTGGATCCGCTTCACGGACTCCCCCGCGGCCGGACAGTTGAAGATGGGCAACGGCCACATCGCGGCCCGGCTCGTTTTCGCGGGGGCGGAAGGTGACCGGGGTTTTGACCTTACGGAAGCCGGGACGAAAAAGAGCCTGGCCATTTATGTGGTGCGGGACCCGCAGGAAGTTCCGGGCATCGCCACGCTGGGGCCGGACCCCTTCGCTGAAGCGTTCGACGTCGGCATGCTGGCGGAGATCCTCGGCGGCAGTTCGCAGCAGATCAAGGGGCTCCTGCGGAGCCAGAGCGTGATCGCCGGAATCGGCAACGCCTACAGCGACGAGATCCTGCATGCGGCCCGGATTTCGCCCTTCGCCCCGGCCAAGTCCCTGGACCGGGAGACGGTGCAGGTCCTGTACGACGCCATCCATGACATCCTCGGCACTGCGCTGGCCGAAGCCAGCGGCAAGCCGCCCAAGGACCTCAAGGACGTGAAGCGAAGCCACATGCGCGTCCATGCCAGGACCGGCCAGCCTTGTCCGGTATGCGGGGACACGGTCCGGGAGGTCTCCTTTGCCGACACGGCGCTGCAGTACTGCCCCACGTGCCAGACCAAGGGCAAGATCCTCGCGGACCGCCGGACCTCGAAGTTCCTGAAATAGAAACAACACCCCCCTTTTTTTGCCGGAGCCTCCCCTATTACAGTCAGAGGTCTTCACACCCGGGGTACGCCTCACTATCGTGGAAAACACGACGCCCCAGCACATCAAACGGGCGGACGGAGCTGATTACGTGAGGGTCCAGAAACCGGCGCTCATTCCTCACACAGAGTGCCTATCTGGGCCTTTTGCATGTGTTCAGTCATCACCACAGCGCCCCGCAGCGATGCACCGGGGGAAGTATCAGGTGCACTCTGACGCCGGCGCTGGCACCCTCAAGCATGGTGCTGCTCTTGGAGCGCCGATCGGGCTTGGGACAAAACCGTAGACAGGCGAGTCAACAACGGAGTGGACCGCGCCTAACCAAAGCCATGCCCACTCTGCCGGCTCACCCGTTCCTGCGGTATCGATCATGCGATCACCTAAGGAAATGCAATGAACAAAGTATCCCGCCTTCTCGGCTCAACTGTCCTCGCCACAGGCCTGGCCTTTGGTGGAGCGGCTGTGGCAGCAGGTCCCGCTCTAGCCAACGGCGACAATGACCGTCATGGGTCTTATCAGGACAGGGACCGGAGGGATAACGACCGCGACCGCGACCGCGACCGTGACCGTGACCGGAAGTGTCACAACCACGATGCCCGCCATCATCACAATCATTACTCACATCAGCGTGATGGCCGGTATGACAGGGACTGCGACCACCGCCACCAGCGCGTGTACTACAAGGATCATCGCGGAGACTGGAAGTACGTTGTGATCGTAGTATTCGTCAACCGCTGATTGCCAAGCGTTGGGGGTGTATCGCGCGACTCGCCCAACAACGGCTGAAATGCCAAAAGCCGCTTTCCGGTAATACCGGAAAGCGGCTTTTTGGTCGGGCTGACAGGATTTGAACCTGCGACCCCTTGACCCCCAGTCAAGTGCGCTACCAAGCTGCGCTACAGCCCGTTAGTTCCGCCGTTCTCCGCTGTGCTTCATCCAAGGATTCCCCCGAGGATTTCCACCAGCAGTCCGGCCGAACCACCTAGAAGAGCTTACACGATCCAAGAGGGTGCCTGTGACACTTTCCGGGATTCTGGGCCCTGGTGTGTCGCAATTAACGCTTCTTGCCCCGCTTTTCCCGCACACGCATGCTGACTTCGATGGGTGTGCCCTCGAAGCCAAAGGTTTCCCGCAGCCGGCGGGTGATGAACCGGCGGTAGCCTGGGTCCAGGAAACCGGTGGTGAACAGCACGAACTTGGGCGGACGGCTCGAGGCCTGGGTGCCGAAGAGGATGCGGGGCTGCTTTCCGCCGCGGACCGGGTGCGGGTGCGCGGCCACCAACTCGCCCAGGAAGGCGTTCAGGCGGCCGGTGGCAATGCGCTTGTCCCAGTTCTCCAGGGCCAGGTCCAGCGCCGGCACCAGGCGGTCCTTGTGCCAGCCGGTCTTTGCCGAAATGTTGACGCGCGGCGCCCACTCCACGTGCGCCAGGTCCTGCTCAATTTCGCGCTCGAGGTAGCGGCGGCGTTCGTCGTCGAGCAGGTCCCACTTGTTGAACGCCAGGACCATGGCACGGCCGGACTCGATGGCCAGTTGGAGGATCCGGACGTCCTGCTCGCTGAGGACCTCATCAACGGCGAGAAGCACGACGGCGACCTCCGCCTTTTCGAGCGCGGCCTGCGTCCGCAGCGAGGCGTAGTAGTCAGCGCCCTGCGCCATATGCTGGCGGCGGCGGATGCCGGCGGTGTCCACGAAGCGCCAGGTGCGGCCACCCAGTTCGATGAATTCGTCCACGGGGTCGCGGGTGGTTCCGGCAGTGTTGTCCACCACCACGCGCTCAGTCCCGGCCAGCTTGTTCAGCAGCGAGGACTTGCCCACGTTCGGGCGGCCGATGAGTGCGATGCGGCGCGGACCGCCGGAGCGTTCCAGCCCCTCAATGGTCGAGAATTCGGGCAGCACGTCCATGACGTGGTCCAGCAGGTCCGCCACCCCGCGGCCATGGAGCGCCGAGACCGGGTACGGCTCGCCGAAGCCCAGGCCCCACAGAGCCGCGGAGTCCGCCTCCTGCGCGAAGTCGTCCACCTTGTTGGCCACCATGATGACCGGCTTCTTGCTGCGGCGCAGCATCTTCATCACGCCTTCATCGGTAGCCGTGGCACCGACGGCCGAGTCGACGACGAAGAGGACGGCGTCAGCGAGTTCAACGGCCATCTCGGCCTGCTCGGCGACCCGGGCGTGGATACCGCGGGCATCGTGCTCCCAGCCGCCGGTATCCACCAGGGTGAAGTTGCGGCCGTTCCAGCTCGCCGAGTACATGACGCGGTCGCGGGTCACGCCGGGAGTGTCCTCCACCACGGCTTCGCGGCGGCCCAGGATGCGGTTGACCAGGGTGGACTTGCCCACGTTGGGGCGCCCGATGATGGCCAGCACAGGATCGAGCTTGACGGGGCCGTCGAAGTCCTCGTCGCCGTATTCCCCGCTGAGCAGCGCGGCGTCGTCCTCGTCGAGGTCGTAGTCCTCCAGGCCTGCCCGGAGGGAGGCCGCGCGGAGCTCAGCCTCGTCGTCGTCAATGGCCGCCAGCCGTTCGGCAACCTGGTCGGTGCCCGTGGGCGTGTATTCGTCTTCGCCGGCGCCGGAATGGCCGGGGGTTTGAGTCGTATCGCTCATTGCACTGTCCTTAGTGGTCATCTGCCGGCGTCCCGGCTACTGCTGTTAAGTCTTTGGAGGTTTCAGCGAAAGGCAGGGGCTGCCCGCTGAGTTGGATGGCATCCCGGACGTGCCCGGCCAGCGCTGCGCGGATCTCCTGCGCCGCCCTGTCCATTGAAGCACGGCCGCTTTCCCCGGCCCGGCGGCCCAATGTAAGGGCGGTTCCGAAGCTGACATGGAACCGCCTGCCGGGCCGCGGCACAAAGTCAAGGTGCTCGTCCCCGGCCCGGGTCCCCAGGATGGCCACGGGTACTACCGGCGCTCCGGAATTCAGGGCAAGCCAGGCTACCCCGCCGTTGATATCGGAGGCTTCACCGCTCCCCCGGGTTCCTTCAGGGAGGATTCCGACGCAACGGCCGGCGGCGAGGAGGTCCTTGCTGCGCTGCAGCGCAGCCCGGTCACCCTGCCGGTCCACGGGCAGCTGCCCGGAAGCGGTCAGCACCCTGCCCAGGAATCCCTTGAACATCTCCTGCTTGACCAGGATGTGCATGGGCCGCGGCGAGGCGCCGAACATTATGGGCCCGTCCAGGAAGCTGATGTGGTTGCCGGCGAAGATCACCGGTCCCCCGGTGGGGACGTTGGCCTTTCCGGTCACCGATGTCCGGTAGACGAGATGGTCCAGGGCCCAGCCCACAGGCCGGCTCCAGGCCATGGTCCAGCCGGAAGGCACGCCGGGCCTGCCGTCAGTCACGGTTGAGGACCTTGGTGACAATGACGAGGGCAGCGTCCACGGTCTGCTCGAAGTCAAGGTCCGAGGAGTCGAGCGTTACGACGCCGTCGGCAGCCTGCGTGAAGTTCACAACCGTGGAGTCCTTGGCGTCGCGGTGCGTCACCTGGGCAGCCAGCTGCTCCGCATCCTGCGTGCCGCCAAGCTGGATGCCGCGCCGGCGCAGCCGGGCTTCTTCGCTGGCGGTCAGCAGCATCCGCACTTCGGCTCCGGGCGCGACGACCGTGGTAATGTCCCTGCCTTCCACCACCATGCGGCGGTGGTGCTTTTCGATCAGCGCCCGTTGCCGGCGGATGAGCTCAGTCCGTGCGCCCAGGGTGGTGGCGACGGCGCTGACCGCCGAGGAGATGGCAGGCTCGCGGATGGCGTCGGTAACGTCAACACCGTCCACGCGGACAAATTCCTCCCGCGGGCTGGTGCTGAGGTCCAGCACCAGGTCCCGGGAAGCCTGCTCAACGGCGGCGGCATCGTCCAGGTCGATGCCGTTCGTGACGCAATACCAGGTCAGGGCCCGGTACATTGCCCCGGTGTCCAGGTAGGCGATCCGGAGCCGCCGGGCCACTTCCTTGCTGACGCTGGACTTGCCGGAACCCGAAGGTCCGTCGATGGCAACAACCAGCGGCCTGCCGACGCGCAGGGCGGGCATGGTGTCGAGGAGTTCTTGTGTCATTACTGAAGTACCCGCCATCCGCGGTCGTTTAATGCTTCGATCAGGTGGTCGTGCTTGTTCGGCAACACTGACAATTCCACCATGCCCACGTTCTGTCCGGATGAATGGTCGAGCCGCAGGTCTTCAACGTTCACCCCGACTTCACCAATTTCGGTCAGCAGCCGTGCAATCTGGCCGGGCCTGTCGTCCACCAGCACAGTGAGCCAGGAATACGCCTGCGGCGGACCGCCGTGCTTGCCCGGAATACGGGCCTGGCCCGCGTTGCCCTCGCTGATGAGCTGGGCAAGGTCCAGCCTGGCGCCCGGAGCGGTGGGCTGTTCCAGGGTTCCGATGAGGCGGTTCAGGTCCTCGCGCACGCCGTAGAGGATCTCCACCACCTTGGAGGCGTTCCCGCCGAGGATCTGCACCCATAAGGTGGGGTCGCTGGCCGCGATCCGTGTGACATCCCGCAGCCCGTTGCCCGCGAGGGACAACGCATGCAAGGGTGTTCCCTGAAGCCTGCTGGCCAGCAGCGAAGACATCACCTGGGGCAGGTGGGAGACCAGCGCGACGGCTTCGTCGTGTTCGTCGGCCGTGAACTGGGACACCACTGCGCCCAGGTCGTTGCCCAGCGACCGGGCCGTCTGAAGGGCGGCAGCCGAGGTTTCCTCAGACGGGCAGACCACCCATGGCATGGAGGTGAACAGCTCACCGCGGGCGGCAACCGGGCCGGACTTTTCCCGCCCTGCCATCGGATGCGTTCCAACGTAGCGCGAGAGGTCCACGCCACTGCCGCGGAGCCGGGCCAGGATATCTGCCTTGACGCTGGCAATATCCACCACCACCGAGTCCGGATAGTCAGCCAGTGCCTCCCGGACGACGTCGGCTGTGACGTCCGGCGGCGCGGCGACGACCACCAGCTGCGGCCGGCTGCTGCCCAGTTCCCGCAGCGGCCGTCCTGCGCCGATGTCAACAGCTACCGCCTGGTTTGTGGGCGAAGGGTCGGAGAGGAACACCGGCACACCGCGCCCCCGCAGGCCCAGCCCGATGCTGGTCCCGAGGAGCCCGGTACCGATGACCACCACCGGACCATCCAGGTGGCCGCGGCCCTGGCTTTTGAAGGCGGACATGTCTTAGAGCCCTACGGATGCCAGCAGGTGGCCGACTTCCTGCTTGCCGAGGTTGCGGATGCTGCCCTGGCGCTGGTCACCCAGGCCAATCGGCCCCACCTTGACGCGGACCAGGCGCAGGACCGGGAAGCCGACGGCGTCGAACAGGCGGCGGACGATGCGGTTCTTGCCGGAGTGCAGCACTACCTCGATCAGGACGTGGCCCGGAGTGGAGTCGACAAGCCGGAAGGAGTCAACAGACGCAAAACCGTCCTCCAGCTCCACACCCTCCTTGAGCTGCGCCCCGATTCCCTGCGGGAACGGCCCACGGACCTGGACCAGGTAGGTCTTGGGGACTTCGTAGGAAGGGTGCGTCAGGCGGTTGGCCAGTTCGCCGTCGTTCGTCAGCAGCAAAAGCCCTTCGGTGGCGACGTCCAGGCGGCCCACGTGGAAGAGCCGTTCGCCCTTGTTCTTGTTGTTCTTCAGGAAGTCGCTGATGCAGGGACGCCCCTCGGGATCCTCCATGGTGGAAACAACGCCCTTCGGCTTGTTGAACACCATGTAGACGAGGTTCTCGTCCAGCTGGATCCGCAGCCCGTCAACGTGGATGACAGCCGTCTTGGGGTCCACGCGGACACCGAGCTCAGTGACCACCTGTCCGTCCACTTCCACGCGGCCTTCGGCAATCATCTCTTCGCAGACGCGGCGGGACGCAACTCCGGCCGAGGCCATCACCTTTTGCAGGCGCACGCCGTCGGCGTCATGGAGTTCCGACTGGGGCACGTCGCCACGGGGTCCCTTCTTCCGGGACGGCCTGCGGACGGGGCCAAGGTTCTGGCCGAAGCGTTCGCTGCCGAAGGCACGGGAAGCGGCCGCTCCGGGAGCGCCGGTGCGGGGCTTCGGCTTGAGGGCGCCCGGAGTACCCGGGGCTTTCTTGGCTCCCGGCTTTCGGGCTGCCGGCTTCCGGGATGAGGGCTTGGCCGCCCTGGCATCCGCACCGCGGCCCTGCTGGGGCCCATCCGACGCCAAATCCGGATCGATAAAGCGCTCCTCGCGCGGCTTGGGTGCGCGTTGCGGCCCGCCGCTGCCGAACCCACCGGCCCGCTTGGGGGCACCGCTGCGGAACCCGCCCGCTGAATTGCCACCCTGGGAAGTGTTGCGTTGGGAATTGTTGCGTCCCGAACTGTTACGTGGTGAACCCTGGCGTCCCGCCTGTGTCATGACCCGTCCTTCAATGTTTTGGCTGTCAAAGGTTGTCACAGACAACCCTAGCCAGCCGTGCAGAATTACTCTGCCCTGATAAATATTTGCGTGCACGCCGGAAGTTCCGGCTTACATCCTGTCGGCGTCGTAGAACTCTGCGATGCCTTCCAGCCCCGGCAGATGCGGGGACAGGTGAGGCAAGTCCGCCACTGAGCTGATTCCCATCCGTTCCAGGAAGTATGACGTGGTCCGGTAAAGGATGGCGCCTGACTCGGGATCGGTTCCCGCGTCCTCAATCAGCCCGCGTTGGGCAAGTGTCCGTACGACAGAGTCAACGTTGACCCCGCGAATCGCAGACACCCGTGCCCGGGAAACCGGCTGCCGGTACGCAATGACCGCGAGCGTTTCCAATGCTGCCTGGGTGAGCCTGGCCGTCTGCCCCTCAAGCACATACTTACCCACAATGTCGGCAAAGTCTGCACGGGAGTAGATGCGCCAGCCACCGGCGATGTTCCGCAATTCAAAACCCCGGGGGGTGGAGCCGAAACCAGCAACGCTGGCCGATTCCACATCCGGGGCTTTAACAGTATAGCCGCTATACTCGCGCTCCAGTTCTGCGAGCAGTGCCCTGACCGCATCAACGGTCAGGTCAAGCCCCGCAGCCAGCTCCTCCTCCGTGGCCGGCTGGTCCAGGACCATCAGCACCGCCTCAAGGGCAGCCTTCGCCCCGCCCGGCAGGCTGTGGACATCCGTTGCGCCGTCCGGCAATTGCCCGTTCACAGGTGCTCCTCGTATTCCTCACTCAGGTTGTCCGCCGACCAGTCCCCGGTTCCCGCAGTCCAATGCACGGCCAGGTCCGCCAGCGGCGAGAGCTGGTCGAAGGAGACCGCCTTGTCCCGGAACAGTTCCAGGAGCGCCAGGAACCGGGCCACCACCACCAGGGTGGAATCGGCGTCGGAAATCAGCGCCCGGAAAGTCAGCGGGGATTCCTGCTGCAGGCGCAGTCCCATAATTTCCGCCTGTTCCTTGACGCTCACGTTGCTGCCGTGCAGGTGGGTCAGCCCCACCGCGGTGGGCTGCGGAGCCTTCGGCCTCAGCGCCGCCTCTGCCAGGGCGGCAAACTGTTCCGGGGTGTGCTTCCAGACGAGTTCGGGCAGCATCGCGGCGAAGTGTTCCTCCAGCGCCACCTGGCGGGGAAAGCGGCGGCCTTCCTGGTGGAGGGTTTCGCCCAGGAGGCCGGCCACGTGCTTGAAGGCTTTGTACTGGAGAAGCCGCGCGAACAGGAGGTCCCGGGCCTCGAGCAGTGCGATATCCTCGTCGTCCTCCACTTCGCCGGCCGGAAGCAGGCGGGCAGCCTTGAGGTCCAACAGCGTCGCGGCGATGACCAGGAACTCGCTGGCCTCGTCCAGTGCCCATTCCTCACCGAGCTTTTGCAGCTTGCGGATGTACTTGATGAACTCGTCCGTGACGGTGGCGATCGCCACCTCAGTGATGTCCAGCTGGTGCTTGGCGATCAGTCCCAGCAGGAGGTCGAACGGACCGGTGAAGTTGGCCAGCCGCACCTCGAAGCCGGGCTTGGTTTCGGCCACGGCGTGGCTAGGGTGCGCCGCCGCGCGAGATCAGCTCTTTGGCCAGCCGGCGGTATGCGTCGGCGCCCACGTGGTTTCCGGCGTAGCTGGTGATGGGCTCAGCAGCCACGGTGGCGTCGGCAAACTTGATGGACCGTTTGATGACGGTTTCGAAGACCTTGTCCCCGAAAGCCTCCACCAGGCGGGTGATGACTTCGCGGCTGTGGAGCGTCCGCGCGTCATACATGGTGGCGAGGACACCGTCCACCTGCAGCCGCGGGTTGAGGCGGTCCTGCACCTTGTCGATGGTTTCCACGAGCAACGCCACCGCGCGCAGGGCGAAGAATTCGCAAATCAGCGGAATGATCACGCCGTGCGCCGCGGTGAGGGCGTTGACGGTCAGGAGGCCCAGGGACGGCTGGCAGTCGATGAGGACAACGTCGTAGTCGTCTTCGACCTTCTTCAGCGCCCGGTCCAGCACCTGCTCGCGGGCTACTTCATTGACCAGCTGCACTTCCGCGGCGGAGAGGTCGATGTTGGCCGGCAGGAGGTCCACGTTCTCCACGCCGGTCTGGTGGATGGCATCGCGGATGTCCACCTTGCGGTCCATCAGCACGTTGTAGACGGTGAGGTCGAGCTCGTGGGGGTTGACGCCCAGGCCGGCCGAGAGGGCACCCTGCGGATCGAAGTCCACCAGCAGCACGCGGCGGCCGTATTCGGCCAGTGCAGCGGCAAGGTTGATGGTGGAGGTGGTTTTTCCGACGCCGCCCTTTTGGTTCACCATGGCAATGACGCGGGCCGGACCGTGGGAGGACAGCGGCGCGGGTTCCGGGAACTCGCGGTATGGGCGCCCCGTGGGACCCATCACCGCGTTTTCCAGGTCGAATTCCGTGCCCTCCAGAGTTGCTGAACCCTGTTCGCTGCTCACGTATCTATCCACACTTTCGATGACGGTGATTTCCTGCCGCTGGATGGCCAGCGCCGTTCGTTCTTGATCCCAAGGTTACAGCGACCGACACGGTATTCAACGGAACTTGACTTTTCGCGGATGTTGAGCCTTGACCTTCTAGTTGAGGTCGAAGGTTTCCTGTCCGGGTACAGAAAACCGCCCCCGCGGCGTTGGCTGCGGGGGCGGTTTCCAGAAGGCGGGCCAAGAGGTCAGGCGTTGACCGGAACGGTGCGGGCTTCGGCTTGCTCGGGAGCGGCTTCACCGTGGTGGTGGGCCAGCATGGTTGCTTCGTCGAAGGGCTCCTCGCCGGAGAGGACGCTGTTGACCTGGTCGCCGTCGATCTCCTTGACCCAGGTGCCGATCAGGATGGTGGCGACGGCGTTGCCGGTGAAGTTGGTCAGGGCACGTGCTTCGGACATGAACCGGTCGATGCCGACAATCATGCCCACGCCGCCCAGCAGTTCGGGCTTGTGGGCCTGCAGGCCTGCCGCAAGGGTGGCCAGGCCGGCGCCGGTGACGCCTGCAGCGCCCTTGGAAGCGATGATCATGAAGATCAGCAGGGAGATCTGTGCGCCGAGGTCCAGCGGTGTACCCATGGCGTTGGCCACGAAGAGGGACGCCATGGTCAGGTAGATGGCGGTGCCGTCAAGGTTGAAGGAGTAGCCGGTGGGTACGGTCACGCCGACGACGGGCTTGGAGACGCCGAGGTGTTCCATCTTGGCGATCAGGCGGGGCAGGGCGGCTTCGGAGGATGAGGTGGAGAAAATGAGGAGGTATTCCCGGCCCAGGTACTTCATGAGCTTGAAGATGTTGACGCCGGTGACCACCTTAAGCAGGCCGCCGAGGATGATCACGATGAACAGTGCGCAGGTGATGTAGAAGGCGGCCATCAGCGTGAACATGCTGACGATGGCCTGGAAGCCGGTAGCTCCCACGACGGCGGCGATGGCACCGAAGGCACCCACCGGGGCAAGCCACATGATCATGATCAGGATGCGGAAGACGAGGACCTGGCCATGGCCGATGGCCTTGAGGATGGGGGCGCCCTGCGGGCCCATCTTCTGGAGGGCAAACCCTACGAGGATGGCAGCAAACAACGTGGGGAGGACCGGAATGTCGCCCGGGATGATTCCGAGCAGGAAGGCGACGGTGCTGTCTACTTCCGCCTTCTTGTTGGGATCGTAAGGGGCAAGCTTCAGGCCTTCACCGGGGTGGATCAGGTTGCCGACAACCAGGCCAATGCCGAGCGCGAACGTGGACATGAGGACGAAGTAACCCAGGGCCAGGCCGCCCACCTTGCCCACGGTTGCCGCCTTGGCGATGGAGCCGATGCCCAGGACGATGGTGCAGAAAATGACCGGGGCGATCATCATCTTGATGAGCTTGATGAACCCGTCGCCGAGCGGCTTGAGGGACTTGCCAACCTCAGGGAACATCAGCCCCACCAGGGCGCCCAGGATGACGGCGGCGATGACGGCGATGTACAGGTAATGCGATTTGTCGATGCCCTTGCGCCGCGTCTTCACGGTGTCGAGCGACTCTCCTCGTTGAGAAGCCATGATGTTGTCTCCTTATGGATAATCTGGTAGACGCTGCGGGCACATTCTCTGGGCTCAACACGTCCTGCGGTGTGATAACCATCATTGGGCACGCCGTGACCCAGCTCACCGTTGCGTTCATATTGGTCGTGGCGCAGATAACAGTCATGGAAGATGCGCGGGAAGGTACAGATGATCCACCGCTGGAGTATCGCCCGACGGCTCTTCGTGGCGAACCTGCTGATCGTGGTGGTGTTTATCGCGATCGTCGGATCCGCCACCTATGTCGACGCCCGTGACCGCACCTACGACGAGGCCGGTTTGCGGATGGCAGGAATTGCGGACGCAATTGCTGCCAGCCCCTTCGTGCTGCAGGCGGCGGATTCCGACGATCCTTCGTCCCTCCTGCAGCCCTATGCCATGGACGTCATGGCACGTGCCGACGTCGACTTCATCACCATCATGGCTCCGGACCGGACGCGGTGGACCCATCCCCGGAGTGAGGAGCTCGGCCGCCCCTATATCGGTTCCATTGACGCCGCACTGCGCGGCGATGAATTCACCGAGGTCACCGCGGGCACCCTCGGCCCGTCCGTGCGGACCATCGTTCCGGTCAAGGACGCCGGCGGTGCAGTCAGGGCGCTGGTGGCAGTGGGCGTCACGGTGGGGACGGTGGACGTCGCCTTCGCCGCACGCCTGCCTGCCCTGCTGGCCATCGGGCTTGCCCTGCTGGTGGGCGGGTCCCTGGCGTCCTGGCTGCTGGGCAGGTACCTTCGCCGGGTCACCCGGGGCTGGGGGCCGGAGCAGCTGTCGCAGCTCTTCGCCTACTACGAGTCCGTGCTGCATTCAGTCCGCGAAGGGCTGATCCTTATCGACACCAAAGGCAAAGTGGTGATGTACAACGACCAGGCCGCCGAGCTGCTGGGCCTGGATGAGACGGGCAGCAAGGACCCCACCCGTCCGCCGTCGCTCGCAGAACTGCCCCTCGACGAGGAGCTCCGCTACCTGTTTGAATCCGGCCGCGGCGCAAAGGACGAAATAGTCCTCTCCGGATCCCGGGTCCTGGTGGTGAACCAGGGGCCGGCGAAGGGGCCGGAGACAGCAGGCAGCCGGGGCAGGACCCCGGTGTACGGCACAGTGGCCACCCTTCGGGACCGCACCGAAATCGAGGCCCTGGGCAACGAGCTGGAAACGATGCGGACCCTTTCCGACGCCCTGCGGGCGCAGACCCACGAACACGCAAACCGGCTCCACACCATGGTTTCGCTTCTGGAGCTGGGCCGCACCCGGGAGGCCCTGGATTTTGCCACCAAGGACCTGGAGCTCAGCCAGCAGCTGACGGACAACATGGTCAGCTCGGTGGACGAGCCGGTATTGGGTGCGCTGGTCATGGGGAAGGTGGCGGAGGCCCATGAACGGGGAGTCCAGCTGGATGTCGCCACCCTGGGATCGGGCACTGTGGAGGGCATCGCCGTGCAGGACCTGGTGACCATCCTCGGAAACCTGCTGGACAACGCCATCGACGCCGCCGCGGAGGGAACGCCTCCCCGGCGGGTGGAGCTGACGGTGGAATCCGACGAGGAAGGCCTCGACATCGCCGTCCACGATTCCGGCGCACCGATTGATCCAGGCTCGGTGGAGAACATCCTCCGGCACGGATACAGTACAAAGCCCGCCGGGCCGGGCGGGCGGGGCATCGGGCTTGCCCTGGTCCGCCAGGCTGTACAGCGGCTGGGAGGTACATTGACCATCAACGGACGGCGCGGCGCCAAGTTCGAAGTGTTCCTGCCCGCAGCATTGCCCCCAGAGGCACCATTGTCCCCAGAGAAGGAGCATGGAGCGTGAGTGACATAAGGGTCCTCGTCGTTGAGGACGAGGCCATCGCGTCCGCCGCGCACGCAGCCTACGTGGGGCGTGTTCCGGGTTTCGAGCTCGCCGGGACCGCCCCGGACGGCCAGTCCGCGCTTCGGCTGCTGAACGAGTTTTCGGCAGCAGGCAAACCCGTGGAGCTGGTCCTGCTGGACATGAACCTGCCCGATCTCCACGGGCTGGACATTGCCCGGCGGATGCGCTCGGCCGGCATTCTTGCCGACATCATCGCCATCACCGCCGTCAGGGAGCTGGCCATTGTACGCAGTGCCGTGGCTATCGGAGTGGTGCAGTACCTCATCAAGCCGTTCACGTTCGCCACCTTTGCGGACAAGCTGGAAAGCTACCGGCAGTTCCGCCAGCAACTTGCGGACCCGGGCACAGCGTCCGGAAAGTCCGCCACATCCCAGAGCGAAGTGGACCAGGCGTTCGCCAGCCTGCGGGCCCCCTCCGAACTTCCCCTGCCCAAGGGGCTCTCGGGCTCCACGCTGGGCTCGGTCCAGGACTTCGTGAGGCAGCAGCACAACGCCGTGTCCGCCACCGAGGTGATGGATGCGCTGGGGATGTCCCGGGTGACCGCACGCCGGTACCTCGAGTATCTTGCCGACGCCGGCACCGTGTCGCGGACTGCGCGATACGGGACGCCGGGCAGGCCGGAAAACGAATACCGCTGGAGCGGGCGGTAGCCGACAAACTGTATACATCGACCGCCGGACTTGTGCCCTTTTCGCTTCCAGGGCTTCCTTTTCTTCATTGCTTGTATACAGTGAGGTGGAAAGCCGAGGGATTGGAGCTGCAGTGCGGGCAAGCGAACGCGCCTACAGGGCACTGCGCGACGACATCGTGGAGTGGCGGCTTCCGCCCGGCACACTGCTGGCCGAAGTGGAACAGTCAGGGCGCCTCGGGGTTTCACGCACGCCGCTCCGGGAAGCGCTGGGCCGCCTCACGGCAGAAGGCCTGACGACGGCGGGCGGGCGCGGCGTGATGGTCACCGCCATCTCCCTGGCTGACATCGATGAACTCTTCGAACTCCGGGAGACACTGGAAGGGAGGGCGGCGGCGCTTGCCGCAGAGCGCGGCGAACCTGCCACATTCCGGCGGCTGCAGGCCGCCCTGTTGGTGGCCCCGGCGCTCGTCACCGGCGACACACCCGCCGTCGATGACTACTACGGCCTGGTCAGTGACCTGGATGCGGCCATAGACTCGGCGATCTCCAACTCCTACCTCGTGCAGGCCATGCGGAGTTTGAGGGTGCATCTGGTCCGCATTCGACGCATGGCAGCTGACAACGCAGCCCGGCTGACGGCCGCGGCAGCCGAACACGCGGCCATCGCCGAGGCCATTGCTGACCGCAACCCCCGGCTCGCGCAGGCCGCCACCACACTGCATCTGCATCGCAGCCTTTCCCACATCAAAGCCACCTCCACTTCCCTGCACAACACGTCCACATCCCCCTAAAGGAGCACCATGGTTCAGGAACACCACGTCCGCGTGTACAAGAGCGAGGAAAACCTTCCCCGTGAGGACCAGCTGGCCCACAAGATCGCCGTGGTCGCCGCCGACCCCGTGGAGGTCACCGCCGAGGTGACCGACATGGTGATCAACCGGATCATCGATAACGCCTCGGTGGCCATCGCATCCCTGAACCGTGCACCGATCGTGGCCGCACGGGCCCAGGCGCTGTCCCACGCACCCAGCACGGGCGGCAAGGGCGCCAAGATATTCGGCATCGGCGAACGGGTCTCTCCGGAGTGGGCCGCATGGGCCAACGGCGTGGCCGTTCGGGAACTGGACTACCACGACACCTTCCTCGCCGCCGACTACTCGCACCCGGGCGACAACGTCCCGCCGATCCTGGCCGTCGCGCAGCACGTGGGTTCCAGCGGCCTCGACCTGCTGCGTGGGATCGCCACCGGGTATGAGATCCAGGTGAACCTGGTCAAGGCGATCTGCCTGCACAAGCACAAGATCGACCACGTCGCCCACCTGGGCCCCTCCGCTGCGGCAGGCATCGGCACACTGCTGGGCCTCGACGTCGAGACCATCTTCCAGTCCGTGGGCCAGGCGCTGCACACCACCACCGCCACCCGGCAGTCCCGCAAGGGCGAGATCTCCACCTGGAAGGCCCACGCCCCCGCGTTCGCCGGGAAGATGGCCGTCGAAGCCGCGGACCGTGCCATGCGCGGCCAGACCTCCCCCGTGCCGATCTATGAAGGCGAAGACGGCGTGATCGCCTGGCTGCTGGACGGCCCCGACGCCGCCTACCATGTCCCGCTCCCCACTCCCGGTGAGGCCAAGCGTGCCATCCTGGACACCTACACCAAGGAACACTCCGCCGAGTACCAGGCCCAGGCCTGGATCGACCTGGCACGGAAGCTTCACCGCGAACACCCCGAAGCCACGGACCCTGCCAACGTGAAGTCGGTGCTGATCAAAACCAGCCACCACACCCATTACGTCATTGGCTCCGGCGCCAACGATCCCCAGAAGTACTCCCCCACCGCCTCACGGGAGACGCTGGACCACTCCATCCCCTACATCTTCACTGTCGCGCTGCAGGACGGGGCCTGGCACCACGTTGACTCCTACTCCCCCGAACGCGCCGCCCGCCCAGACACGGTGGACCTGTGGCAAAAGGTGTCCACCGAGGAAGACCCGGAATGGACCCGCCGCTACCACTCCCTGGACATCAACGAAAAAGCCTTTGGCGGCTCCGTGGAAATCACCCTCACCGACGGCACCGTCATCACTGATGAGATCGCCGTGGCTGACGCCCATCCGCTCGGCGCCCGGCCGTTCGGCCGGGAGCAGTACATCACCAAGTTCCGCACCCTCGCCGCAGGGCTCGTGGAGGAAACCGAAATTAATCGGTTCCTCGCCGCCGTCGAACGCCTCCCCGAACTCGCCGCCGGGGAACTGGACCAGCTGAACATCACCGCAGCCCCCGGGATCATCGACCTGGGCGCCGCACCGAAGGGGCTGTTCTAATGCTGTACTCCACCACCACGCCGGAACAGAAGCGCGTACGGTTCCGCGAGCTACTCGCCTCCGGGACCATCGCCCAGTTTCCAGGGGCGTTCAACCCGCTCTCGGCCCGCCTGATCCAGGAGAAAGGGTTCGCGGGGGTCTACATCTCCGGCGCCGTCCTGGCCAACGACCTTGGCCTCCCGGACATCGGCCTGACCACCCTGACCGAAGTGGCTACCCGGGCCGGGCAGATCGCCCGGATGACCGACCTGCCCGCCATCGTGGACGCCGACACCGGCTTCGGCGAACCCATGAACGTGGCCCGCACCGTCCAGGAAATCGAAAACGCCGGCCTCGCCGGCCTGCACATCGAGGACCAGTTCAACCCAAAACGCTGCGGCCATCTCGACGGCAAGAACGTGGTGGACCTGGACACCGCCACCAAACGCATCCGCGCCGCAGCCGACGCCCGCCGCGACCCGAACTTCCTCATCATGGCCCGCACCGACATCCGCGCCACCGACGGGCTCGCCGCTGCGCAGGACCGCGCCAAAGCCCTGGTGGACGCCGGCGCGGACGCCATCTTCCCCGAAGCCATGGCCACCCTGGACGAATTCCAGGCCATCCGCGACGCCGTCGACGTCCCGATCCTGGCCAACATGACCGAATTCGGCAAGAGCGACCTGTTCACCACCGAGCAGCTCCAGCGGGTCGGGGTGAACATGGTCATCTACCCCGTCACGCTGCTCCGTAGTGCCATGGGCGCCGCCGAGCGTACGCTGGACTCGATCAGGTCAGAGGGAACGCAGGAAGCACAGGTTGCCAGCATGCTGACGCGTGCACGGCTGTACGAGCTGGTGGACTACGAGGGCTATAACCGGTTCGACACAGGGGTCTTCAATTTCCAGGTCCCCGGAACGCACTAACGACCCGCCGGCTCCGGCCGGCTTCAACAGGCGACAGGAACAAAGGAGTTTCAGCATGGCTGAACAGGACATCAAAAAGGGTCTCGCCGGCGTCGTGGTGGACTACACCTCCGTCTCCAAGGTCAACCCCGACACCAACTCACTGCTGTACCGCGGCTACCCGGTCCAGGAGCTGGCCGCCCGCTGCAGCTTCGAAGAGGTGGCCTACCTGCTCTGGAACGGGGAACTGCCCACCCCGGACCAGCTGGCGGAATTCACGGCCAGGGAACGCGCGGGCCGTGCCCTGGACCCCGTGGTGAAACAGGTCATCGACGCGCTTCCAACCACCGCCCACCCCATGGACGTGTGCCGGACCGCGGCGTCCGTGCTGGGCGCCCGGCACCCGCTGGCCGAAAACTCCTCCCGGGAGGCGAACATGGCCAAGGCGATCGACCTTTTCTCGGCGATGCCCGCCGTCGTCTCCTACGACCAGCGTCGCCGCCACGGCCAGGACGCCGTCGAACCACGCGACGACCTGGGCTACTCCGCCAACTTCCTCTGGATGGCCTTCGGCGAAGAGCAGGTTCCGGAGGTTGTGGAGGCCTTCGACGTGTCGATGATCCTCTACGCCGAACACTCCTTCAACGCTTCCACCTTCACCGCCCGGGTTGTCACCTCCACCCTCTCGGACCTACACTCGGCCGTAACCGCAGCCATCGGCGCCCTGAAAGGCCCCCTGCACGGCGGAGCCAATGAGGCAGTGATGCACACCTTCGACGAAATCGGCATCCGCCCCCAGGAATCGCTGGAGGAGGCAGCCGCCCGCGCCAGGGCGTGGATGGAAGATGCACTGGCGCAGAAGAAGAAGGTCATGGGCTTTGGCCACCGCGTCTACAAGCACGGCGACTCCCGCGTGCCCACCATGAAGGCGGCGCTCGACAAGATGATCGCGCACTACGGCCGGCCCGAACTCCTGGGCCTGTACAACGGCCTGGAGCAGGCGATGGACGAGGCAAAAGCCATCAAACCCAACCTCGACTACCCTGCCGGACCCACCTACCACCTCATGGGCTTCGACACGGCAACCTTCACGCCGCTGTTCGTTGCCAGCCGCATCACGGGCTGGACGGCGCACATCATGGAGCAGCTGGACTCCAACTCGCTGATCCGGCCGCTGAGCGAATACGTCGGCCCGGAGGAACGGCACCTGCCGTAGGGCCTCTCGGGAGTACGACGGCGGGACGGCCACGGAGGTGACCGTCCCGCCGTCGGGCGTTTACTGCCTAAGGCAGGATGCTCACCGAGGAAGCGACCGTTTCGTTGTCGTCGTTCAGGGTGACCACCACGTTGACCTTGCCGCCTTCCAGGACCACCGGCAGCCAGTGGTCGGCGTCCTGCCACATGCGTTCAACGGGCAGGGTGTCGGTCCGGAACCACTCCGGCAGGACTTCGTCGCTGTCCGTCGGTTCACCCTGCCACGTCCTGGCAGTGAAGAGACTGGTGCTCATATTCCATTCCGGCTTCGCGGGGAAAACAAAGTTCACCGCCCCGGCATCCGTAAGGTCCTCAACCCGCACGCAAACACCGGTTTCCTCCATGACTTCACGGACGGCCGCTTCGCCGTCGCTCTCCCCCGGTTCCACATGCCCGCCGATCCCCACGATCTTTCCCGTGCCGAAGCCTGTCCGTTTGAGGCCCAGGAGCACCTCCGGGCCGGACTCCCCGTCGCGGAGCAGGAAACAGAGAGTCACCCTTGCTGCAGTCATGCGCCCAAGCCTATGGGGTGGGAGAGTTGTCCGCGAAGAAGCCGCAGGGGCGTTGACTATGCCAAGCTCTACGTGTGACTCCAGAAACCGGACCCGGGATACGGCCGGCCCGCATTTCGACCCTTGATGCCCGCCTGCCGGAGTGGCTGGTGCGCAACCCTTTGTACTGGGGCTGGGCCTGGGCCGGTTTTTGGACACTGCTGATTGTCATCGACGAATTCGTGGACCTGGCAGGCTGGACCTGGTACCTGCTGGTGGCCGCGGCTGCCCTGCCCACGCTTGTCAGCACCCTGGCCGTTTTGCATGTGACTCCCCGCCGTCACGTGCGGCCTGCGCGGGAGTCGGTTTTAGGCCTGTTCTTCGTCCGTTTCCTGGCGCTCGTTGCGGCCTTCATTGTGTGGGCCATATCGGTGGTGCTGAGTGCCTCCATCTCCACCACCATCCAAGCCCTGGCTGGCGATTCCGAGCGTGAGGTGACCGCTTTGGGTTTCACCTTGATGGCAGCCCTGTTCCCGATTGTGGTGGCTGTCCTGTGGCTGGCGTTCGTTGCCCGGTGCGCCTGGTTCCTGCGGAGGCTTCGCGGCTGGCGGCAGGTCCCTACGTTCTCGCGGGTGCCGAAATCATTCCTGCGTGGCCGCACCCGGCTGCACCGGGTGGTGATCGGCCTGGCGCATCCGGGACTGATGCTGCTCGCGGGGATGGGCACGTCGGTACTGGCATTCCTCCTGGGCCCGGTGGAACTGACTATCGAGGCGCTGCCCTAGCTGTCCCGGTGCACTGCATCCAGGCAGTTGTGCCCAGGCAATGTCAGCCGAGTGCGCGCGGATGTGCAGCGGCGTAGATCTCGCGCAGCGTATCGGCTGTGACCAGGGTGTACACCTGCGTGGTGGTCACCGAGGCGTGTCCCAACAGCTCCTGGACCACCCGGACGTCCGCGCCGCCTTCAAGCAGGTGCGTGGCGAAGGAATGCCGCAGGGTGTGGGGTGAGACGTCCTTGGTGATGTTGGCCTTTTCGGCGGCGGTCTTCAGGATGGTCCACGCACTCTGCCGGCTGATCCTGCCGCCGCGGGCGTTGAGGAAGAGTGCGGGTGTGCCCTTCCCCTTGGCCGCCAGCAGGGGCCGGCCCCGCACCAGATAGGCGTCCAGGGCCCTGGCGCCATAGGACCCCAGCGGCACGAGCCGCTCCTTGGACCCCTTGCCGAAGAGACGGACAATGGCGGGCCCCGCTTCAGGTTCGGCCAAAGAAATGTCATCAACGTCCAGGCCAACGGCCTCACTGATGCGCGCTCCGGTGGAGTAGAGGAATTCCAGCAGGGCGCGGTCCCGCAGCCCGGTTGCCGTATCCGTTCCAGCGGCCTCAAGGATCCTGGTTACCTCGTCAACGGTGATGGCTTTGGGAAGCCTCTTGCCGGCCATGGGCGGATGGACCTCGCTGGCGGGGTCCGAGGGCGTAAAGCCTTCCAGGGCCCAGAACTTATGCAGCCCGCGGACGGCCACCACTGTCCTCGCCGCGGACCTTACGCCGAGGGAAGAGCCGCCGTCGGACCCGTCCGACAGGGCGCGGACATATCCGGTTACGTGGTGGCGTGTGATGTCCTCGGGCCGCCGGCATCCCGCTGCATCGAGGTAGCGGGAGTACCGGGCAAGGTCGCGGCGGTAGGCGGCAAGTGTGTTGGCGGCCAGCCCCCGCTCCACACCCATGTGCTGCAGGTAGTCGGTGATGCCACGGTCGATGGCGGTAGGGGCGGCTGCGGGCACGTCCCCTGCCGCATCTACCGGGGGTACCGCTTCAGCCGAGGGAGCTGGAACCATCAGCGCTGGCTGGGGTGCGCCGGCCAGGGTGCATCGGCAGGACGGAGGTTCGCGTAGTTGTCCGCCCGCGCGGCCGCCGCTGCAAGGATTCCGACGACGGCGGACGGGTTGTGGAGGCGCCCCTCCAGCACGGACGCCACGGCGTCATCGAGGCTGATCCAGTGGAACTCGATCTCCGCTTCCTCATCCGTCCGCTCGTGGCGTTCATGATGGGGCACTTCGGTCAGGTCGCGGGCCAGGTAGATCCTGATCGCTTCACTGGAGGACCCGGGCGAGTTGAAGAAATCGGCAAGCACGTTCCAGGTGCCGGCGGCGAGGTCTGCCTCTTCGGCAAGTTCCCGGGCCGCACCGACCACAAAATCCTCGCCCTCGATGTCCAGCAGGCCGGCCGGGATCTCCCAGAGTTCCATGCCCACCGGGTGCCGGTACTGCTTCAGCAGGAGGATCTCGCCGTCGCCGTTCATGGGCAAGACTGCCACGGCACCGGGGTGGTCGATGTAGTCGCGGGTCAGGGCCTCGCCCGTCTCCTGCAGCTGGAAACTGTCGCTGACGACATCCCAGATCCGGCCTTCATAGACCTTCTCCGTAGACAAAAGACGGCGCGGGCTCGGTGCGTCCGAAACCTTGACTACATGGGAGGCTTCAGGTGTACCGGGCATCGCGCCGTCCTTTTTCTGTTGTGGGAACTACTTAGCGGCTACCGTACCGGACTGCGCGGCCTCGGAAGCAGCGGCCGGTACCGTGTCGGCACCGCTCTGGTGGTTGAGGGCAGCCTTCACCAGGCCGGCAAACAGCGGGTGCGGGCGGGTGGGCCGCGAGCTCAGCTCGGGGTGCGCCTGCGTGGCCACATAGTAGGGGTGGACATCCGCGGGCAGTTCGACGAACTCCACGAGCTTGCCGTCCGGGGAGGTCCCTGAGAAGACCAGGCCTTGGGCGGCAATCTGGTCACGGTACTTGTTGTTGACCTCGTAGCGGTGGCGGTGGCGTTCGCTGACGGTGGTCTTGCCGTAGGTTCCGGCAATCACGGAGCCTGCGTCTAGCTTGGCTTCGTAGAGGCCCAGGCGCATCGTGCCGCCAAGGTCGCCGCGGCCTTCAACGAATTCCAGCTGCTCTTCCATGGTGGCGATCACGGGGTACTTGGAATCCGGCTCGAACTCGCTGGAGGAGGCGCCTTCCATGCCGACCACGTTGCGGGCGTACTCGATCACCATGCACTGCAGGCCGAGGCAGAGACCCAGGACGGGCAGCTTGGTTTCGCGGGCGAACTTCAGCGCGCCCAGTTTGCCCTCGAGGCCGCGGATGCCGAAGCCGCCGGGAACACAGATGGCGTTGACGCCCTCAAGTGCCTTGATGGCACCCTCACGCGTTTCGCATTCGTCGGACGGGACCCAGCGGATCTTGACCTTGGTGTCGTTGGCGAAGCCGCCGGCGCGCAGGGCCTCGGTCACGGAAAGGTAGGCGTCCGGAAGGTCGATGTACTTGCCCACGAGGGCGATTTCCACGTGGTGCTTGGGGTTGTGGACGGCTTCGAGCAGCTTGTCCCAGCTGGTCCAGTCCACGTCCTTGAACGGCAGGTCCAGGGCGCGCACGATGTAGGAGTCCAGGCCCTGGCTGTGCAGGGTTTTGGGGATGTCGTAGATGCTGGGGGCGTCGGCTGCGTTCACCACGGCGTCGATGTCGACGTCGCACATGCGGCCGATCTTCTCGCGCATGGCGTCCGGCACTTCGCGGTCCGAGCGGATGACGATGGCCTCGGGCTGGATGCCGATGGAGCGCAGTGCAGCAACGGAATGCTGGGTGGGCTTGGTCTTCAGCTCCTGGGACGGTCCGATGTACGGGACCAGGGACACGTGGAGGAAGAACACGTTGGTCCGGCCGATGTCCTGGCGTACCTGGCGGGCGGACTCGAGGAACGGCTGGGACTCGATGTCACCCACCGTGCCGCCGATTTCGGTGATGATGACGTCCGGGGCGTTCTTGCCTTCGGCAGGCAGGCGCATGCGGCGCTTGATTTCATCGGTGATGTGCGGGATGACCTGGACGGTGTCCCCGAGGTACTCACCTCGGCGTTCTTTGGCGATGACCGTGGAGTAGACCTGGCCGGTGGTCACGTTCGCGGAACCCTCGAGGTTTTCGTCGAGGAAGCGCTCGTAGTGCCCGATGTCCAGGTCGGTTTCCGCGCCGTCGTCGGTGACGAAGACTTCGCCGTGCTGGAAGGGGTTCATCGTGCCCGGATCCACGTTCAGGTAGGGATCGAGCTTCTGCATAGTTACAGACAGGCCGCGTGCCCGCAGCAGATGACCGAGGCTCGAAGCCGTCAGTCCCTTACCGAGCGAGGACGCCACACCACCGGTTACGAAGATGTGTTTGGTCGTCTTGGACGAGCCCGGGAACCGGGAATTTACACGGGAATTTGATCGCTGCACCACGGAATTCGAGCCTATCATCAATTGAGCCTTCCACGGGTCTGGAAACTGTTCCCCAAATGCTCCAGTGTGCAGGCCCCGAGGCCCGATGATCAAGGGTCCGGGGCTTGCCGATGGATACCTACGGCTGCGCCGGACGGACAGTTCCGGTGCTGTCAGGCCCGCTGCGGCAGCAGTTTCGCGTCATCCAGCAGCTCCTGGGCGTGGGCCTGCGCGGACTCCGAATCCTCCTGGCCGGCCAGCATGCGGGCCAGTTCGCGGACCCGCTCGGGGCCGTCAAGGAGGCGCACATCACTGGAGGTGAACCCGGTGGCGGTGCCGCCGTCGGCTCCCCTGACGGATGTTTTGGTGACGGTGATGTGCTGGTCCGCGAACGCAGCCACCTGGGGCAGGTGCGTGACCACCAACACCTGCACGTGGCGGGCCAGCATGGCCAGCCGGCGGCCGATCTCGACGGCGGCGCGGCCGCCCACACCGGCGTCCACCTCGTCAAAGACGAACGTGGGGACGGGATCCACCGCGGCGAGCACCACCTCGATGGCGAGCATCACGCGGGACAGCTCTCCGCCGGACGCGCCCTTCCCCAGCGGCCGGGCCGGGGCGCCGGAGTGCGGCTGCAGCAGGAAGCCGATCTCGTCCGCACCGTGCGGCCCCAGCTGGCCCGAGGGCTCAAGGGTGATCACCAGGGTGGCGTCGGCCATGGCCAGGGCCTTCAGTTCGGCGCTGACGCGGGCCGAGAGATCCTTGGCGGCTTTCGTCCTGATCTTGCTGATGGCTGTGGCCTGCTTCTTCAGGTCCGCCTCTGCCCGCACCACCTCGGCGTCCAGCGCCTCGATCCGGGAGGAATCGTCCTGCAGCTCGTCGTAGCGCACGCGGGCGTTTTCCGCCCATTCCAGGACTTCGTCGATGGTGGGGGCGTACTTCCGGACGAGTTTGGCCAGGGCCGCCCGCCGGTCCTCGATCTCCGCGAGGCGCTCCGGCCCCTCGGAATCCAGGCCGGCCTGGTAGCTGGCGAGCTCGGTGGCGATGTCATTGAGCAGGAAGCCCACCTCGGCGAGCCGGGCAGCCGCGGAACCGAGTTCGGCGTCGTGCTCAGCCACATGTTCCAGGGTCCGCTTGGCGGCGTCCACCAGGGTGGTGGCGTCGCCTGCTTCGCCGAAGTCCTCGGCGATGAGGGCCTGGTGGGCGGTGCTGGCGGCGATGCGCAGTTCCTCCACGTTGGCCAGCTTGACGGCCTCGGCCTTCAGCAGCTCGTCCTCCCCCGGCTGGGGGTCCACCTCGTCAATTTCGGCCAGGGCTGTCTGCAGGGATTCGGCTTCCCGCAGCCTGTCGCGGGCGGCGCTGCGCAGCGTGTCCAGCTCGGACTGGCTGGCTTTCCAGTGGTTGTACAGGTCCTGGTAGGCCGCCAGGGGCCCGGCCAGGGAGTCGCCGGCGAACTTGTCCAGGGCGCCCCGTTGCGCAGCCGCACCCTTGAGGCGGATCTGGTCAGACTGGCCGTGCACCACCACCAGGGTTTCGCCGATCTCGGCCAGGACGCCCACCGGGGCGGCCCTGCCGCCCAGGAACGCACGGCTGCGGCCGTCCGAACCAAGGCGCCGTGCCAGGATCAGCTCAGCGCCGCCGTCGAACTCTTCCGCTTCGGCGCCCGCATCCAGCGCACGCGCAATGGCCGGGTGCCCGGCGTCGAGCTTAAGGACCGCCTCCGCCGTCGCGCTCTTCGCACCGCTGCGGACGGCGCCGGCGTCTGAGCGGGCACCCAGCAGCAGGCCGACGGCGGTAACCACCATGGTTTTACCCGCGCCGGTCTCACCGGTCACCACGCTGAGCCCCGGGCCCAGCGGCAGGGTTGCGTCGGTGATGACGCCCAGATCGCGGATTCTCAGTTCTTCAAGCATGGTTTCACTTTGCAGTCGACGGATCGGTATCGGCTTCGGGCTGGCCCGCCTGCGGCACCTGGAGCGGAGGCTGGGGCCGCGGCGTCCTGACGATGGGGATGGGACCGGTATGGATCGCCTCGGCCTTCGGCACCGGCCCCCGCCAGCCATGGATGGGCAGTTCAAACTTACGGACCAGCCGGGCGGAGAAGGGCGTCTGGTGCGTCCGGGCCAGCCTGACGGGTGTGGCGGACTTCGTGACCTCCACGCGCGCGCCGGGCGGCAGGTCCACGGACCGGCGGCCATCACACCACAGGACGCCCTGCGCGTCGGTGCGGCTCAGCACCTCCACGGCAAGCCGTGAGCGCGGCGACACCACCAGGGGCTTGGCAAAGAGCGCGTGGGCACTGATGGGGACGATGACCAGTGCCTCCACCTCCGGCCAGACCACGGGGCCGCCGGCGGAAAAGGCGTACGCGGTGGAACCTGTGGGTGTGGCCAGCACGATCCCGTCGCACCCGAAGGATGTCAGCGGGCGCTCGTCCACTTCGGTGACCACCTCGAGCATGCGCTCCCGGTTGGCCTTTTCGATCGCAGCCTCGTTGAGCGCCCAGGTGTGCCAGATCTTCTGGCCACGGATCCAGACCTGGACGTCGATGGTCATCCGTTCTTCCACGGTGTAGTCGCGGCTCGCGATCCACTCAACCGTCTGGGCCAGGTCCGCCCGTTCACTTTCGGCCAGGAAGCCCACATGGCCCAGGTTCACGCCCAGCAGGGGCACGTCCACTTCCCGGACCAGTTCGGCGGCACGCAGGATGGTGCCGTCACCGCCGAGGACCATCACCAGTTCGACGTCCGGGAGCTGGACGTGGTCGTGGAGCACTTCCACGGGCTGGGCCAGGTGGCCGAAGAACCGTTCCATATCGTCCAGCTCGGACTCCTGCATCACCGGGACGATCCCCGAGGCGTGCAGCAGGGCGCAGGCTTCCCAGGCGGCTTTCAGTGATTCCTCGCGGCCGGTGTGGGCGAGGACCAGTACACGCCTGCTCATCAGGTTCCGCTCTCTAGTGGTTCGGCCAGATACGTCCGAGCAAGGCAGCGGCAGCTGCCTCTCGCTCTTCGATCTTAGGCAAGTCTTGGCTGATCCTGCGTTTTATCCACAGGAAGTATTCGACGTTTCCGTCCTGACCCGGGAGCGGGCTTTGTGCCAGGCCGCACAGGTCGAGGCCGGCATCTAGCGCTGACCTGGCCACTTTTTCCACCGCCATGCGGCGTTCCCGCTCCGAGGTCACCACTCCGGTGCGTCCCAGGCGGTCCTTGCCGATCTCGAACTGCGGTTTGACCATCAGCACCAGGTCGCCCCCGGGTTCGGTGCACAGCGCCAGCGGCTGGACCACCAGGGTGAGCGAAATGAAGGAGAGGTCGGCCACGGTCAGTGCGGCGGTGCCGCCGATGTCCGCCGGCGTCATGTAGCGGACGTTGAGTCCCTCGTGGACAGCCACGCGGGGATCGCTGCGGAGCCGGGGCACCAGCTGGCCGTGCCCGACGTCGACCGCCACCACGTGTGCCGCGCCCCGCCTGAGCAGGACATCGGTGAAGCCGCCGGTGGAAGCTCCGGCGTCCAGGCACCGTTTTCCTTCCACCTGGACGTTCGGGAAGGCGTCCAGGGCGCCGGCGAGCTTGTGGCCGGCGCGGCTGGCGTACGTGTCCTGCTCGTCATGTTCGACGGCGAGGTCCCGGTCATCGTCAACCTGCAGGGACGCTTTTTCCAGGATCCTGCCGTCGGAGCTCACTTTGCCCTCGGCGATCAGGGCGGCGGCATGCGTGCGCGACCTGGCCAGGCCGCGGGCAACGAGGGCCTGGTCGAGGCGTACGGGCATCAGGCCCCGCCGTCCGCGGGCTCGGCGTTCAGGGCGGCGAGGAGCTCGTCATGAAGCCCGTTGTAGGCCGCTTCATGCTCTGCCACCGGAATTTGCGGCAGGGCATCAAGCCGCGACAGAGCCTGGGCAACGACGGGATCCGTGACTCCGGCATCTGCGGCACTTGGCCAGTCCGGGGAAGGCTGGGCTGCTGTTTCGTCGGGTCGGTTC
Source organism: Arthrobacter sp. RT-1 (assembly GCF_003367205.1). Lineage (NCBI taxonomy): Bacteria > Bacillati > Actinomycetota > Actinomycetes > Micrococcales > Micrococcaceae > Arthrobacter > Arthrobacter sp. RT-1. The sequence goes on from NZ_QRGQ01000007.1 coordinate 310,912, forward strand.
AGCTCAGTCATTCGTCCAGTCTAATGATCCATCCAGGCCAGCTGCGGCGCCTGTGGTGCGGAGGCGTCCGGCGTTGCTGCCCACCAGGCGGCGCAGGCGGCGCGCCACGCGTCCAGGTCGTCCGGACTGCCAATGATGCCCACCGCGCCGTTCGCTACCCGGGCCGAGGCCTTCCCGCACGAGTAGGTGCCGTCGTCGTGCGTCACCTCCGGGTAGGGCCGGTGCAGGTCCGGCAGCGTTTCGATGAGGTAGTCCGGACGCTCCGCGGCGCGGGCGGCCAGGATGCTCTGCCGGGTGTCGACGCCGGTCAGGACGGCTACGGTGGCGAAGCCCGCGTTGTTGCCGCCCAGGATATCCGTGTCCAGCCGGTCACCAACCACCAGGGGGCGTTCGGCGCCGAGCCGTTTGGCCGCCGAGTGGAAGAGCGGTGCTTCCGGCTTGCCTGCCACGAGGGGCTTTTGGCCGGTTGCCGCGGTCACGGCAGCCACGAGGGTGCCGTTTCCGGGCGCGATCCCCCGTGCCTGCGGGATGGACATATCCGTGTTGGTGGCGACCCACAGGGCGCCGGCAGACACCACGTAGGCTGCCTCGGCCAGGTCCTTCCAGCCGATGTCGGGGTTGAAGCCCTGGACCACAGCCACCGGTTCCTCGTCCTGGCTGTAGACCGGCACGAGGCCCACGAGTTCGATCTCGTGGGCCAGTGCCGGGCTGCCGGTAACGAGGATGCGGGACCCCGGCGCGAGCCTCGAAGCCAGCAGTTCTGCCGCGGCCTGGGAAGAACTGACCACCTGGTCGTCCTCAGCAGGCGCCCCAAGTTCGCGGAGGTGCGCTGCCACCTGTGCCGGGGAGCGGGATGCGTTGTTGGTGACGTAGCCCAACCCCACACCGAGACCGGACAGTCGCTGCAGGGACTCAACCGCTCCGGGAATAGCGTGCGGACCGGCGTACACCACCCCGTCCAGGTCGGCCAGGAGCGCGTCGAAACGGGAGATCAGGGAAACTTCAGTCATTGGTTCTTAGTCTTCCCGGCGGTCCTGGAGGCTGCCGGCTTCCCCTTCGGTCTCCTGGCCCCAGGTTTCGGTGCCTTCAGTTTCCATGTCCTCAGTTTGCGTGTCCTCGGAATCTAGTTCGTCGTGCTCCACCGAGTCCTCGTCCGATTCAGCATCGTCGGAGACGAAGTAGTCCGCTTCCTGGTCGTCGATGCTGCGGTCCTGCGCCTCTTCGGCGGATGCTTCAGTGGTGACGTCGGCAGCTGCCGACGTGGCGGCGTCGGACGTTCCGGCGGCCGCCGTTGTTCCCGTGGAGGCGCCGGCGGCTGCGTTAGCCGTGTCAGATGCCGTGGAAGCGCGGTCAAGGAGGCGGCGGCGCTCGGCTTCTTCCCGGGCTTCTTCCTCTTCGTCCCAGCCGAGGTCGATAATGTCAGGCTCTTCGTCGACACCCTGGCCCAGGGCATTCTCAGCAACTACGGCCTGGTTCTGCCACTTCTCGGCTTCGGCTTCCCGTCCCACGGCGGCAAGGGCATCAGCGTAGGCCCGGAAAAGGCGGGGGCTGTAGGAGAATGCCCGGTTGATGTCCAGCTGGGGTATCTCGAGTTCGGCCACAGCGGCGTCCGGCTGCCCGAGGTCCGTCCTTGCCCCTGCTGCAACAATGGCCAGCTCCACCTTGCCGGGGGCGTCCAGGTCCTGTGCTTCCTCAGACCGTGCCACATCGAGTGCGCGGTCCGGACGGCCCAGGCCACGCTCGCAGTCGGCCATCACCGGCAGGTGGACGTTGGAACCGCTGATCCGGCGGTAGGTGCGGAATTCGCGCAGCGCCTCGCCATAGTGGCCGGCGGCGTACGCGGTGAGCCCTACGGCTTCGCGTACGGCGGCGAGCCTGCCGCCGCGCCGGCTGGCGGCCAGTGCGTGCTGGAAGGCAAGTTCCGGTTCGTCGTCGATGAGGCGGCCGGCCATGACCAGGTGACGGGCAACCCACTCCGCGCTCTTCGGCTCAAGGGTCTTGATCTGGTGCTGCGTGGCGCGGTCAAGCTCCTTGCCCGTGACGTCCTCATCGATTTCGGGCGAGCGTTCCCGGTCCGGGCGGTTGGCACTGCGCAGGTCACGTGCGTTGGGGACGCGTGCCGGCCTGTCCTCCTGGCGGTCACGCCCGAAGCTGCGGGGACCGGAGTCGCCCTGGCGCGCATCACCACGGCCGGGGCCGCGATCGAAGCTGCGGGGTGCGCGGTCCTGCCGGTCACCGAACGGCTTGCGGTTGTCGCGGTCACCGAAGCTGCGGCGTTCACCGTCTTCCCGGCGCGGGCGGTCTCCATAGGGCTTGTTCTCCCGGTCGCCGTACGGCTTCCGGTCACGGTCACCAAAGGGCTTGCGCTCTCCACCGCCGAAACCACGGCGGTCGCCATCGCCCTCGCGGCGCGGCCGGTCACCAAAGGAACGGTTGTCCCGGTCACCGTAAGGCTTGCGTTCTCCACCGCCGCCGAAACCGCGACGCTCCCCGTCACCTTCACGGCGCGGCCGGTCCCCGAAGGAACGGTTGTCACGATCACCGTAAGGCTTGCGTTCTCCACCGCCACCGCCGCCGAAACCCCGGCGGTCGCCGTCACCTTCACGGCGCGGCCGTTCCCCGAAGGAACGGTTGTCACGATCACCGTAAGGCTTGCGTTCTCCGCCACCGAAGCCGCGGCGGTCGCCTTCACCCTCAGGGCGGGGACGGTCACCAAACGGCTTGCGGTCGCGGTCACCGAAGGGCTTCCGCTCCCCGCTGCCGGATGCCCGCTTCGGGAAGTCGTTGTTGTCGCGGTTGCTGCGGGACCGGAACCCGCGGGGGTCCCCACCGGAGTTGTTGTTTCCCCGGAACGGACCGCGGTCGTTTCCGCGGTTACCGCCGTTGTGCTCGGCCATGATGGATTCCTCCTGTTGTGAGCCGACCACTGGCGCAACTGCAGCCGCTCGTATCCGTGTTTCGTTTCCTACGCAACCCGAAATCAAGCGCTTCGAAGTCCGTACATCTTCATCAATTCTAGAGGAGGCACCTAATCCGCAGGGACAGAGCGAGGGCTGGGGGCAACATCGTGGGGATGTTCACACCAGCCTCCCCCGGCCTTCAACGCTTCATCACGTGCTGCGGGTTCCCGAGCGACGCCCTATCACCTCTTGCGGGATTTCCGGCGACGCTCTCTCAGCCATTTCGACGGCGGGGCGGGCGCTTTGGTGCCTTTGGGGGCGCCGGCGGTGGTTGCTCTATCAGTTGTGGTTGCCATCCGGGCTGGTTGGGCGCGTTATCTGATAGAGCATCCCTGGTTTTTCTGCAGGAGCTGATAGGGCGTCCGGGGTTTTCCTGCAGGACGTGAGAGAGCGTCGGTGGTTTTGGTGCAGGATCTGATGGGGCGTCGGGGGTTTGGGGGCGGGAGGTGATGGGGCGTGCCTGGGTTTGTGCGTTAAATGCGGGAGGCCCCGACCATTGCTGGTTGGGGCCTCGACCTTAGTGGTTGTCCGGCGGTGACCTACTCTCCCACACCCTCCCGGGTGCAGTACCATCGGCGCTGTGGGTCTTAGCTTCCGGGTTCGGAATGGGACCGGGCGTTTCCCCCACGCTATGACCGCCGTAACCCTTGCTCCACACCCCCTGTGGGGGTGGGAAAACTGGTGGTTACAACAATTTGTGCTCGTGTTCGAGCAGTGTGGTGTTGTTATTCAGTTGGTGTTCCCTGCAACAAATGGGTTTGTTGTTTGGGAACCACATAGTGGACGCAAGCAGTCTTGTTATCTTTTTACCCGACCCCTTTGGTGCAAACGCTTTTGAAGTTCGTTTGCGGGGTGGGTGTGTGGTGTAAGTTGTTGGCCTATTAGTACCGGTCAGCTTCACGAGTCGTTAGTCCTCGCTTCCACATCCGGCCTATCAACCCAGTGGTCT